>CAYRQW010000031.1:0-15550 GCA_964426505.1 uncultured Caldisericota bacterium
TGAACCACAGCATGGTCGTCACCGTCCGCGCCATCAAGGACGCCGGCAAGATCGTCAGCCTTGTTGCTGACAACGGCGCCAACACGGTCGGCGGCATCTCCTTCGACGTCGATGACGCGACCCTCGAGCAGACCAGGCTTACCGCTCTCGACCTCGCCATGGTCAGCGCCCGCAAGCGGGCGGACGTGGTCGCCAAGGCAGCCGGCAAGGCCATCCTGTCGGTTCAGACCGTCGTCGTGAATGAGAACAGCTATACCCCGTACCCGATGTACAGGAGTGAGGCAATGGCTGCCCCGGACAGTGCGGCGGCCCCTGTCGAAGCCGGTACCATGGATGTCCTCATCAGCGTCAGCGTCACCTATCAGTTCTAGCCTCTGCCGGCATACGACCCGAGCAAGAACCCCCGCCTCGCGCGGGGGTTTTGTCCTGGCTGGCAGGCATGACACGACAAGGCGAGCAGACTAGGCAACGTGGTATTTGCGCCGAAGAACGACAAACAGTGCCAGCGCCGCAGCCGCCAGGGCTCCTGCCGAGAAGAAGACTGGAGCATAGCTTCCCGTGGCATCATAGACAAGCGCTCCAAGTGTCGGGGCAAGTGCTCCCACCCCAAATGCAGTAAACACAAGGCCGTAGTCCGCTCCAAGGTGGGCCGTGCCAAAACGCGAGGCCGTCAGCGTGGGGAAAAGCGCCAGCGTCGCGGCCATTCCCCACCCCAGGAATGCTGACATGATATACAGTGAGACCCGATCTGTGGCAACTGTCGTGAACAGGAAGAACGCGGCTGCCTCGAGCACACAGGTGACGATCATGACCCGCCCGCTGCCAAAGCGATCGCCCATGAACCCTGCGAGCGGTCTGCCAAATCCGTTGACGCCAGCGAAGACCGAGGTTGCAAGGGCTGCTCGCGACGGCGTCAAGCCCAGCACGAGGCTGCCAAAGGATGGGATCAGCCCGATACTCATCAACCCGCCGGCGACGACAAGTGCAAGTCCGGCCCACAGGAGCCAGAACACCGGATCGTGGACCATTTCGGTCGGAGAAGCATCACGGACATGCTGTGCAGACCTCGTGGCGGCATGGGGCAGGTCAGCAAGCCCCGATGGGGGATTGCGTATGAGGCAGGCCGCAAGGATCGATACCGACCCCGTCATGGCCGCTTCGATGAGAAACATCCCCTCGATTCCGAACCTGGGAATCAGCACCGCTGCCTTCAAGGGTGCAAAGAAGAGAGCAGCCAGCCCGAATCCCATGACGCTTACTGAGACTGCAAACGCCGGCCGGTCTGGATACCACTTTCGAACAGGAGGCGCCACGCAGGCATACGTCAGCCCGCATGCTATGCCTCCCAGCACGCCGTATGTCGCGATCAGCCATCCAGCAGATGGAAAGCGGCCTACCAGTGCAGAGAGACCGTATGCTGCAACAAACAGCAGTGCGCCTGCACCTGCAACGCGACGGGGTCCGAACTTGTCCTGCAGCTTTCCAGCTGGCACCATGGCGATGGCGAACACAACCATGAACATGGTGAATGGGGCAGTCGCAAGCACCGTGCTCCAGCCAAAGCGCTGCGCGATGGGGCGGATGTTGACTCCCCAGGTATAGGATAGCCCTCCCATGAGAGCAAGAAGAAACCCGGCCAGGAGGACCGTCCACCTCTTGCTGACGGCAGAGCGGGAGTTGTCTGCTGAAGACACCATTGAGAGAGAGTCCTTGCGCTGGTCGTCCTGATTCATGGATCACCTCGCGGATGTGTGTCGCGCTTTCATGATACCGGAAAAAGGTCTGCATGGAAACAAGACAGCCTGCGGTCTCAACATCCGGCCGAGTGACCCGGCCTGTCTGCGCGCGCCCCCCTGACTCGCCGGCTGCAACAGGCAGACCTGGGGGCTCTCTCGCCTTGCAAGGAGAAGTTGCCGGCATAGAATGTGCAGCAGAAAGACCGATCAGGAGGCAGTAGATGGCGACATGGCTGTTTCGGGGCAACCCGCGGGATTTCGACGTCAACGCGTACTTGAAGACCCACCGTGACATTCCGTGGTTCATCCATCAGCAGCTGCTGATTCCAGAGATGCATCTGAGTGACCCTGTCTATATCTGGCGGTCAGATGGTGGTTCGCCTGGGACAGGAGGCATTGTCGCCCACGGGATCCTTTCGGGGCCTGCCATCGTACGGCCCGACCCGGACTTCGTCACGTGGCTGCGCAAGAAACCCCCGATCTCCATCCCGACGGTCCTGGTCCGGCTGGACGACGTCCGCCTGACTCCTCGTGCAGGGTGTCTGCTGCGGTCCGATATCATGCAGGACGCGATCCTGCGGAACCTCCAGGCCATCACCATGCCCAGCGTGACGAACTACAAGCTGACGGCCGTCGAAGAAGCTCGCCTGGAGCAGGTGTGGGAGGGACGCAGGCCGCGCGACCTGTAGCAGGAGAGGGTAGTTCAGACCGGCGGCGGTGCTGACGGGTCTCTTGATGAACGGAGACGATGATGTACAGTACTGTCAGGTACGGACGATACAGGAGGTACGACATGGCGACCTGGCTGTTCCAGGGGAGTCCCAAGGACTTCCCGGCCTTCGATGATTATCTTCGCAACTACACCGAGATCTCGTGGCATGTGCGGCAGAAGCGTGCAGCAGAAGATATCTACCCGGATGACGAGGTATATATCTGGCGTCTGGACGGCAACCGGCCGGGCACCGGCGGCATCGTGGCACATGGGGTCCTGACAACAGAAGCCCGCGTCATCCCGGACGAGGGGAAGAAACTGTGGATCAGTCATCAGCCGGGCCCATCCGTACCGTCAGTCGACATCACCCTCGACGACGTCCGCCTGACTCCGGAGGCTGGATGCCTCATGCGGACAGCCCTCCTGCAAGACCCGATCCTGTGGAACATGCACGTCGTCCAGTCACCACACCTCACCAACTACAAGCTGACTCCCGAAGAGGAAGAACGGATCGCCACGCTCTGGCGCGCTGCGAAACGGTAGAAAGTGCAAGTGCTTGCAGTCGGGTAGTCCGGACCTCTAGCGAGGCTTCCGACTGGCGGTACTCGCGTCGATGACGGAGACTCTGCCCGTCCACCTGTTGACGATACATTCACGCCCGTCGACGTTTGGAATCCGTTCACGCGCTGGGCGGTTGGTCAGGACGATCGACACCAGTCCGACCAGTGTTCCAATTGACAGGATCAAGGGTTTCCCTATGTTCATCATGACGCCGTCCTCCAGTGTGCTGTCGTTGCGGGACCGTGTGGTCCTCAATAATCAAGACGTACCGCGTACTCCCCTGGTTCCCGACTGAACCCCGAGAACGCCGCCAGCAGGTCATGCCGCCTCACCTGGATTACGTCCATGGTCCGCGCTGGTTACATCAGTTGTGTGTCCATCCCATCGCTTCTCTCCATCACTGCTGCGATACACCAGACCCCGCCACTTCTGGCGGGGTCTGGTGTTCGACATGCGGGATCGGTCGACAGAACGTCGCCATCCCGGCAGTTGTCCCTCTACTGTTCTGTCGGTCTCGCCCAGGAGGGGGTCCTGTCCTGCAGAGAGTCAACGAGCTCACCGACAAACCGGGCAGCCTGATTCAGTCTGTTGGGATCGACGAGGTCCTCGGTGTCACCCGCACCATGAAGGATTTCGGGGTATCCAGAGGTTGTGAGCGGGATACTGGGGACGCCGCGCCACATGAACCCCGAGTGGTCGCTCTCGAACCACGGCTCCACCTGGACGATGCCGGGAAATGCCCGCATCGTTTTGGCGACGGATGCCTCCAGTTCCGAAGAACTTGCCATAGCCACAACGCCCGTTGCCCCGACCCATGACCCGACACCGTCGACGTTGATGGCGGCGATGACATCGTCTACGCTGGCGACATGACGGAAGTACTCGGCAATATCCACACCACCTGCCTCTTCGCCACTGAAGAAGATGAACTCGAGACTGCTTGCCGGGGCTGCGCCACTCAGCGACTCAGCCACTCCCAGCAGGACCGCCGTGCCGGACGCATTGTCGAAAGCGCCGGGTCCGCCGTACCCAGTATCGAAATGTGCACACAACACCAGTCGGTGGGAGTTGTTCCCCCCGGGCATCGTCCCGACGATGTTGGCGGTCGTGGAAGGCGATCGGGTGGACCGGATCGTCAGGTGTACTGGTGACGCTGCATTCTGAAGAAGTTTTCGACCGGTCTCGCAGTCTACCGTCACCGACGGGATCGGGAATTCCCAGTCACAGATCACCGCCTCCGGTTCGCACCGAGTCGGGCTGACAGCGATGACGGCCGACGGCCGCTTTGCCAGCAAAGCGGTGGCGACAGGATCAGGCTCACTCAGGTAGATCGCGTACGGTGGGTCCAGTTGCTTACGTCGTGTCAGGTCACCGTGGATGATGCAGATCCGACCAGTGCAGTCGGCTTCATTGAGTTCGGCCAGCGTAGCGGCGACAACCACGCGAGCCGTCAGTTCACAGGATGGCGAATACGGATTGGCAACAGCGATGATCGGGGCATTATCCTGTTCAAGCGAGACTTCCTCCAGTGACCACACGGGGCAGGCATACTCCTGTCTCTCGACAGCGAATCCGCTGGATGCGAGGACGGTTGCGATGTATGCCGCTGCCCTGTCGTTGGAGGGTGAGCCAATGGGGCGGGGTCCGATTTCCCCCGCGAGATGATGCAGATGGTGAAGTACGGCGGTGTCAAGGTCAGTCATCTGGATGTTCCTCCTCTGGTGCGAAATGGGTCTGCGCAGACCTACTATCATTCTACGACCCTGGAGTTCTTATGGAGGGTTATGACTTGGTCGATACCATCCTTGTCAGCATCTGAACTAACTTTTCGGCCCGCTGCTCCTGTTCGCCCAGGAAGGTGAGCCATCGGTCTGCCGCTGTCAGCGCATCCTCGTCCGGTCGCGGCGTGTCCAGCACGTTCCGCACATCCACGGCCTCGCCGCTGTCCAGTCTCAGGAACATGCGCAGGACTGCCATGGAGCTGTATCCGGCACGCAGAAGAAGGCGAATGACATGGAGACGGGCCACATCGGCGTTCCCGTAGAGGCGGTAGCCATGGTCATCTCGGTCGACGCGCAGCAACCCATCGCGCTCCCAGCCGCGCAGAGAGTCCGCGCTGAGTCCGATCTCGTGAGCCACATCGCCAATGTGCCGCAAACAGCCTGATCCGGTCGGGACTGTTTCACCGTGTACCCATCGTTGAAGGATAGCCGCCACGTCCTCAGCCTGCCTTCTCTCCGCCCGCACCAGTTTCAAGTGCTGCCCCGCCTGTTCCAGCGCGCCATGCAGGTCACCCGAGGCCGCCCTTCGGATCAGAGCGATGGCCGACTTGCGTACGTCGTGCCCCGGCCAGCCACCGTGCAGAGCAGTTCGCGCAAGGCACATCTGGTCGACGTCGCCCTTCGAGAACAGCCGATACCCGCCCGTACTGCGAGGCAGTATCCGCAGAAACCCCCACTTCTCATACAGTCGGACCGTGTTGGGATGTGCCCCCGCGATATCGGCGACCTGAGCCGTCGTGAAGCCCCGGGTGTGTGAACGCCGGAGCTTCCGTGCCGTCCGCCTCGTTTTCGGTGTGCCCTTGCCCATGCCATACCTCCCTGCACCATATTGTAGCACCTGAAACACGAGGAGAAGCAGTGCGTCTGGTCTGTTGAACCGGGACGACTCCACCCTAAGATAAGGGTACGACACATCGATGAGGTGAGCGCATGGATCAGCAACCATCATTCGGGCCAGACAGCACGATACCGCGACCCACAGAGGTGCGATTGAAGAAGCCCGTATTCCAGCTGCAGGGAAGGCCTGCAGTATTTGACCCGACCCAGGTTGCCGGGGCCGCCGCCTATGCCATCCTGCTGTACCTTGGGATCCTCTATGGACTCAGCCTGCTGCCCGGGACTGCCGGGATGGCCTCTCGCGTCCAGAGCGCAATTGCACTGATCGGCAGTCTGTTGCTGACGGGTGTCGTGTTTGGAGTGATGGCCGTCCTCCGTGACCGTCTGGCACGCCGTCCGACTGGCGCGATTCCCGAGCAGGTGATCAGGCTGGATGACGCTCTCCGGTGGCTGGTTCCAGGCGACCTCATGACGCTCTACGCCGGCCAAATGACCATGTTTCGCCTCAACCTCCTCGACCTGCTCATGACTGCAGACAGTGCACAGCGCACGGTGACCGCATCCGCGTCCGCCGATTGGCCCGCACCGCTTGATCACCTGGCCGCAGCCGCGTTCATCGCGTATTATGGCGTTTCGAGCGCGGACGCCAAACCGTTCACTGCTCAGGATGCCGCAGCACTCGGACAATACCTGGCAGAACGCGAGCAGACCTGATCATACGAAACCTGCACGGCACCGGATCGCGTGACGGGAGATCCACAACGTGCTAGAATAAGGAAGCGGAATCGCTACGGCGTCACACGCCGATGTGGCAAGGGAGATGACACCTATGGAACTCAACAAGGACCGAGGGCCGATCTACTCGAGATATGACCGTGACAAGTCAGACAACTACAAGACTGTCATCGACTACGCTGCGCCACCGCGGAGCAGCGAAGAGGTAGAGTTCATGCTGGCGCACAAGATCGCGCCAAGCGAGGTCGAGCCTGGTGACATGCGGCCTGCCGCCGGTCAAGGATACCAGCAGGGCACAGCGCCTCTTCCCGCCTTCCTGCAGGCTCTGTCCGACTCGATGGTGCAGCGGACGCGGGGTCAGGCCGGGAATCTCCAGAGCCCTGCACAGCAGACGACGTCGTGGTCATACCAGGGCCGGACTGCACGCAGAAATCAGTCTCAGAGCAAGGCAGCCCTGATCGGTGTCGTCATCTGGGTCCTGTTCATCCTCGTCTCCATGCTGATGAGCATTTTCGGCCGCTAGTCTCTACCAGGTCCTGGGGCCTCCCTATGCTACTCTCCTGGCTGCTTTCGGACACCTGGCTGATGGCCGTGCCCGCCCGTGTGGCGGACATCCTGCTGATGACGATCACGCTGTGGCTGGCATCACGGTGGTGTCGCAGCAGATACGGAGCATTCGGCAGGGCCCTGTTGGTCTCCTCGCTGAATGGAGCCCTTGGGACAGGGCTGTATGCCCTGTTCGTCTGGGTACGCGACACGGGCGCCTTGCCCTGGCGCCACCCACTGTGGCTCATAGAGATGTTTCTTCTTGCCCAGAGTGTGCTGTTTGTCCTGCTCGTCCTCATCGCGTACCGGCGGGACCGGTGGCGTTCGCTGAACGTGGCACTGGTCGCACTCGTCTTGACGGGTCTCGTCGAGACAGCTCTGATCTTGCTCGTGTCACTCCTCGCACCCCATACCGCAAGCCTGCCTCGCCAATAGAGTGTCGACCCGGGGCGCTTGATACCTGCGCCCGGAGAGATCGTCCGACATCCTGAGGCCGCCGCCCATCTTGCACCGAACGGTGGCGGCACTATGATGTGCGAGGCGTCTGGAGGGTGAGTCTCGACTCTCTCCGTCCCAAACGAAAACATACCACACCCCAGGGGGGCAAGTACGTGAAACCATACTCCGGTCGGATCCTGTGGGTCGACCTGACGACGGGCACTTGTACCGATGAGGACGTTCCGGAGTCGGTGTACCGCGCGTACCTCGGCGGACTCGGACTCGCTGCGACCATCCTCTACGATCACATCCCCGCCGGCGCTGACCCCCTCGGCCCCGACAACATTCTCGCCTTCGTTCCGGGTCTGCTGGCCGGCTCTGGCAGCCTGTTCACTGGACGATGGATGGCCGCCGCCAAGTCACCACTGACCGGAACGTGGGGTGACGCCAACTGCGGGGGAACGCTGTCTCCGGCCATCAAGCAGTGCGGCTATGACGGCATCTTCTTCAAGGGAGCCAGCGACCATCCCGTCTATCTCTACGCGGACAACCACGACGCAGAGTTGCGGAACGCGACAGAACTGTGGGGAGAGGATACGATCGAGACTGAGGTCGCGCTGAAGAAGCTCTCCGACGGGAAACGCCAGCCGTCAGTCGCGTGCATCGGCCCGGCCGGCGAACGGCTGTCGCTCATCGCCGGTATCAGTAACGACGGTGGCCGCATGGCTGCCCGTTCCGGACTCGGCGCCGTCATGGGATCCAAGAAGCTCAAAGCTGTCGTCCTATCCGGTTCGCACCTCATCGGGAGCGAGGACCCGAAGGAGATGGTTCGCCTTAGCCGCGCCTGTGCTCACCATGTCACTCACGGCATCCCGCTGCCGCCAGGTCGGGCGATGCCACTGCTGGGGGCCCTTCTTCGCCTTCTTCCCGCCACAATGCGTATGAACGGCCGCCTGTCCATCCCCCTGTTTCGCAAGTGGGGAACGTGCGGCATGGATCAGGCGTCGGTCGAATGGGGCGATGCGCCCGTACGCAATTGGTCCGGCAGTGAGCTGGATTACCACAAACGGCTGTCCAGCGCTATCGATCCGGACCGCGTCCTGGTGCACGAGCAACGCAAGTACCACTGCTACTCGTGCCCCCTTGGCTGCGGCGGCATCTGCAGCTGGCAGGGGGCCGAGACCCACAAGCCGGAGTACGAGACGATTGCAGCATTCAGCGCCTTGCTCATGTGCACCGACCTGAACGCGATCTATGCCGTCAACGACCGCCTCAACAGGGCTGGGATGGACACTATCTCGGCCGGTGGCACGATCGCGTGGGCCATGGAAGCGTGGGAGAAAGGGGTCATCACGTCCGCCGACACCGGGGACATGGCGCTGCAGTGGGGAGACGCGAAGGCTGTCGAGCGCCTTGTCGGGCTTATGATCGACCGACAGGGGATCGGTGATCTCCTGGCAGATGGGTCCCTGCGGGCTGCGCGTCACTTCGGACATGATTCAGAATCGTTCGCAATTCAGGCAGGAGGGCAGGAGATCGCCATGCACGACCCGCGTCTGGACCCGGGCTACGCGGTGCACGCAAGCGTGGAGCCCACCCCTGGGCGCCACACGACCGGCTGCCAGGTCTATTACGACATGTACCGCCTGTGGACCCGCCTTCCCGGACTGCCGAAGCCGCCCCTGCTGTCCAGCAAGCCCGGCAAGTACCGGGCTGACGCCGATCAAGCCGCGATTGCCGTCGCCAACAGCTGCTTCACACAGCTGTACAACGGCGCTGGACTGTGCATGTTCGGTGCGATGCTCGGCGTGGACCGCCTCCCGTTGTTCGAGTGGCTGAACGCGGCGACAGGCTGGCACCTGTCGCACGAGGAGTACATGAAGGCGGGCAAGCGCATCCAGACCATCCGGCAGCTGTTCAACGTACGCGAGGGCATCGATCTTTCCTCACTGGCCATCAGCCCCCGGGCGGCAGGCCATCCTCCTCTTCAACGCGGCGCCAACCGTCGACGGTCAGTCCAGCTGGCAGTCCTGATGCGCAACTACTGGGCCGGCATGGGCTGGGACGCCGACACGGGCATCCCCACGGCTCAGACGTTGCAGGAATTGGGGATCGAAGAGGGCGTGCTGCCGTCGACCGACATCCACGAGCACGTGGTCATCCCATCGAAATCGCTGGAGGAATGAACATGGCACACAGCATCAACGAGAAGTGCATTGGGTGCGGTCTGTGTGCACACATCTGCCCCGTCACCGCCATAGGGGGGACCCTGCGCGGGCGGCATACGATCGATGCCGTCGCGTGCATCGACTGTGGAGTATGCGGAAGAGTATGTCCTGCCGATGCCGTCGTCGACGGTGCAGGGTCGACATGTTCCCGGCTGAAACGCGAAGACTGGCCGCAGCCTGAAGTCGACTATGCGTTGTGCATATCCTGCATCGCCTGTATCCAGGCATGTCCTGTCAGCTGCCTCGGCCTTGGACCGTCTGACTCGCGAAACCCCCACGCCCGACCGGTCCTCACCTTGCCCGACCGATGCATAGGCTGCGGCTTCTGTGCGGACTCCTGCCCGGTGGGCGCCATCACAATGAGGTAGCAGAGCATGGTGGGCAAGCACAGCACTGTTGTCATTTCGCACGCGCCGGATGTGGACTACCGTCATGACTACGTCGCACTGCCTCGGTCATATGGAACGCCGATGTGGAAGGATCGGGAAGACGTACAGGCCATAACAGGAACGGTCTTCGCCAACCTGTCGTCGCTGAATGAACGAACTCACTTTGCGGAGAAGATCAAGGAACGCCGTGTCCTCATCAAGCCCAACCTGGTCACCGTGTATCACGACATGGGCATGGTGGAACGCGACTACCCCGAAAGCACGGACCCGCGCGTCCTGGATGCCGTCGTACAGTGGTTTCTGCAGTTCACGCGGGACATCACGATCGTGGAGTCATCGGGGCGGGGGGCGCCGACACGGGGATCGTTCCATGTCGCCGGCATCGATCGGCTGGCACGTCTCCGGGGCGTCGGTCTTGTGGCACTCGAGGAACAGCCGGTCGACCGGTACATCCTTCCCCGCGCGCGCGTCCAGAAGGAGATCTGCATTCCCCGCATCTTCAGTGGCGTCGTCACCGGGGATTCCTTCTACGTGTCACTTCCAAAGATGAAGACCAACCTGTACACCGGCGTCACCCTGGGGTTCAAGAACGCGATGGGCACGATTCCGTACAACCTCAGACAGCGCAACCACAACTGGGCAATCGACCAGAAGCTGGTCGACATGCTGTATCTGTTCAAGCCCGACCTCGTGGTCGTCGATGGGATCGTGGGCGCCGAGGGCAACTGTCCGGCGCCGGTCGATCCGGTCGACAGCAGGGTCATCATCAGTGGGGACAATTGCGTCGAAGTCGACCGCGTCGCAACCCGGATGATGGGATTCGACCCCATGAGCATCGACCTCATCCGCATCGCTGACGAGATGGGATTCGGAGACCCGTCGGTGGAGATAGCGGGGGAGCCGGCTGTGACGCCCTTCAAACCCGCGGACGCGTCCCTGATGTCGGATGAGTTCCATGCGATGTTTCCCAACGTGTGCGCGCTGGTGGGACACCAGAAACGCAGTGCGCCGCACATCGAACACCTCGAGGATGCCACGGCGGACCTGATCCTGAAGATGGAACACACCTGCCGTGGAGGGTGCCTGGCCACGACACGGTTCGCGTTCGACATGATGCGCTTCGAAGGACTCCGGCGAGACTTCGCTCTGACGGTCGTCCTGGGAGGCGGTACCTCGGTCGAAGGCTCCCGCGTCTGGTTCGACCGGGACGGCAAGGCCTATACTGCCGAGGAGATCGGGCACCTGCCCGGGAAACGCCTTGTGGTGGGCAACTGCGCGAGCTGTCTGCCGGCGCGTCGCGGTGAGAGAATCTCAGGCTGCATGCCATTCCCCAACGCTCCCCACATGGCCCTCCACCGGCTGACCGGGACCTGGTGCCGAGTGATGTCTCCGCGCAACCCGAACCTGTTGCCTCTGCTGATCGCCACACTGCAGGAGTGCGAAAGCCGAAGACGACTGCTCAGGAGGGGTATCCGCCTCGACGTCCCGCTCCAGACGGACGACCACCTGGTGGAACCGCGCCAGCTGACAGAAACTGAACTGGCCTCGGATGTGGTGTCGTGGCCGTTCCCTCCTCTGACGCGTACCGAGATCCGCAGGCTGGTAGCGCAAGAAGGTCGCAACGTGCTGGCGACGTTCATGAGTTGAACCATGACGATGTATCGATGGTTCTGGGCGGCGTGCCGCACCTTGACGCTGGTCCTGTTCGCAGGAGTTGTCATCGCCGGATACGCGGCAGGTCACCCGATCCTGGGCTGGGGAGCGCTCGGCGCACTGCTCGCTCTCCATTCCAGCGAACTTCGGGTGAGTCTTCGCCTCCCGGCGACGGCCGGCATGGCGCGATCGCGCACGATCCTCTTAACATTGCTGTTCGGCTTCACCTGGTGGATCCCCGTGAAGCGGGGATCGGCTGCTCGATGAACGGATCCACGGGGCACACCGCACGAGACGACGCAGGAGTCAATCGGGTTGCGTTCGATTGTGTCCGCCAGACATCGGAATACAATGAGTTCCGTGTACTCGCCGTTCTTCGGAACTGGCGAACGAAAAAGGGAGCGAACAATGGCTAGTGCCTTCCGATTGATATGGTTTGGATATATCTTCCTGTTCGACTTCCGCGTCTGGGGAGTCGATGTCCTGCCCGACGTTCTTGGATATCTGCTGATAGCCGCCGGCCTGAGACTCCTCAGCCGTGTGAACGGCCACTTCGCCAGGGCCGCACGACTCGCGCCGATAGTCGCACTGATTTCGCTGGCGGACATCTATCAGCCTGCGAAAAGCGGTGCGGGTGCCCTGACGCTGGCCGGTCCGTCATGGAGGACGCCTCTCGGAGCAGTGCTCACGATCGCCGGCATCGCCCTCATCGCCGTGAGTCTGCTCATGGCTCGACAACTGATCGAAGGCATCGGCCATCTGGCATCCACCCTGAAGAACGACGAAGTCCTGGAACGCTCCAGAACCTTGTGGCCGGAGTACATGGGCCTGCACGTCATGCTGATGGTGATCTGGCCCGCGGCAGCGCTGGCCCCGGGGACAGGATGGCTTGCTCCGCTGGCCCAGTTCTCGGTAGGTATCGTGGCATACCTCGGCATCATGAGCCTGCTGAGTCTGACACGCGGGGCGCTGGGCGATTCGCCAGAGAAGGCCGGCTGACCTTGCTGGTCTAGAGGATCCGCCGCGGGCGAAACGCCCGGTTTGCCCAGGAGAGCGCCTCACGGTCGCTCACCTGATGAAAGTCCTGATAGAACTGGCCGACTGCCATGAGCCATTCGGCCGCGTGGACTGTTACGACGCGGTACCCGCGTTCGGAAAGCTGGCGCATCACTTCACAGTCGACGACCGGCGTTCCAACCGTGGGAATGCATCCCATGCTTGTCACGACGTCGAGGGCCGCGATCATGGTTGCCCCGGTGGCTATGCCATCATCCACGACCAGTACACGCGCACCGCGTTCCCATGTCTGGGGGATGTAGCGCTCGAACAGTTCCGCGTAGAGGACGAGGCGCTCCTTCTCGAATCCGATCTCGGCCTCGAGGCGTTCGTGTGGCTCACGGGCTGATTCGGGGGAGAGGACGGTGGCGAATTCTCCATTGCCAGCGTAGCCGAGCGCTCCTACTGCAAGTTCACGGTTCGCATCGGCACGGATCTTGCGGATGAGCAGGGCACCGAATGGCAGGCCAAGCTCCTGAGCGACAACCGACCCGACGATGACGCCGCCGCGCGGAATCCCGCAACACAGGTCAAACGTCAGCTCCTGGTTTCGAATCTCGCTTGCCAGCCTGGCTCCAGCTTCTTCCCGTGAAAGGAAGACCATCCTCTGCCTCCCAGTGGTTCATGCGCGAGAATATCGCAATTTCCACTGACATCAGCATGACAGAACGGGCAATTTGGTCAACACCCCCTGACCCGGCGACAGCCGGACCCTGAGGAGTCGTTCTTGGAGAGGCTCAGATCTCGAGATACCAGACGATGGCCGTCTCGTCCTCACTGCCTGGCGTAGCCTGCAGGTAGAGTCGGTCGAACCCACCGATGACGAATCCATAGTCACGGTAGAACATGCATGCCGTCACGTGGACATCCTGTGTTTCTGCACGCAGCCAGCGCAGACCGCGGGCAAGAGCCCATGCCCTCACGGCATCCATGAGCGATGTCGCAATCCCGTGATGGCGCTGCCCGTGCTCGACGCGCAGTTCCCAGACACGTGCCATATGATTGTGGTCTTCCTGGACACAGACTTGACCTGCCAGCTTCTCTCCAGCAAATGCGAGATAGATCGCTGCGTCATCTCGGCCGAGGTAGTCGAGATCAGAACAGCGGTCTTCCATCTTCTCATATGGGTGCCGGACAGAGTCGACGTCAAAGTCGTAGTTGTCGCCACACATAGACACTTTGATGCGAGCCTTGACGACGAAGTTCCTCCGGAGCCCGTCCACATACGCGGCCATATCCGGTGTCGCCCGCACGATCCGTACTTCAAGTCCAGTCAGGTTGTCCACAACCACATCATACACGAACGCGTCCCCCAAGCGGGAAGCCGGCATTCACAACTAGACGCCCCCACCTGAGGACACACACTGCATGCCTTCTCCTGGAATGGCGCGGCCTTCCACGGGAACGATCCAGGATCCCTGCACACAGGCAACCACATCTCTCAGCAGGAGTGCTGCACTTCCGACCATTGCCTTCGACATCGCGTGGCAGTATACTGCAAGCAGACATCTGGATCCCTGATGTGAGGAGAACTGTTGAGACAACGGCTGGACCGGTGGATTCTGACAGTCGCACTGGTTGTTCTGTCTGTATGGTTCGTGTGATGCCAAGAGCCATCGACAGACATACAGGAGGCACCTATGGGAATCACGGTCACGAGTACTGCTTTTTCGGCTGGCAAGCCTATCCCTGTCAAATTCACCGGGCAGGGCATGAACGTCTCTCCCGATCTTGCGTGGAGCGGAGCCCCGGCGGGCCTCAGGAGCTATGCCCTGGTCTGTGACGACCCGGATGCCCCTGGCGGGACCTGGGTCCACTGGACCATGTGGAATATCCCGCCTTCTACGACGAGCCTGCTGGAGGGAGTGACTTCAGACACAACACCAACGGACGGGTCCGTTCAAGGAGTCACAAGTTCCGGGCACAGCGGCTACAACGGGCCGATGCCCCCAAAGGGAAACGCCCACCACTATTACTTCCGGGTGTATGCCCTGGACATCATGCTGACCATCGACGAGTCCGCACCGCGCTCAGAGCTGGACAGCGCTATGCATGGGCACATCCTTTCCCAGGGACAGTTGATGGGAACGTATCAGCGGCAGTAGCGCGCGGGAGTCTTCGAGGCTGACTGGCTGTCCGGGGGCCTTACTGCGGGGCTGACGTCGATCCAGAGGCTGTTGCGCTGCTGACCGTGATGGTGACGGTCTTCGTGAGCTCCTCCCACTGGACTTCTGCGCCAAGGTGTTCACTGACGAAGCGCACCGGCAGCATGGTCCTGCCATTCATGATGGCCGCTGGAACATCCAGCATGACCGCATCGCCGTTTACGACGGCAGTACGATTGCCGATCTGAAGCAGAAGCGTCGTGCCGTTGAACTGCACTTCGACGCTGCGCGTTTCGGGAACCCAGGTGATCGCGCCGCCCAGGCCCTCGATGATGGGCCGCAACGGCACCAGCGTTCGACCATTCACAATGACGGGAGGGGTATCGAGCGTTATGAGCTGGCCATCCAGACGGGCTGCTTTGCTGCCCACGGAAAGCGTTATGATATGCTGGTTCGGGTCAACAGACTTCTCGAACGTCGCCAGGATGGACTTGTCTTCGTTCATGGTAAGCGCAAGCGGATTGACTGTGCTCGACGCGCTGCCGCTCCACCCCACGAACTCCCATCCCGCAGCCGGTTTTGCCGTGAAGGTCACCGTACTCCCTGACAGATATGACGTCTGCAGTGGCTCCACGCTCAACAGGCCATTGCCCATGACGGCAGAAAGGAGCGTGTATGACACTGGGGTGACCCCGCCGATGACGTACTGGGCCAGAGTCTGTTCATTGCCGTTGAACCAGTCCAGATCGACACGGTGCCCTTCGATGCCAGGA
>CAYRQW010000032.1:0-15350 GCA_964426505.1 uncultured Caldisericota bacterium
AGTGAGTATTGGCGGGCTCGTCCCGCAGCAATTCCAGATACCCGCGGATAGCGGTCAACGGGGTCTTGAGTTCGTGTGAAGCGTTGGCGACGAAATCGGCCTTGATGCGCGGCAACGCCATGGCGTCGGTGATGTCCTCAAGAATGACGAGCACGCGTCGTTCACGAGACGTCTGGTCATCCAGTTCACGGACACTGCAGCAGTAGTGTCTGCCTCGGTCTTCGGCGATGACTGTCTGCGGCCGGTGCTCGCCAACACTGCGTTCAACCGCTGCAAGGCAGTCAGGAATGGTCAGGAGCTCTGCAATGTGGCGTCCCTCCACCGGCAGGTCGCCGCTGACGAACAGCTGGGCGAACTGCGGGTTGACAGAGAGAATGGCTTCTGTGCTATCGAGAATGGCAATCGCCTGCGGGACGGTGGCCAGCACCGCAGTGAGAACAGAGGACTGCAGCTTCTCGCGCTCGAGGAGCAGCTCGTTTTCCTTCAGCAGCGCATTGCTTGCTCTTTGCGCGCGCCCCAGTTCAGTGGCGTCAGCGCGCATCGCAAGACCTGCCAGGCCCTGTACCGAACGACGCTCCAGAGCGTCAGCGAGGTTGGACAAGGGTCTTGCCGCCGCGCGCGCAAGCGCGACAGCCAGCAGGAAGCACAGTATGCTGACGGCAAGGAGCAGGGGAAAGGCCCAGGAGAGCGTCCTGCCGGCAGACTGCCATATCAGACTGACTGGTGAACTTGCAGCCGCGTAGCCCATGAGGGAGCCTGCATCCCTTATCGTGACACAGACAGTCCGTTCGCGCTGGCCCGATTCGATGCGATAGGACACTGTGATCCCCACTCCGGTTGCAGCGGCCTGTATCACTTCAGGGTCCGTGATGCGGTTCGTGATGGACCCGGGAGCATATCTGGAATCGGCGACGGCTGAGCCCATGGTATCCAGGATGGTCAGGCGAAGTCCGTCAGAGAGTTCTCCGCTGACCAGAGGATAGACCGGGCTGCCGGTATGGACGGCCATGCTGTATGACTTGGACAGCACCAGCGCAGTAGACTTGAGTCGGTCGGTTTCATCCAGTTCTGCCTGCCGATAGACAGATGTGACAAGGAAAGCCAATGCGATCGCGAGAATCAGGCCGGCGACGACCAGGATCGCATTCAACACGCTGAGACTGTACGGGCGGCCGCGAGTCACGTCTCGTCCTCGATGTAGTAGCCAAAGCTGCGTGAGGTGCGCAAGAGGTGGGCCGCGTAGCTGAGTTTGCGCCGGATACTGGTGATGTGTACGTCGATGACCCGTTCCATGGCATCAGTCTCGCCGGTTGCCCCCAGGAGGTCTTCGCGTGAGACAACAGACCCCTTGTGCTCGACCAGGGTCGCCAGGATATGATACTCCGCCGGCGTCAGGTCGATCGTTTTTCCACCGACGCTGGCGGCTTTGCGCTCAACATCGACAGAGATCGGTCCAGCGGTCACTACTCTCTGCTGGGGTGCGGCAATACCCGCCTGTGCACGGCGAAGCATTGCTCCTATCTGGGCGACGAGCTCGTGCGGATTGAAGGGCTTGCGGATGTACGTGTCCGCGCCGAGCCCCAGGGTGAGAATGACATCGCTCTCGGCCGCTCTGGCACTGCAGATGACGATAGGCATGGTATCGCACCTCGGGCGCTTGCGTACCGCCTTGATAACGTCGGCGCCGGAAAGTTCAGGCATCATGAGATCCAGGATCAGGAGGTCCGGCGGCTGTCGCTGTGCATCGAGCCAGCTGAGGAATGTGACAGGCGATGCGAATGGGACTGGCTCCAGGGAGTCCCTCTTCAGATACAGACAGATCAACTCCCGAATATCGTCATCATCCTCTAGCACTGCTATGCGCTTGATGATCACACCTCGTCGTACTATTGTCTGCAACTACGCTCACAGTAGTATCAGACCCTTGTCCGGGCAAGTCAAGAGGCTGTTCTCCGCGGTCCTGACACGAGAGAGCCGTCGTCGCGAGGATGTTGGCCTGGAGCATTGACAGACGACTGCCCAACGAATATCGGCAAGCGGTCATTGTCAGCGAGAAGCGGGAGTGACAACAACGGGAGAAGCCAGGCTGCCTTGGCTCCCGGAAGGCAGGGCGTAGTCAGCCGGGGCAATCACCAGATCCCCTTCCCTTTTCAATGGTCCTGGTTTCTCTTCCCCTGAGGTTCATCCAATCCTGATCATTCATGAGTGACTGCAACATAAGGAAAACCCCCGGCGCGAAGCCGGGGGTTGGCGGTTTGTTCTGGAACAGAGGCTAGAAGCCAGTCGGAGCCATCCAGGCCGGGACAGCCTTCGGGTCGGTCGGCGGAACGACGGTTCCGGCGATGATGTCACTGCGAAGCGTCTCGATCTTGGCAATCTGATCGGCAGACAGGACCTTGGAGACGTTCCCCTGGGCCCAGCCCACACCACCGTCGGTCAGCGACAACGTGATGGCGCCAGACACGAAGGTGTTCTCAGCGACGGACTTGATGGCCAGCCAGGTTGCATAGTCGACGTGCTTAAGAGCTGATGTCAGCGTGCCTGCGGGATACAGGTTCGGGTTCTTGCCCATATCCACGTCGACGCCGATGCCCCACAGACCCTTGTCAGGTCCGCCGGCTTCCTTGATGGCTTCGAACATACCGTTGCCAGTTGCTCCAGCAGCGTGGAACAGGATGTCACACTTCGATGCGAGCATGGTCTGCGCGATCAGCTTGCCCTTGGGCTGGTCGCCAAAGCTGCCGGCATAGACGTTGGAAACGTTCTTGCCATCAGTGCCGTAGGCAGTTTTGTTGGTCGTCTTGATGCCCGCGAAGAAGCCGGCTTCATAACGCTGAACCGGTGGAACGGCAATACCGCCGATGTAGCCGATCTTGTTGGCCTTCGTCGCATAGCCGGCGATGGCACCGACAAGGAACCCGCACTGCTCTTCCTTGAACAGATAGTCGACCAGGTTAGGAAGGTCGGGAAGAGGAGCAAACGTATTGGGATCGGAAGGAACCGCGTCGATCAGCATGAACTTGACATCTGGATGATCCTTGGCGACCTGGTACGTGGCGTCGGCAAGCATGAATCCAACGGCGACAATGAGCTTGCAGCCCTCATCCTCGGCAAGCTTGGTGAGGTTGGGGATGTAGTCGGTCTGCTCCTTGGACTCAAGTACGACAGGGGTGATGCCCGGGATAGAGGTGATGTTCTTGTCCGTAAGGTCAGGAGCATTGTCGGCCAGGGACTGGGCATAATCTGCGTCAGACATGTCAGTGTATCCGCCGCCCTTGACATAGGACTTCTTGGCGGCCCAGACCTCGAGGCCTCGCATGGCGGAATCGTTGAATGACTGGTCACCGCGGCCACCGACGTCGGTGACAAGGCCGACCTTGATCTCATCCACAACGGGTGTGGTCTTCTTGCATCCGCTGAAGACGGACGCAGCAAGAACGACGATCAGCAAAACAGACAGCAATCTTCTCATTTGTTCTCCTCCAGAACAGAATAGCCTGCTAAAGCGTATTGTAGCACAATTCGCGATCCATGTCCCGACACCGGCAGTTGCACCAGGAGTGTCAGTCACACGCCAAGCTCACGTGCATACTGTTCACCTCCCACTACGCATATCTGAGCACTACTCATCATTGGAGAATATCCCGCCGTCAGCGAAACGCATCAGACCAACCCCAGTCTCCCGGGCGACTGTTCACCGACGCAATCGTCGGTCTGCCTTCCATGTGGCCTGTGACAAACCTCGCCTCCACCAATGAGACTAAACATAACGTCTCCCTGGTCAAGCCTCGGGTCCCCCTCCTGCTGTCCTCGGACGAGCCGAGCAAGTCCTAGCAGTACCGGAGGCGGCCTTCGACATCTGCCTGGATGTTCTGGTGGTTGCGCAGGTACTCTTCGACGACGTCCCGGCCGGAGGTCGCAAGCAGGCGGGGCTGGTCCAGCTGGGCGAGCTCCTCATTCGTCAGTTGCAGCCCAACGGTCGAGTTCTTGTAGTGGTATCCCTGCAGGCAGATGGAGTAGTGTGAGGAATCATCGACAGGGACACCGTCCAGTGCCAGCGACACCAGTTCATGCTTTGCCAGGTCGTAGACTGCCTCCACCCCCCTGTTCACCTGGTAGTACTCTCCTTCCCCGTTGCGGTTCTCCGGGCGCATGAACCCGGCGAATGCGCGCTTGAGCTGTGTGCCGGATACGGTGAACCGCGTGATAGAGTCATCGTAGGGGAACAGGGCCAGGTAATCGCCCAGCGTGACCACGGGACCCAGTTCCGTCTTTCGAATGCTGCCACTGCCCACGAATGCGACGTCAACGCCGGTCTTCTCCTGTATGGCGTCGGCGAACAGGTTACCCAGCTCTGACTCGCGTGTGCGTTCCGGATGTGTGAGCATCCGCGTGAACTTGGAGATGATACTGCCGTACTTCTTGTCGACGATATCCTTGAATCCATCGATGAATCCAGTGAGCTTCTCGTCGGGCTGACAGTGAGCGTTGTCGATCGGGACCAGCTTCCACGTCCAGTCGACGATGCTGTTCGTGTCATCATCCACTGTGATGTCGAATCGTCCGATCTGGTCGGTGCCGACCCCTGCTTGCGCGATCAGGATGTTGTTGACGGTGGCCGGCTGCTCCAGGATCGTGTGGCTGTGCCCTCCGATGATCATGTCGACGCCCCAGGCCGGGTCCAGCAGACTCGCCAGCTCCTTGTCGGAATCGAACCCGATGTGGGTCAGCAGGACGGTCAGATCGATGTCGTCTGTCTTGTAGGCGTTACAGATCTTTCCGACCTCTGCGGCGGCTTCCTGCAGCGTGATGAACGACGACAGCATGTTGTCGGTCTTCAGCATGTCCATGACCTTCTCCGTGATGATCCCGATGAACAGGATGTCGAAGCCGTCGACGTTCTTCACTACGTACGGCTGAAACAGACGCTTGTTGTACTGAGTGATGTAGAGGTTGGCGTTGACGATAGGGAAGTTGGCGATCTTCTCCAGGAACAGCAGGTGGGGCAGTCCGTAGTCGAATTCGTGGTTGCCCAGCGAGGCGACGTCCGGCGACAGGTAGTTCATGATCTCCATCGTGCTGATGCCTTTGTACTCGGCGTCGATGAGGGACCCCTGCACCATGTCGCCCGCAATGCAGTAGATGACGTTTCTCTCCTTGCTCCTGACCTCGTTGATGTACCCGGACAAGAGCGACAAGCCGCCAATCAGGTTACCCCCTTCGCCGCGCATCTCCGCGAGGAAGTCCCCGTGCATGTCGTTGCTGTGCAGGATGGTGAACTGTTTCCTGATACCCATCGTGACCTCCTGTTGAGAATGGCGGAGCGTGACCCTGGGCACATTCTGAGGGAAAGGGACACCCATGTCAAGCGCCAGCCGCTATTCATGCGCAGCAGTCGCCCGAAGCGGCCCCCAGCTTCTGTGACCATTGCCAAGGGGGCATGGCTGCGTATGATTGACCAAAAAGGACCGGAGGCGAATGTGGCAGCAATCCAGGACTTTGAGCAACTCGACATCAGGACGGGGACGATCACCGCATGCGATCCGTTTCCCGGAGCCCGCAAGCCGGCATACAAGCTGACGATCGATTTTGGGCCAGACGTGGGCCTCAAGCATTCCAGTGCGCAGATCACTGCTCTCTATACGCCGGAGCAGCTTGTCGGGCGCCAGGTGCTCGGTGTCGTCAACTTCCCCAGCCGCATCGTGGCGGGGTTTCCTTCGGAGGTGCTCGTCCTCGGCGTCTACGCACCCGAGGGCGTGGTGCTCATCACTGCCGACCGTCCGGTGCCCAACGGGCTCAGGCTTGGCTGATCCGGAGGTGTTGCACGACTGCGTGCCGGGCATATGATAAGAGAGAACCTCAACCAGGAGGGAACCATGGACGAAGACAGAAAGACGTTCTACGTCGGCACCGAGGTGGATGCGGCGACCGGTCAGGCTGGGGCTCCTGTCCTGTATCCGGGCAAGGACCTGACGACACACGGTGTCATCGTTGGCATGACCGGGTCCGGCAAGACCGGACTTTCCATCGATCTCATCGAAGAAGCTCT
The DNA here is from genome assembly GCA_964426505.1 of uncultured Caldisericota bacterium. GTDB lineage: Bacteria > Caldisericota > Caldisericia > Cryosericales > Cryosericaceae > Cryosericum. Next base: position 6,050 of record CAYRQW010000032.1, read on the forward strand.
CATCGATGGGATCCCTGTGATCGCGATCGATCCAAAGGGGGACCTCGGCAACCTGCTCCTGACATTTCCAGGCCTTACCGCCGCGGAGTTCCAGCCATGGGTGGATCCTGCGGAGGCGGAGCGCAAGGGTCTCACGGTTGAGCAGACCGCCGCGGCTACCGCTGAGACGTGGCAGAAGGGGCTTGCTGCCTCTGGTATCACACCCGCGCGGATCGCGCAGCTGAAGACAGCTGCCGATTTTGTGATCTTCACGCCGGGTTCGACGGCGGGCATCCCCGTTTCGGTCCTGCAGAGTTTCCGCAGGCCCGCAGGTGAACTTGGCGACGAGGAGACACAGGAGAAAGTCAAAGGAGTCACATCTGCCCTCCTCGGCCTCGTCGGCATCGAGGCTGACCCCATTCGCAGCCGTGAGCATATCCTCATCAGCTCCATCATCAATGACACGTGGGGAAAAGGCAATGATCTGACGCTCCCGGACCTCATCGTGCAGCTGCAGAACCCGCCGTTCGAGAAGCTTGGCGTCTTCGAGGTGGATACCTTCTTTCCGCCCAGGGACCGGCTGGACCTCGCCATGCGCATCAACGGCCTCATCGCCTCGCCCTCGTTCCAGTCCTGGCTGAACGGCGCACCTCTGGACGTCGAGACGTTCCTGCACGCATCCGACGGCAGGCCGCGCTGCAGTGTCTTTGCCATTGCACACCTGTCTGACGCTGAGCGCATGTTCTTTGTGACTCTCCTCCTCCAGGAGATCATCTCGTGGATGCGGCTTCAGCAGGGGACGGATTCGTTACGGGCCCTGCTGTACTTCGACGAAGTGTTTGGCTACTTTCCGCCGTACCCGTTCAACCCGCCATCCAAAGTGCCTCTGCTCACACTTATGAAGCAAGCGCGCGCATTCGGGCTCGGCGTGCTGCTGGCGACCCAGAACCCCGTAGACATAGACTACAAGGGTCTCAGCAACGCCGGTACCTGGATCATCGGCAAACTTCAGCAGGACGGCGACCGCGAACGTGTACTGGGTGGCTTGGAGGGGGCTCTGCAAGAAGGCGGTGGTACTCTCGACAGGGCGTGGTTCAGCGGCGTCCTCGGCAGTCTCAAACCGCGTCAGTTCCTGCTGCACAACATCCATACCGCCAGACATGTTGTCATGCAGTCGCGTTTTGCGATGAGCTACCTGCGCGGACCACTTACCAAGGCGCAGATCGGACTGCTGATGGCGACAAGGAAGACCGAATTCGAGCATGTCACCCACGAGGCCCTGCCGACTACCGGACCATCGCGTTACCTTCCCGCTTTCCCCGACGGTATTCCAGTCGAGTTTGCGCCGGTCCCGCCGGGCACTACCCTCAACCCGTATCTGTTTGGTGAGGCCGACGTGGCATATGAAGACAAGACGACCGGAGCATTTGTACAGGAGCACTTGCTCCTCTCCGTCCCAGTTTCGCAATGGCCCGCTGTCGACTGGACCACCGCGGAACAGCTCCCGGAGAATACGACGTGGTTGGAGAGGGCTCCGGACGGCGTTCTCTTTCGGGAAGTCCCTGCGGACCTGCAGAAGCCGGTGTCCTGGAAGACCATCACTGCGCGGTTCAAGGACGTTCTGAAGGTCCGGCCGCTGACGCTTCTGACGAGCAAGCAGTACAAGGTTGCCCAGCAGGACGGCGAAACCGAAGGGCAGTTCATGGCACGGCTGGGGGTATTGTCAGCGCCCGACATCACAGGAGCGGTGGGCAAAGCTCAGGACAAGCTGCTTGAGAAGCAGCGGAAGCTGCAGGACAACCTGACCGAGGCGCAGCAGAGGCTGAACATTGCGCAAATGCAGGCACGGAGCAGTGGAACAACGGAAGGTGTTCAGGCGGTCGAGACAGTGATAGGACTGCTCATGCGGCGGCGGCGCAGTATCAGCGCCATCACAAGATCACACGGTGCGGCACAGAGGCAGAGGAAACAGGCCAGCGATCTCCAGCAGAAGGTCAGCGAACTTCAACAGCAGATGATGGTATTGGCGGCTCAGATGCAGGCGACCGTGACGGCAGAGGAACAGGCAGCGCGGGGCAAGTACCTGGCGGTCGATCAGAAGCTGCTTCGCCCAAAGGCGAGCAACATCGTCGTCAGGCGGGTAGGCGTCGTCTTCCGGTAGACGCCGGCACCTCGCCCATCATTGAATCTGCCCGGACCTGCACAGTGCAGGTCCGGGCAGATGGTTTGAAGGAAGTCGGTCGACTGATCAGGACCGCAAGTTCGCCAGAGCATCGGCAACAGCGGTAACGAGATCCTCCATGTGATACGGCTTCTGGACATAGCCAACCATACCTGAATCGAGCGCGTCCTGAGCGTGCCCGTCCAGACCATAGCCTGTCGAGAGGATAGCGCGCACGTCGGGATCGATCGCCTTGAGGGCTTTGAAACACTCCTGACCATCCTTGCCGGGCATGACCATGTCGATGATGACAAGGTCGGCCTCATGCGGATGCGTGCGGTACCACGTAACGGCTTCGGTCATGCCGGTGACAGTGACGACGTCATAACCCGCCCGGCGCAGCATCTCTCGTGCCAGCTTGCGGACGACTTCTTCGTCATCGACGACCAGGATGCGTCCATGTCCTTTGCGTGGAAGACTGGAAGGCGGTGCGGCCGCAGGCACAAGGTCGGTCGCGGGGATATATGCGGTGAAGACAGCACCCCTGCCCACGTCGCTTGTGACATCGATGAACCCTTTGTGACTCTTGACGATGCCATAGACCATGGCCAGCCCCATGCCCGTCCCTTTTCCCGTGTCCTTTGTCGTGAAGAAGGGTTCGAAGATGCGGCGGAGATTCTTCTTCTCGATGCCGACACCGGAGTCGGCGACAGAGAGAGCGACGAACACGCCAGGCTTTGCCCCGGGATGCGCCACCAGCTGTTCGCCGTCGAACAGCTCGTGCCACGTCCGGAACGTCAGGGTCCCGCCCCGTGGCATCGCATCGCGCCCGTTGATTGCCAGGTTGAGCACCACCTGCTGAAGCTGCCCTGGATCTCCCAGGACAGTTGCCTGGTTGGTATCGAAGTGCTCGGTCATGGTGATGTTCTTGTCGACCGTCCGTGCAAGAAGAGACACGACCTCGAGAATGGTGCTGTTGAGGTCGACGGTGATGTTCTGCCGCTTGCCTCGTCTCGCAAAACTCAGTAGCTGCTTTGTGAGTTCTGCTGCCCGCTCCGCCGCCTGCTGGATGACGTGCAGGCCCTCCTGCATGGTGCTCCCCGGGGCGGCATCCGGCTCCAGCATGTTGGCATACCCCAGGATCCCCGTCAGGATGTTGTTGAAGTCGTGGGCGATACCACCGGCCAGGAGTCCGATCCCCTCCATCTTCTGAGACTGGCGCAACTGCTCCTCGAGAGCAGCCTCCTGCGTGATGTCACGCGCGACATAGGTGTAGTTTGAAACCTCATCGTCACGACCCCGGACGGGGCTGACCGTCAGATCAAGCTCCACCAGACTGCCGTCCTTGCGAATGCGAGTGATCTTCTTCTTCCAGCTCTCGTAGGGAGTCAGGCTTTCTTCCACACGCCGTTCGAGAGGGGCCGCAACCTCTTCTCCGAGCAGAGCGCGGATGTTGTGCCCCCGGCTTTCGGCGTCGCGAAAACCTGTCGTGTGCTCGAATGCCGGATTGACGTAAGTGACAACACCAGTGGGATCGGTGATCGCAATAGCCTCGGCGGTTTGCTCAATAGCGGTGGCGAGGCGGCGTGCACTAGCCTCGGCGCGTTCGCGCCGGACGTCATTGACAGCAAGGAAGACGATACCGAGTACGAGAAGAAGAATGATCACGGCTGTGAAGACGACGAGCCGACGGTTGGTGTCGAGGATGGTGACGGGGCGGTTGACTACGGTGGCCCCCACAGGAAGGCTGGACATGGGAATGCCAAGAGCCGACACCTTGCGCCAGTCAAATGCCACATGCGTGGACTGCCTGGTCACCACGGGGATCGAACCGGCCGGCTCACCGGTCAGGATGCGTACGACGAGCTCGGCTGCCTTCGTGCCTTCCAGCTGTGGACTCGTGAGAACTCCACCGACAATACCCCATCCCAGACACTGCTCGTAGACGCCATAGATGGGGAGACTGGTATGCCGGGCGAGTTCGGCGGTGAATGCTGGCATGTCTATGAATGTCCCGTCCTTGTCGCGGGTGAATGGGCCGGCCAGGATGATGGTACCGTCGGGGAGCGCCGCCGTTGCGTCCATGAGTTCTGTGATGGTCACATCAGGAGAGAACGTGAATGAGGCGCGATCCTCAAACGCCGGGATGACGCTCTGGATGGTTCGACGAACGGCAAGACCGGTCTCCGTGAAGTCTGTGATGACATAGACGCTTGCTGCGACTGAATGCAGCCTGAGTGCTATGGCAAGCGTTCCGGCCGGATCGATTTCCTCTGCCACCCCCGTGATATCATCGTCTTCCCTGAGCACCGATGCCTCGTAGTCGTTGACGCCGCAGAAAACGATGGGCATGTCTGCAAACAGGCCATTACGGTGATCCAGCGCGAATTCCAGCGCCGGATCGTCGGTAACGATCAGAACATCGGGCCTGCTGGTGCCGTAGCGGATTTGTAGCAGCTTCTCGACCTGATCCTGGTTCTGCAGCGTGGGAAGCCTGCGCCAGTCGAGGTACTCCACGGAGAGCTGGAGCGTCGACACGTCACCCAGGACAGTGCGGATGCCCGCGACTTCACCGTCAGTCCAAGAGTAGCCTTGGTGGTAAGAGTTGAGAACAAGGACAGGGCTGGCCGGCGCTGCCGCAGAAGCCGGCGGAAACACCGGCATTGCCGAGAGCGCTGCAGTCAGAGCAATCAATATCACAAGTCGGAATGCTTTCACGCGTGTTCCTCCGAACTGCGATCGCCACAGAACACATGACGATGCAAGACCATTGTGACGCCCAGGCTCAGCTATTCAAGAGCGAAGCCGTACCGGCCGTACCAGTGGCATCCGGCAGCCTATTGGGGCCTGACGATGCTGTCGCTGACCGATAGCCGGGTGTCGAGAGAAGCGAGGACCGATGTCAGTTCCGTGAAGCTGTAGGGCTTGGCGAGCACGCCATCGAAGTGATACGCGCGGTACTCGGCCATGACGGGGTCCGTGGCGTATCCGCTCGAGGCAATGAGCCGGGCGGGCGTATTGCTCGCACGAAGCAGGGCGGCAGCCTCTTCTCCGCCCATGCCGCCCGGGATGGTCAGGTCCATGATGATGACGTTGAACGGACGCCCGGCGGCAGTCGCCTCTGCATCGGCATGGAGTGCGCCGGAGCCGTCAGGGACGGCCTCTGCGTCATAGCCCAGCTTCGTCAGCATGGCGACCGCCACCTGTCGCACCGAAGGTTCATCGTCCATGACCAGGACGCGGCCCTGTCCGCTGACGCGGGGAGCCGTCTCGGAAGACGGACGGGATGGATGGGCAGGAGCAGCCGGCAGGAAGACGGAGAAGGTCGTGCCGACTCCCTGTCTCGAGGTGACGCCAATAGTCCCCTCGTGCTTGTGGATGATGGCATACGACGTGGAAAGGCCCAGGCCACTGCCACGGCGCTTCGTGCTGAAGAAGGGATCGAAGATCTTGCGAAGGTCGCTCTCGGCGATCCCGGCGCCGGTGTCGCTCAGGTCGATCTGGACGTAGTCGCCAGGAGCAAGGTCGGGATACGGTACCGGGTCGGCGAAGGCAACGTTGCGTGCCGAGACGGAAATCAATCCTCCGGCAGGCATCGCTTCGTCGGCATTGATGACGATGTTGGAGAAGACCTGGGACAGCTGTCCCTTGTCGACATTCGCCCACCACAAGTCCGCAGGCAGGTCGAAGCGAGGCGAGACATCAGAACCGCGCAGGGCGAAGCTGACGGCTTCCTGCAGGATCTGAGCCACATCCTGGACCGAACGGACAGGCGCCCCCCCCTTGGCGAAGGTCAACAGCTGCTGCGACAGCCCGCGAGCCTGGAGGATCTCCTGCTCGGCCTCTTTCAGCAGTTCGCGGGATCGTTCAGGATCATCCTCGATGCGTGCCAGGTTGATGTTGCCGATGATGCCGGTGAGCATGTTGTTGAAGTCATGTGCGATGCCGCCTGCGAGGGTCCCCAGCGATTCCAGCTTGTCCATTCGCTGGAGCTCGTGTTCGAGGCGGACACGGTCGGTGACGTCGACACCGGAGGAGATGAGCCCGGTGACCCGGCCATCGGGATCCCGCAGCAGAGAGTCATGCCACGCCACGATGCGCTCTTCGCCACTGCGCGTGACGACGGGGTTCTCCGTGAAGCGGGAAATAGGCCCTCCCTCAAGCTCGCTGCGGATCAGCGCCTTGACCCTGTCTCGCTCGCGTTCTGGCAGTCTCATGTCGAGCCAGCTCTTGCCGATGATCTCCTCCGGCGTGTAGCCGAAGAAGTCGTAGCCTGTCTGGTTCAGGCGTACGAGCCGGAGGTCCATGTCGGTGACTTCCATGATGACCCCTGAGGTGTTGAAGTAGCTCTCGGCCTTGGACGCCTCCGTACGAGCTGCCTCCTGAGCATCGTGGCGGGCTGTCGCGTCGTGTGCGATCAGCAGGACCCGTCCGTCCGGGAGCGGACTGATGCGGACCTCAAACCAGTGTCGAGACCCGTCGATGTCATGGCTGAATGCCGTTTCCGTTGTCACGTGCTCAGCAAGTGCCTGTCGACTCCGAGCGAGGATCGCTTCTGCGGCCACAGGAGAGAAGACCTCTTGTGCGCTCCTGCCGATGAGCCGGGCTGGAGGGTACTGCTGCGACGCTTTTGTGGTTACTGCCTCGACGCACTTGCCGTCCTGGTCGAGAATGACGATAATGTCGTTCATGGCCGCGAACAGGGCACGCATGCGCGCCTCGGAGTTCCGCAGGGATGTCTCGGCTTCGACCCGGTCGGTAACGTCGATCATTGCGATAAGGACACGGCGCTGATCACCCTGACTACCCGGCGGGACCATCCACTGCGTCGAAATGTAGAGAGGCTCACCCTTCACGGTTGAGGCGGACCCTTCCCATTGAAAAGAAGAATCTCCATCAGCGACGTGGACGAGTTCGAGCTCGAAGCGCCCAAGGGCCTCATCAGGCATGGTGTCCATGAGAGATCCGACCAGTTCACTCTTCCGGCTGGCACCGGCCAGTCTGATGGCTGCACGGTTGACGTCGACGACACGGACGAGCGAAGCGAGCTCGCGGACGATCTCTGGATGAGAGTGCAGCCAGAAGGCGACATCGGTCGTTCCTTCTGGAAGCAACTGCTTCAATCGCTTGCCGAGTTCAGAGAAGTCCTCCTCCCAGAGTGCGACGGGGGCATCTTCGAACAGCAGGCGGTAGCGCTCTTCGCTCTCCCGGATGACCGTTGCAGCGCGCTGGCGGTCGATCGAGATGGCGATCTGGTCGGCAACGAAGGAAAGGACATCCCGGTCCCGTTCGGTGTAGTGATAGGATCCGTGATACACCTGCACAGCAATGACCCCGATGGGCTTTCCCTGCAGCTGCAGTGGTACGCCGAGCCAGCTGATGGGAGGCGTTCCCGTGGGTATCAGACCCCCTGACTCTATCGGTTCCTCTTCTTGGAACTTACTCAGGAGCAGTGGCGTTCCGGTGCGCAGAATGTGTGCCGTCAATCCCGTTTCGGCTGTTTCCGGGTCAGGGGGCGCATCGTATTCGTCAAAATAGTACGGATACGTGATGATGCTTGCCTGAGGATCCCGGAGAGCGACATACAGGTTTTCTGCAGGCATCAGATCTGCGATGATGTGGTGGACACGCTCGTACAGCTGGTCCAGATTGTCGGCCGACGCTGCTGCCTGTGAGATGCGATACGTGGCCTCCTGCACCTGCCGCGCACGCACAGGTTCGTCGATGTCGACGATCGTGCCTTCGATGACGATCCTCCCGTCTGGCATTGTCACCGGGCGACCCTGCTCCCAGACGGTCCGCTCAGTCCCGTCGGAGTGGATGAGGCGGTACTCGAGATGGAAGGGTTCTCTCCGGTCGACCGCTGCCGCAATGGTCTCGACATAGCGGGACGCGTCGTCCGGACGCATTGTCTGCGAAAGGATCTCGGGGTTCGCCACCAGGTCTTCGGCCGAACGGCCGTAGATGCGCTCATATCCTCCGCCGACGAACTCGAACGCGAACGGCGCCTGGACAGAGGCACGGTAGACCATGCCAGGCAGATTCGCCATCAGTCGGGCCAGCTCCTGATCGACATCGACAGGCTTTGTGAGCGGCACGCGTCTATCGTTCATGTTAGTCGCGCTATTGCGAGCGTCCACAATTCGACGACGACAATGATGCCTGTCGCCAGAATCCACGATGTCACGTAGATTCCTTTGCGCACGGAACGACCGGTCCTGTACGAAGCCAGCAGATCGAAGAGAGACCACACCAGGGCAGCAATCGAAAGCACGATCGAAAGAGCGTTGCTTGCAAAGAACAGCAGGCTGCCCGGGAGGACGAATTGCCAACCATTGGAAACCAGGTTGAGGACGGCCAGAACGAACGCAACGAGCAGCAACCACCACCATGATTGTCTACGCACCGCTATCGTGTCTCCTCCACATAGTTGACAGTATGGTGGAGAACCATCCGCGTACAAGGAGATCTGCTCCCCGGCGGCAAACACTGTCAAGAATGATCTGCCGCCGTGCTTTGCTGCTACACTGTCAGCAGAGGGGGAGCTTCGAATCGGGAGAGCGACGTGGCGACATGGATCTACGTAGTACGCCTGACCAGGCCGGAGGCTGTGTTGCTGCAGACAGAGGAGGAGTCTGCCGCCATAGACCGTCATTTCGTACGCCTGCAGCAGGCGTGCACTGTGGGGACAGTCCGACTGGCAGGGCCCGCGACGGACGGATCGTTCGGCATCGTGATCTTCGAGGCTGAAGACGAGGCAGCTGCACGCTCGTTCATGGCTGAGGACCCCGCCGTGCTCTCCGGCGTCATGACCGCCGAGCTGCACCCGTTTCACGTGTCGCTGGAGCATCTGCCATGTCCGTGATGGGAGTCGAGCTACTGCCGGCAATTGGATACGCACTGGTTTCCATTTTCACGCCAGGACCCAACAACATCACTTCATCGTCATTGGGGATGCGGCTGGGGTACCGGGGAGCGCTGCGATTCGTCACGGGTGTCGCCACGGGGTTCTTCTGTACGCTGCTGATCTCTGGCCTGCTAACGGAACTGCTCGTGTCCGCGTATGGGCGTGTGGCGATCGTGCTCAAGGTGGCTGGCGTCGCGTATCTGCTCTGGATCGCATGGACCGTCATTCGGCCGGAGGGCCATGCACACCAGTCT
>CAYRQW010000033.1:0-15303 GCA_964426505.1 uncultured Caldisericota bacterium
GTTTCGTATGGACGAAGAACTCGCGCGGGCTTTCTATGCTGAACATGAGGGCCATGACTACTTTCCCGCCCTGCTTTCCTTCATGACGTCGGGACCAGTCGTCGCCCTTCAGATCGAGTCGCCCAACGCGATAGCGCTTGTTCGACAGACCATTGGAGCGACCAAACCTGAGGCCCGCCTGCCTGGAACGATTCGAGCAGACTACTCCACTCAGCTCACCGAGAATGTTGTACATGCGTCCTCTTCCGCTGCCGATGCAGAACGGGAGTTGACGCTCATATTTGGCAAGTCTCAAGCAGCTCCCGGCACCGCACATGCGTAGACACCCGGCATCACTGATCAACGACAGAGGAGGACGGACATCATGAGGGAGACGGCTACCGAACTAGAATCCTTGCTGCGTGACATCTCGTACTGGATCAAGAAGAAAGGGCGCGATGCACTGTCGAGCGTAAGGATTACGCTGCCCCAGTTCCAGGTGCTCCAGCTCGTCTACTTCGGTGAGGCAATCAATGTCAAGTCCCTGACACACCTTACGGGCCTGGCTGCTTCCACCGTCTCAGAAATGGTCGACCGGCTCGTCGAACTGGACTACGTCACCAAGACGCAAAATGAACTGGACAAGAGACAAGTTGTGCTGAAGTGCACCAAGCACGGAGCGTCGATTATTCGGAAGGTCATCCGGCAGCGTGTCCTGAGCGTCAGGGAAATCACAAAGAGCATGAACCCGGAATCCGCCGAGTACCTTGTGACTGTGCTGACTGAGTTTGTAGAACTGTGCAGGTGATACGGGACAATTGCCACCGAAACTCGCCTGAACCATTGAGGCTGACAACCACAAACCCCGGCCCTGAGGCCGGGGTTTGTGGTGTTGAGTATCGGTATCTTCCGAAAAAGACCGCAGGCATTAGCCCGCTGTCTGCTGAATCAAGGCGGCAAGTTTCCGCAGATCAGTCTGGATGACCTGCACATACTGAGGGTTTCTCAGAGCTGCAGCCGGATGATAGGTGGGCATGAAGCGCTGTTCATCTTTGAGCAGAATCGTGCCACGTACCTGCCCGATGGAGTATTGCTCTCCAAAGAAGAAACGCAACGCAGTATTGCCGAGGAGGCATATGACGTCGGGCTCCACAACGGCCAGCTGCGCATAGAGGTAGAGCGAGCAGGCAGTGACCTCAGACAGCTCGGGCACTCGGTTGTTCGGGGGTCTGCATTTCACGATATTAAATATGTAGCAGTTCGCACGGCTCAACCCTTCCGCTGCCAGCAACCTGTCCAGCAAACGTCCCGCCTGTCCAACGAACGGCACTCCCGATAGGTCCTCCTCGCGTCCGGGAGCCTCGCCCACGAAACAGATGCGAGCGCGGGCCGAACCGACCCCCGGAACGGCCTTCGTCCGGGTGGCTCCAAGCTTGCACTTCTGGCATGAAGCAACCTCCTGAGCAATGGACGCCAGGAGGATCTCCTTCGCTTCAGGCCCGATGGCCCCATGAGTGTTCTCGTGTCCGAGATCGCTCTGCATGTCAGTCCGATGCCTCCGGGGATGAGTCCTCGATATGACCGGCACCGTCGAGAGGCGCACTTCCAGAAGACCCGAAACCACCGCTTCCTCTCCCTGTCGGCACCAGTTCGTCGACGGTGACGAGGCACACGCTCGGAACCTGCATGAAAACCAGCTGTGCAATACGATCTCCCGGCACCACCACGAAAGGAGCGGCCCCAAGATTCGCCAGCACGATCTTCACCTCACCACGGTAGTCGCTGTCGATGGTGCCTGGCGAGTTGAGGACAAACACACCGTTTCTGGCTGCCAGTCCGGAGCGACTGCGGACCTGTCCTTCGACGCCAGGAGGCAACTCCAGTGCCAACCCGGTTCGAACGAGTGCAACAGCGCCAGGCGGGATACTCAACTCTGCGCCTTCTGCACTTGCGAGATCATAGCCCGATGACCCCGATGTCGCACGGACCAGCTGTCCTGCGCCCGGGATCAATCTGTGAACACCTATGCGCAGTTCAGCGTTTTTCGTGTCCATGAACGATCGACACTGCCAGCTGGGATGTGTCAAACACCTCGTCAATGACACCCAGGGCCTCGCCAAGCGTGATTGAGTTGACCTGTTCAGTGACGTCGGCGACCGTCCTTATCTGGTCTCTCATGTAGAGCTCGGAGGCGTTTCGATGCATGCGACGGAAGAAAGACTCCAGTGACAGCAGGAATCCACCGAGGACGGTGTCCTTGGCGTGCTGAAGCTCAGCCATGCTGATCTTGTCCTGCCGCATATTCTCGATCTCCTCGCGGACGACCTGCTGAACACGTGACGCGTTCTCAGGAGAGCTTTCGGCTGAGACGCCCAGCAATCCGGTATTGCTGAAACTCACGGGAAAAGAGCCAATGCTGTAGACAAGGGCCTCCTTTTCGCGAGCTCTCTGGAACAGACGACTCGACATGTTGCCCCCAAAGATGCTGGAGACAAGATTCAGAATGGAGCCCTGCTTCGAATACTGAGCAAAGCCGGGTAGTGCCATCGCCATGTAAACTTGCTCCGTGGGGCGTTCTGTCTCTCTGCAGACAGCAGCGCGTGCAGGGATTCCCCATTCTGCTCTGCCCGGTCCCTTCGCGAGCTGTCCAAAAGACTCCTCAAGGTAACGCGCCGATGCGTCGACGTCAACATCTCCCGCGAGAGAAAGAACGATGTCAGGCGCTGTGAAGTGCCTGTGGAAATAGTCGACGAAGTCGCTTCGCCCGAACGCGCGTACTGACTCGATGGTTCCGAGTGGATTCGACGCAACTGGATCACTTCCGTATACGCCTTTGAGCAGCTCATCAGTGACGACGTCATCGGGACTGTCCTCGAATGAGTAGATCTCCTGCTCGATGACTCTGCGCTCGAGTTCGATGGCCGCAGGGTCGAACAACGGATGCAGGAGGATATCTGAAAGCACATCGAGAGCGAGAGGTGTGTGGATTGCCGGGACACGCATATAGAACATCGTGTACTGGGTATCGGTGAACGCATTCAGCTCACCACCCACATTCTCGATTGCCGAAGAGATCTCGAGCGAGCTTCGATGCTCTGTGCCCTTGAACAGAATGTGTTCCATGAAGTGACTCAGGCCATGCGTATGATCGTCTTCAAACCGGGAGCCACTAGCAACAAGGGCCCCGACCGCTGCGGTCGGGTGCCCTCTATCGACGTCGAAAACGACGCGGATGCCGTTGCTTAGGGTAATGACTTCCGGTTTGCGCTCTCCTCTATTGATCACCATGGTGGTGGTCATCGTGGGATTCAGGGGAGGCCTTGTCGGCATTCCCGGGAACCAGACCCTTGCGAGTCAGAGAAATCTTGCCATCGTCCTTAAGAGGCAGTGTCTTGACCAGAATCTGTTCGCCGACCTTGAGTATGGAGTGGATGTCCTTGACGTACGAGTCGGATACCTGTGAAACGTGAAGCAGGCCGGACTTGCCGGGCGCGATTTCCACAAAAGCGCCAAAGTCGCGTAGTTCGGTAACCTTGCCCATGTAGACCTTGCCCACAACGATATCCTCAGTGATGGCGTTGATCGCATCCATCGCGATCTGGCCCTTGGCCCCGTCTGGCGCGGTTACAAACACCGAGCCATCATCCTCGATATCGATATCACATCCGGTGTCGGCGATGATCTTCTTGATGACCTTGCCACCAGGGCCGATGAGGGCACCGATCTTGTCTCCGGGAATATGCATCGTGAAGATGCGCGGAGCCAGTGGATTGACTTCGCCACGAGGGGCAGGAAGTACCGACAGCATCTTGTCCAGAATAAAGAGACGAGCGGTGCGGGCATGATCCAGGGCTGCGGACAGCAGATCGCTGTCGACGCCGTGGATCTTGATGTCCATCTGCAATGCCGTGATACCCCTGGCAGTGCCTGCGACTTTGAAGTCCATGTCGCCATTGGCGTCCTCGGCTCCCTGGATGTCAGTCAGGATGACGCTCTTGTCGCCCTCCTTCATCAGGCCCATTGCGATGCCGGCAACCGGCGCAGTAATAGGTACTCCGGCATCCATAAGCGCCAATGTGCTGCCACAGATGGAAGCCTGTGACGTCGAACCATTGGACTCAAGCACCTCAGAGACAACACGAATGGAGTATGGGAACTCGCTCTCATCTGGAATGACAGGAAGCAGGGCTCTCTCTCCCAGTGCACCATGACCGATCTCACGACGACCAGGTCCACGCATGGGACGTGTCTCACCTACCGAGAAGGGAGGGAAGTTGTAGTAGTGCATGTAGTGCTTTGTGACTTCTTCCTCGAGGCTTTCGACCAACTGACCCTCTTTCTTTCCTCCAAGAGTGACAATTGAGAGCACCTGCGTCTGACCTCGCGAAAACAGGCCCGAGCCGTGGCTCATCGGAAGGACGCCGACATCGACCCCGATAGGTCGAATCTCTTCGGGGGCGCGACCATCGATACGCACTCCTTCAGTTACAACGCGGTGACGAATGAAATGCTTGATCTCAGCGTCAAGAACCTCACCGATGGCTAGCCCGCTTTCGGGGTACTTGACCAGCAATTCGGTGGCGAGTTCACCCTTGAACTCATCAAGGATCTTCTCCTTCTTCAGCTTCTCTTTGTCCTTCAGCACCAGGGGAAGACGCTCCTCGATCATGGAACGAGCTTCGCTCTGGATAGCTGCATCAAACTTCAGTTCGGGAACGACGATCTTCTCCTTGCCGGCCTGGACACGAAGTTCTTCCTCCATGCGGCATGTTTCTTTGATCGGTTCCTGTGCCAGTACCAGAGCCTCGACCATCTCCGCCTCACTGATCTCGCGAGCCCCTGACTCGACCATGAGAATGCCATTGGCCGTGCCGGACACGATAAGATCAAGCACGCTATCGTCGATCGCTGAGGAGGACGGATTGAACACAAGCCCGCCGTCTATCTTGCCGACTCTCACTGCGGCGACTGCTTCAACGAACGGGGCATTGCTGATAAGAAGAGCAGCCGATACGGCATTTATGGCCAGTATGTCGGGAGAGTTTTCTGCGTCGGCTGACAACACATAGACGATCACCTGCACTTCCCGACGGAAGTGCTTGGGGAACAGAGGGCGGATCGACCGGTCGATGAGCCGCGAACGTAGAATCTCGCGCTCACTGGGGCGCCCTTCTCTCTTGTAGAATCCACCCGGAATCTTCCCCGCTGCATACATCTTCTCAAAATAGTCGACAGTCAGGGGAAAGAAATCAAGTCCTTCCTTCACGCTGTTGCTGACAGTGACTGCGGCGAGCACAACGGTGCCACCCATGGTCGCCAGAACAGCCCCGCCGGCCTGCTTGGCAAGGCGTCCCGTCTCATATGTTACAGGCTTGCCTGCAATAATGCCACTAACGGTCTTTATCTCATCATTCTGCAACATTGGCTCCTACTTGCGGATTCCCAGCCGCTTGATCAACAAAGCATAACGATCTTCATCAACGCGTCTTAGACTGCTGAGAAGTCTGCGACGCTCTCCAACGAGCTTGTAGAGCCCGCGTTTGGAACTGAAATCCTTTCGATGGCTCTGAAGATGCTCTGTAAGAGCGAGAATACGCTTTGAGAGCATTGCAACCTGGACTTCGAATGAGCCGGTATCGTCTTCACTGAGTTTGTACTCACCGATGATCTTCGATTTCTCTTCGGCTGTAAGCATGTTGTACCTCCAAGGTGTCCCATGACCCAGTCTCACGTCCAGCCGGAACGAGGGACCGAGTGCGGGAGAAATGTACTAGAATTGTACCAGAAACACGAAGCAAGTAAAGGCAAACCAGTCAGTAAGAGACTTCACTCTGTCACTCCCTGGTGCTCCCCGGTCGACCCAAGGACGACACGCGCCCTCACCACATCGCCCGCAATCTGTTTCACGAGCGCGGCCGGTGAGGCAAATTGCACCTCTTCACGAAGGTGGTCTACGAACTGCACAGAGACGAGATGACCATACACCTGCTGGTCAAAGTCGAGCAAGTGCACTTCGACAGTCCGTCTGGATGCAACTACGATCGTGGGACGAACGCCAATGTTGCAGACTCCATTCACAATTGTACCGTCCACAACCACTCGCACCGCATATACGCCATTGCCGGGGAGCAGTTTCACGGGGTCGGTGACCTCAACATTCGCGGTCGGGAAGCCAAGGCGCCCTCCCATATGGTTTCCCGTGACGATGACTCCCTCGATAGAATAGGAACGCCCAAGCAGTCTTGCGGCACGCTCAACATCACCTTCCGCGATTGCCGAGCGGATAATTGAGCTGGAGCACGGTTCACCGTCGACCATCACCGGGGCAACAACAACGAGTTTGCGTCCTGCGTGGCCAAGCATCCGCGACATCGCCTCCGCATCGCCGGCGCGTCCCTTGCCAAAGTGGAAATCCCGCCCCACGACAACAACTCGTGCATTCAGCCGCTCGATAAGGATCTCACGTACAAAAGCCTCTGCCGACAGCCCCTGAAAGCGGGCTGAAAACTCCTCCAGAACAATGGAATCGACCCCAGTCTTCCCAGCATACTCGACACGCTCACTGTTTGTCGTCAGGAGTCCCTGAATGCTCCGCGTCGTCAGCTTCGGGTTTCGTCGAAACGTGTAGATGAGCGTGGCAAGAGACGCCTTGCGGCCATGATCGACAAGTTCCCGGACGATCCGCTGGTGGCCAACGTGAAACCCGTCGAAAGCCCCCACAGCTACCGCGGACGCGATCCCGGGAAACTCAGAAGAAGACAGATAAACGCTGCTCATCCGGCGAACACTCTCACGGGCCACGCTTTCCCTGCCCTGATCTCTGCTACACCGCCGGGGCGACCATCGGGACGGTTCACCAGGGCAGTCACGTTCTCACCCAGATCGCAGGCCACAGGCAGTCCATGGTCAAATGCGCTCCACTGGAGATCGCCAAGGGAGATGCGCGGCAATGCCGCCAGAAGTCCTTCCTTCATCTCGCCCCAGGTGAGGAACGACAGATCTCCGCTCTGTACCCTGCGTCGCAGTGTCGCCAGCGACAGCGTGTCAAGGATGCCAAATCCGTGGGCTTCCGTACGCAGGAGCCGCCCCATACAAGCACCGCATCCAAGGAGAGCTCCAACGTCCCGGCAGAACCCTCGGACATAGAACCCTGGCGTCACGGTCATGCGAAACATCACACGGCGAAGGTCAGCGTCCTGCCGCACCTGCAGCACCGTCAGCCGGTGTACGGATACCGGGACCGCTGCAAAATCGATGAGGCGTCCCTGGCCACGCATCGCTTTGTATCCTCTGACTCCGTTCTGCTGCTTGGCAGAAACGTGCGGGGGAACCTGCTCGGTCTGTGCTGCTACCGCTTCGATGGCTCTCTTCACCGCATCCTCCTCAAGGCCCGTGGTACCCCTGCGCTCGGTGGGTTCACCATCCATGTCGTCCGTGATCGTACTGATCCCCAGAACGAGCTCACCGACGTACTCCTTCTCAGTCGGTGGCAGGAAAGAGATCAGCTTTGTTGCAGGGCCGATGGCGATTGGAAGCACTCCCATTGCCGGGACATCCAGTGTCCCCAGAAAGCCTGCCTTGTCGGCGCCCAGAATAGCCTTGGCTACACGCAAGGCACCGGCACTGCTGAGACCTCTCGGCTTGAACAGCGCGAAGAAACCCTCAGGACGTGACGCTCTCATCGATCACGGGCGACGTCCACTGCTCGAAGGCACGCCATGCTCCAGATCCGGCTCACCAGAGCCACCATGTTTCCGCTATGGCCCCTTCTGCACATCTGCAACAACAGAAGAAGGTGTGATGGTCGCTGAGACGACCCCCTGCGTCAGCCCATCGACCAGGACCGAATAGCTGCCATCGGCGAGCGGAGGCTGGCTGACATCGATATAGACCCTGATCTGGGAAGACCTGAGGGCCATGACAGCCGAGTTCGTCCCGCTGATGAGCACCGATGCGGACGTTGTGCCAAGGGTCACCTTCCACCCCGCTCCAGCCTCCCGAACCTCGATTGGCACATCGGGGATGGCAAGTACAACAACCTGTTCGATGACGACTCGGCACGACACTGTCTTGTCCCCGCTGACAAGCGAGATGCCCGGCGGAAGGATCAGTTCGACCTGCTTGGTGAGGACTCCTGTGTCGCCCGAGACATCGACCGCGGTCGTCGAGATCGTCTGTATCCGGCTCAATGCCTCTGAGGTACCTGTAACCATTACGATTGCCGGAGTACACGAGCCGCTGGCCACAGCGTATCCACCCATGGGGTGGCCGAAAATGCTTGGAGTCACTGGGACCGTCTTCAGCGTCGCCGCATCAAGGATGGGCAGAGTGGCAACCGCCGACCGTGGAGACAGCAGCACACCCTCTATGACATTTCCACTGGCATCATAAGCGATGACGTCGCCGGCAATAGTAAGGTTGCCACCCACGAGTGTTCCCAGTTTGTCCAGTGCCACGATCAGCGCCGCTTCCTTCACCTGGCTTACGAGCGAACCAGGCCCGGACACTTCGATTGTCTCAGGCTCGACGCGCAGCGTGCCCAGGGTCATGCTCGGCGGCAGCGTGCCGCTCACCTCAGCGTGCACAGGGACAGTGGTCGTCTCAAGGCGTTCGAGTTGAACACTGATCTCCTTCGGGACAACGGTCTCCACGGTCACACCGGCAAGTCCAGCAACCTGAGCCTGCACCGACGAGATGAAAGACCCGTCGCTTCTTCCGCGCAAATCGACAGTGGGTGTCACATAGCCACTCGTGACATTCCACAGCGTATTCATGGGGCCCCGCAGGGTAACCACGACTGTGGGCAGTGCTCCTGCCAGGACGTACCCCTGAGGCACATTCACGGCAATCAACTGGGCCTCGACGGATTTCGTCGTATCAGGACCCCGAACCCCAACGACGTACACCCAGAGCAGAATGGCCAGGAGCACAGAGACGATCCTGGAGTTGAACAACATGGCACCAATATTACGCTTGGCCATCTCCGCCTCCCTGCTGTCCGTCCGGCTTCCGTCTGTGAAAGAACCCGGCCAAATTGAACCTGTGCTCACTGGCTATGGGCTTCGTCATGACCAGCAGCATACCCCTGAGCTCAAGGGGACTGAGATAGCGCGTCAGTTTTCCCCGTACTGCAAGAGAGATGACACCTGTCTGCTCGGACACGACGACGACAATGGAATCGGTCTCCTCCGTAATACCGATGGCAGCACGGTGCCTGGTCCCAAGTCCCCGTTCCAGGTCGGCACTTGCAGTCAGCGGAAACAGACACCTTGCGGCAACGATTCGATTGGTCGCGACGATGACACCGCCATCGTGGAGCGCACTGTTAGGATAGAAGAGCGTCGACAGCGTCTCCGCTCTCACCAGTGAATCGAGCCGGACTCCTGTCTCGACATAATCCTCGAGACCTGTCTGCCTCTGCATGCAGATGAGCGCCCCTATCCGATTCATCGACAGGTACTTGACGCTCTTCACGATCTCGTCGACGGACTCTTCCCAGTCATGAACATCCATGAACTGGTTGCGCGTGTCGGAGGATACAAGCTTGCTGCTTCCGAGTCGACCGAGCATTCGTCGCAGTTCCGGCTGAAAGACCATGACAAGCAGCAGAGGAAGGAAGGATGTCGAGAAGCTGCGCAACCAACTGAACACGCTGTTGAGTGCCAGCAGTCCAGTCTTAAAGCTGAGCCATTCCACTCCGAACACCAGCAAGTAGAACATCAGCAGCCCCTGAGCCAGCTGCAACGCGCGCGTGTTCGATATGAGTCTCAGAATGGCGTAGAAGAGAAGGGATGTCAGCGCAACGTCGATGAGGATAGAAATGCCTCGTGCGGGCGTAAGATTCATGAACAGGTCAGCAAAAAACCTCTGCAGGAAAACCATATCACCTCTCCACAATAGCGATCATGCGCTTGGACTCTGGCCCAAACCGTGATCCATCGTAGTCACCGTACCACCGTTGGGGCTTGAGTTCTGCTGTCTCGAGCATTGCCGTCAGCTCCCCCACAGTATACATACGCAACACCCGGTGGTACTCCCGGCGCTCTCCTCCGCTCGATACGATGCGTCTCGTAGAGACGGTACCGCAAATGGCATCCAATCGGCGCTTTTCGAGCACAAGTCCCTGCTCGCTCTCATGCCATTCTTCGGGTACGAAGTACTTCACGATGTAATCACGGTTCTCGACGTCGAGGACAAAATGCCCTCCCCGTACCGTGTGTTCTGCGACTCTCCGCAACACCTGCAGATCGCCAGACTCGCCATAGTAGCCGAATGAACTCCAGAGAGAGATGGCCAGATCCGCTCTGACGCTAAGCTCCATGGCGCGGCTGTCCGCAACATGGAAGTCTGCCTTCAACCCCATCTGTGCGGTGCGCTCGCGACATATTGCGATATAGTCCGCATTCATATCGACGCCTGTGACACGGAAGCCAAGCCTCGCGAACTCGATGCTGTGTCGGCCTGTGCCGCATCCAACATCGAGCACACTGGACCCGGGAAGCACCGGGCAAAGCCTCAGTACTTGCTGCACCTGTCGCCTTGTTCTGGCAGGGTCCACCGTGTCCAGAAAGAGGCGTCGGTACACGTCATCGAAGTACTCGTGTGTCCAGTCGGCGGTCATCATGTGTCACAAATACTACGACATCGGGGCCAAAATGCAATACGAAAGCGGCTTTTGGACTCGTCTTCACTTGGGCCTTCCTTGACAGTGGCGTCCTTACCCGTAGCATATTGCCATGAGAATCTGGCGATGCATCATGTCAGGCATCGGCTCCCCATACGAGAACATGGCCATAGACGAGGCCCTCTTTGACGCTGCCTGCGCGTCGGGCGTACCGGCCCTCCGTTTCTATGGGTGGACGCCACCCACAGCATCCCTCGGATTCGCACAGCGAGCTTCAGAGGCCCTCGACTTCGCCGAAATGGACAGAAGGCATGTTGCGTGGGTCCGGCGTCCCACGGGAGGCAGGACCGTTCTCCATGACATGGAAGTCACCTACTCGGTGTCCATCCCACAGTCCGATCCCCTCTACACCCTGGGACTGGAGACATCGTACAAGTGGATATGCGGACCGATTATTGCAGGTCTTCTCAGTGTAGGAGTATCGGCGGCACTTGCTCCGCATGGTTCCACCGGCTTCATGTCAGCGTCGTGCTTCACCGCGCCCGGGACGACTGACATCATTGCCGGTCACAGGAAGATTGTCGGCTCGGCACAGATGCGAACACGAGACGGTTTCCTTCAACACGGGTCCGTTATTCTCAAGACCGATCTCGAGAAGCTTTTCGCGGTCGTCCGGACCTGCCAGTCAGACGCCCAAGAAGTCTCACTGCGCGCCGCCAGGCTCATGACCAGTGTCAGCGACGAGACACACCGGGCCGTGTCTTTTCGCGAAATGGCAAGTGCGTTGGCTGCGGCTTTTTCCACGGCTGAGGGCATCCGCCTCGTTCCCGATTCCCTTACGGCAAGAGAGACAGCCAGTTCACTCGATATCGTCGCCCGGAAATACGGTCGAGAAGACTGGAATGCTTTAAGATGAGAGGAATCATGGTATAGTTTTATGATTATCATCTGAGTCGTCTGTCCATAGAGGCAGGCTCGACCGAGGAGTGACTGTATGGGAAAAGAAAGCAAGATCAGGCAGGAACGCAGGACGGGGCTCATCGAGAAGCCTGTGGCGCATCACAAAGACCGGTTTCCCGTTTACATGCGAATCATAGCTATCGCTCTCATCGTAGCGATCGCGACGTGGGGATCCTTCTTTGCCATCAAGAGCGCCACCGGAACGATAGCGTATCAGGTAGGGACCGGCAAGATCCTTCAGTCTGATGTCGCGGCACGCGTCCAGAACTACATAGACATGTATGCACAATATGGAATGGATTTGACGACAGCCGAGAACGCCGGCACACTCAAATCCGTTCGCACGAATGTCATCGACAGTTCGATAGAAGAGGAACTGTTCGTCCAATATGCGAGATCCAGGAACATGAAGGTCGATGAAGCCAAGCTGAAGACTGCTCTCGACACAGAAGTCGAGAATGCTGTAACACAGTCTCAACAGCAGTTTGGAACGAACACCCAGGGATTCACTGACGCCGTCGTCGCTCAGTATGGCTCAATGGACAAATTCAAGGCCACTCTGCGCACTCAGCTTCAGCCATATGTCGAACGTCAGCAGCTCGCCGACGCCGTGACCGCAGAGATCAACGCGGGCGTCACGGTCTCGGACGCAGACGTCAAGGCCTATTTTGTCTCCGTAGGACGTGTCAACGCAGAACATCTTCTCGTCACCATAGACACCGACAAGGACTCTTCGTCGGCAATCGCTGCGAAGAAAGAGGCTGCTCAGGCCATCTATGACGATGTCGTGAAACAGAAGGCGGAGAACGCCAAATTCGATTTTGCCACGTATGCGAAAGAGAAGGCAGCCGAGCTCAACAAGAAGACCGCCGGATATGCTACGTACGAAACGCTCGGCTTCTTCACGACAGGACAGATGGTCAAGGAATTCGAGACTGCGGCCTTTGCCGCCAAGGCCGGTGACATTGTCGGGCCAATCCAGACCAGTTTCGGCTTCCACGTCATTCACAAGATCGCACAGGAGCCTGTCAGTTCAATCTACGACACGGCTGAAACGGCTAAGGCCGCACACATTGTCCTCGGCTTCGGGACCGGCGACCAGACCGCTGGGGCAAAGGCCGCCGAGACCCTTGCCAACAAGGTCTATGCGGAGCTGCAGAAGGGTCTGTCGTTCAAGGCGGCCATTACAAAGTACTCCACCGATGCTGACGCCAAGACGGGGGGAATCCTGGACTATTTCTCGAGCGTGGGGGATGTGACCCGCTTCGATGCTCTCAAAGGTCTGAAGATTGGCCAGTATACAAAACCCTTTGTCGATGGATCCTCATACGAAATCGTCCAGCTGCTGGACCGCAAGCCGTTCGTGAAAGCTACGCTAAGCGACAAGGCCACATATGACAAGGTCAAGACCGCTCTGGAAGATGAGCGCAAGGCAGGCGCAAAAACGGCCCTGGTGACCGAACTCAAGGAACAGTTCCCGGTCCGCGAGGGTCAGTGGTCACGCATCACCCGATGGTATGATCGTGGTATCGGCAAGGTGTTTGCAGCGATCGGACGCTGGATCGTCAAGGCCACAGGCAAGGGAACGACCACGGCTCCGGCGACGGACGTGCCAGCCACTCCGTCAGCCCAGTAACGATGCCTGCGAAAGACCCCATCGACACATCGATAAGGCCCACAATGCCGGCGCGCCTGACGACGCGCCGGACGCTCAGCACAGTTATGGCTTCGGTTCTCGTTCTCGCGGTCGCAGCAGCAATCGTTGCCACTCCGGTGACACGCTCGCGCAACGTCGCCTTCTACGTCAACGGCACACCTGTTACCGAAGAACATGTCCTGGCAATGATTGTCGACCTGCCATTCGACCCGACGAGCGGCCACTACAAGACCAGGCTGGATCTTGCTGACCCGTCGGATCCCAAGACACAGTATCTGGTCACGGGACTCAAGACAGAGGCCATCCAGCGGCTCATCATCCTCCATGCTCAGTCCGATGAGGCCCAGCGAAAGGAAATCGTCGTGAGTCCGTCGTCTGTCGACCACGCGGTGGAGTCCTATGTGAAGGACCATGCTGCACCGGAAGAAACAGCCGAGATCAGAAGACTCCTGTCTCCAGGCATGCGGTCGTACGTCGAGCTCTGGGCGACGTCCAAAGCCTATGAAGAAAGCCTGACCGCAAACGTGGCGGTCTCACCGGACGAGATTCGGGAGTACTTCGCCGTATGGGGCTGGAACTACACGGACGCGGCAGGACGCCAGCTCACGTTTGAGCAGGCAGAGAAGCGTCTGGCAGTGGATGCCCTGGCGAACAAGAAATTCCAGTTGATCCTGCAGAATCGAGCACAGTTGCTTAAGAAGGAAAGTCCTGTTGTGAACGGCGATACGCGTTACAAACAGTTCATGAGGTGGTGGAACATCATGTTCGGTATTCCGGTCCCGGACTCGCTTGAACCGTTGCAGGTCGAAACGGCCTCATGACGCGCCCGCGAAGAGAGGTTCCGGCCGGCTCCACCGTTCCGGAGAACACCAGGAGTACTGCTCCGAAGACGAATCGCCCTCCTCGCAGCAGGCGATCCCGAACGGACACTCGCCAGAACAGTCCTCAGGCTGAGGCTGCAATGAGCAAGTACAACGAACTGGTACAGGATATCCAGGACGAAACCAGCTACTTCTTGCCCGTGGATGCACTGAGCGCAGGAACGCACAGATACCTCTATCATCTCGGCGACTTCTCGGCAGCAAACGCTGCGCAGATGCAACGGTTTCTCGATGACAAGCGCGAAGCCCTCACGAAGCTCGAGCAGGGGAAGCTCAGCAACAGTGAACGTCGTTCAGTACTTGTTCTTCGACCCTACTTGGATAGCTTGTCCACCCTGATTGGATCCGGCTACTTCGGGGATACGTTGTGGCAGTTGCGCAACGCTCGGCGCGGTCTCTATCAGGTGCTGTACATGACAGAGATTCCCATGTACGTCCGAGGAAAGGCCCTTGTTCGCCGGCTCGAGGAACTGTCAACGCCTCCTACTGCGCCTGCTGAGCAAGTCCAGTTGCGCTCAGGCTCTCACCAGGAGTTGGCTCTCGAGGAATCGCACATCATCGACCAGTATCTCCTCTTTGCGGAAGACAGAGCCAGTCGCTTCGATGACAAGCAAGCCATAGCAGAACGAATCTTCAAGGCCCGCCAGTACATGAGCAAGCTGGAACCGCAGGTAGCCCACTCTACAAGTACGGGCGAATCTACACGGGATCCAGTTCTTGCTATCCTGCTGCCTTCACTGGACGAGGCAAGCACCAAGGAAGCACAGGAACACCTGGAACATGAGACAGAAGCGTTGAAGCGTCAACTGGGTGACACGGCTGCCCGGATTGATGCCTCCAGAAGCACCGACGAGGTTGTCGCTGAGGTCCTCCGCGCTTCTCTCGATCGGCATCTGGACCAGTCGATCATCGACGACTGGATGAGTAAGGACTATGCTCGTCTGCACTCGTTCTTCCCAGGCTACAGACTCAAGTCTGTCCCGATTCTGGGCGATGTGCTCGGGACGCGTCCGGCATATGATGAACCAGAGGCCGTCGCCCTGAGGGGGGCCTCGCTCGGCCACCGGCAGACCGTCTGCCCGATAGTCTCTTCCCGTCGCTGGCTTTCGCCAGAGATCGCCCTCATGATGACGTATTTCCCTGGCAAGGCGTACGTTCAGACCGCAGTCAGCAGCTGGGATCCATGCCTGGCATTTCACGTT
>CAYRQW010000034.1:0-14880 GCA_964426505.1 uncultured Caldisericota bacterium
GTTCGCCTTTGGCGTCAACCCGTTTATCACCAAACCGATGGCAGACATCCTGTTCGACGAGAAGATCGCCGGGAGCTTCCACCTGACACCGGGAAACAGTTACGACAATACCGACAATGGCAACCATTCAGCCGTCCACTGGGATCTCATCAGCATCCAGCGACCGGAGTACGGCGGAGGCGAGATCTACTTCGACGACGAAGTGATCCGGAAGGATGGAATGTTTGTCGTCGACGATCTCAAATGCCTCAACCCGGAGAACTTGTCCTGACGACTCAAACAAGCGAGATCTGACAGTCACGACGGGAGGCCTTTCGGAACAGCGAGAGGCCTCCCGAACATTGGCCCCGTACCGTTGGATGGCGCAATGGGCGACGAGTTCTGCGCCGCTATCATGAAATGTCTTATGAACACTGACGAAAGGAGGAATGCACATGAAAGACCTACACAGGATAGAGGAAGTGGCACGGCTGATGTCCGGAGCATCTCTGGATGCGCTCATCGTCGGACCAAACACGGATCTTGCATACCTTACCGGGCTGACGCCTCTGGCAGACGAGCGCTTCAAGGTCCTTGTCATTCTGAAGGATGGGCGCTTCTTCCACATCTGCCCGGAACTATACGAGGAGGAAACGCGCGAAGCGCTGGGTGTTGAGGCGGACATCTTTGTCTGGAGCGACACCGACGGATTCTCGGGTGCAGTCCAGGCTGCCAGCCAGGCCTATCACCTGGACCGCATGACTATCGGCGTCAATGATGCCGTCCGAGCCGTGGATCTGCTGAATCTGGGCGAAGCCACTACCGCATCGTTCGTGGTCGGCAGCAGTGTCCTGGAACAGGTACGGGTGCGCAAGGGGCCGGACGAGAAGGCATTCCTGCGCGCGGCTGCGGGGCTTGCGGATCAAGTAGCGGTGGAGATTCTGCCATATATCCATGCCGGCGCCATCGAAGGGGACGTCAAGAAGAAGATCGGCGAGCTCTTTGCTGCCAAAGGTGCAACAGAACTGGCTTTCGAGACGATCGTCGCATCGGGTCCCAATAGCTCCCGTCCGCACTACACCGGCGGTGAGCGCGTCATCACTGATCATGATGTCGTGGTTCTGGACTTCGGCTGCCGATACCATGGATACTGCTCGGATACCTCACGCATGGTGTTCGTAGGAGAACCGACGGAGGAGCAGCGCACGGTTTATGACATTGTCCTGAAGGCTAACCTGGCTGGCGAGCGGGCAGCCGGGGCAGGCGTGACTGCTGGCGAGGTGGACAAGGCCGCGCGGGACGTCATCGAGGCTGCAGGCTACGGCGCCAACTTCCTCAATCGTACAGGCCACGGGATTGGCATGGCCGATCACGAGACTCCCTACATCAAGGAAGGAAACCCCATGGTTCTTCAGGAAGGCATGGCTTTCAGCATCGAACCTGGCATCTATCTGGCAGGGCGCTTTGGCATGCGCGTTGAAGACATCATCCTCATCGACGATGGCAAAGCTGACGTGCTGAACAGGTCACCCAAGGGCATAGTCATCCTCTAGACCGCAGAAACCAATCCAAGGAACCACCTCCCGGGTCGGGATGCTGACCCCATTGCCTGCCGAGGCTGGCTCACCGAACTGCATGGTCTTCAACCCTTCTGCCTCCGGCCGTTGCCGGGGGCAGACTTCTCTAGACGCGGTGCAGGGTCGCCTTCTGTGACAGAAACGGGTACGTGTACTGGTGCGGGCGCGAGCGTCAGTTGAGTTGCTGTGTCGCATGACCCGTCCCGTCGACCATGCGCAAGTGTGGAAGAGTCGTCTTGCCGGCACTTGTCGCAGCAGCAAGCCTGCCAGCCATGCTCGCACAACAGTGCATGACTGCGAAAACCATGGTCTGATACCTCCGTAGTATTCACAATACCTTCATTATGTTCATGTTGGAGACTTGACAAGAGTCTTATCTGTACTACGATACTAGCGTCCGAATAGTGTAAGACGTCAGACATTGGTAAGACATCGGGATAGAGTAAGACGTTATGCATAACTGAGACGTCGCGAAAGATTCGGACGGTGAGAATCGCGGAGGTGTGCGATGAGACCAAAGATGATGGTGCGGATGAGCGAACTGGACCGTAGTGTTGTGTCGAGCAACGTCCTTCGTCTGCCCCGCTAGAGGGGCAGGAGTGATAGATCCACGAGGAGGTACCTATGTACATCACGAGAGTGGCAGCAGTTGATGGAAAGATGACACCTGTCGAGATGTGGGCTTTTGAACGGCTGACCAGGTTCCCGCGTTAGGGATGGGATTCGTGCCCGCAACGAGGAAAGACATCAGGCCAAAGAAGAGCGTCGAGCGCGCGACGACGGAAGACCACGAGTCTCCCATCACCGCGCGCTCGACCTCTGAAGAGCAGGACCTCGAGGCTCTTCGCATCAAAACGTTCGCCAGTGCCGTCAGGACCAGGGTGCTGGTGGCGTTCAGTACTTGCGGCAGTCGCTCAGGCATTTCCGTGAAGCAGCTGTCAGAGAAGCTCGGCATGCCCCACGGCACTGTGTTCTACCACGTGAAGCAGCTCCAGAAGGCTGCATTCATAGAGGAGGCCGGCACTCGCGAGGTCAACGGCATCCTGGAGCGGTTCTACCGACCAGTCAAACAGTTGGTGCGGTTCTCTCCGCAGACGGCTGCGCGGATGGACATCCCCATCAATATCTATTTCGAAGAAGTCTACCAGCAGACACGCAAGTACGCAGGACGGCGAAGTCTCATGAGCGAGGAGATCTTCGTGGACGAGCGCGAGCGTACCGAGTTCATTGAGCGCTACACGAAGCTCTGCGGCGAATACTCCACCAAGGGTGAAGGCAAGATGCATCTTGCGGCCGTCTGTGCAACCTATGAAGTCCGGGAAGAGCCCGGTCAGGATCCGTGTTCGGGCGACAAGGACGGTCGCTCCGACAAGGTGGCGCAGGGACACCAGACTGAGACCTGATGTGAAGACGACAGCTTGAGGGCGGACAGGCCGGCGACATGGTGTCGGCGCAGAAGGCCGCAACTCGTGCTGTCTCTCTCAGCGCAACTCCTTTCCTCCGGGGCTTGGCGAAGAGCCCCGGAGGTCTTCATTTGCAGGAGTTGTGGTGGCGCCCACCTGGATGATGTGTATAGTGTCAAGCAGACGCGACATGCACTCACCGTGTCGGGTCACCGGGCTCCGGCGAGGAGATGAATGCTGATGGAAATCCTTCTGACAAGTCTTGGACTGGCGCTGCTGTTTGTGGTTCTCGGGGTTCCCCTGATGCTGGGCAGGGTGAAGCGTAATGGTATCTACGGTGCTCGCTTCTCTGCCA
The DNA here is from genome assembly GCA_964426505.1 of uncultured Caldisericota bacterium. Lineage (GTDB taxonomy): Bacteria > Caldisericota > Caldisericia > Cryosericales > Cryosericaceae > Cryosericum. Next base: position 3,315 of record CAYRQW010000034.1, read on the forward strand.
CGATGGCGGACGACCGCGTCTGGGACGTCGTAAACCGGAAGTCCGGACTCTTGTTCGTTGTGGGAGGAGCAGCAGCTGGTATTGTAGACCTGCTTGCTCTCGTCGGAGTTTTCACGCGCGACGCGGGGGCGTACGTCACAGGAGTGCTGCTGGTCTACATCCTCATCGCAGCTGTCTGGCTGTGGCGCTATTCCGAACGGGTCGCAAGGGATGTCGGCATCACGTCGCGCGACGTGGAGATCGGGAGGTCCACGCCTCTCCTGGTTGCTGTCGGCTGTTTTGCTATCGCTGTCGCCGGGGTCATGTCGGCGTTCTCCACACCCAATCCATGGCTTGGGTTTCGTGTGCCTGCGACGTTCGCCGATCCGGCCGTCTGGCACCAGGTCAATCTCAAGGCGGGACTGACTCTCGCTGTTCTGTCCGGTGCCTTCGGGTTCATGTTCCTCGGTCTGCGGAGCATGACAGAAGGCGAGCGAAAGCGGCTCTTTTCCGGACTCCTCATCGGCTGGCTCACTTCCATTATTGTCGTGGCGCTTGCGGGTTCATTGCTCGCCGGCAGCCTCGCCCGTTGAGGGACGTTGTCCTCATTGAGACCGCCAATCACAACAGGCATGGAGTCTCACCCGAAGACGAGGCTGAGTTTGTCAGCGATCTGCCCCCCCGTCTTCAATTGTGAATCCCCTTGGTGTCAGGCACCATGACTTTCACAATTGCGCTGAGGCGCTGACGGTGTATCGTCGACGCAGCGGGGGCACTGGAGGAACGCTGATGTGCAGGATGTTTGGAATGATCGCGGCGACGCCACGATCCATCGCTCCCTGGATGACCGACACTGAGCCTTCGCTGCGTTCGCTGGCAATCGGTGACAAGTCGGGCGAACCCAACCCTGACGGCTGGGGCATCGGGTGGTATGACAACGGCCAAGGCTGCCCACAGGTCGTCAAGGAGCCTGGACCCGCAAACGGGTCGTTGCTCTTCGAGAAGAGTGCGCGCGAAGTCAATGCCCCTGTTGTTCTTGCCCACATCCGCCGCAGCAGTGGAACATGTCGCAGCGTGGTCAACACGCACCCTTTTGTCTCGGGCCGCTGGCTCTTTTGCCACAACGGACACTGTTCAGGTGAGCGCCTGATAGAGCATCTCCTGCCCAGGTTCAGAGACAACCTGAAAGGTGAGAATGATAGTGAGATCTACTTCGCCATGCTGTTGCAGTACCTCACGTCGGTCGCGGACCCGCTCGAAGCCCTGAGGCGCGCGGTTCACGAGGTGGCATCCGTGGGGGGCTTCACAGGGCTCAACTTCCTCCTGTGCGATGGACAGCACATCTACGTGTTGCACTACAGCACCGATCCAGACCGCCACAGCATGTGCATTCAGCATCAGAGCGGCATGGAGCTCGTTGCAAGTGAACCGCTGGGCATCGGTTTGTGGGAGGAGCTTCCCAACGGCTCGCTGGCTGTCCTGGCGCCCACGGGGCACACGGTCGCCCCTCTCATCTGAGGCAGGCGGCTGGGGGAGGGGACGGTCCTCTCGAGGCTGCGCCGTTGCTTTGTGGGGTCGTTTGTCTACCATGTAGCATATGTCTGACGCCACACTCGGAGGCACCACTGATGGTACTCTGGAAAAGCATTGTACTGGGAATCATTCAGGGACTGACAGAGTTTCTGCCTGTCAGCAGTTCAGGACACCTGGTCGTCTGGTCAGAGATACTGAAGGCCGATTCGACACTCGCCTTCGACGTGGCACTGCACTTTGGCAGCCTCATCGCGCTGGTCATTTTCTTCTGGGGCGACATTGTCGGCCTGTTCCAGGGCTTTCTCTACACATTCCGCAGTAGCCTGTCTCACGATGAAGCGCGCAAGCGCAACATGTTCTGGCTTATCGTTGCGGCAATTCTTCCATCAGGAGTCATCGGTGTCCTGTTCAGCGCAACGATCGAGAAGGCATTCTCCAGTATGTACATTGTGGCAGCCATGTTCCTGGCTACTGCTGTTCTCCTGTTTCTTCAGCGTTTCTCGTCGACAACCAGGACTATTCGCGAGATCGGATGGAGGGATGCACTATCGATCGGTATCGGTCAGGTGTTTGCCCTGCTGCCGGGTCTTTCACGCAGCGGTACGACGATGTCGGTCGGTGTCTACCGTGGCTTCAAGCAGGAAGATGCCGCCCACTTCAGTTTCCTCATGGCCATCCCGACCATTGCAGGCGCTGCGATCTTCAAACTGAAAGACTTCCTGCAAGCGGGAATGACGTCAAGTGCCCTTACTGAAGTCGGCATCGGCGTCCTGGTCAGTGTACTGACCAGTCTCGCGGCAATTGGACTGTTGCTCAGGGTTGCAAGGAAGGGCAAGATGCACTGGTTCGCGCTGTACTGTGTTGCTATGGCAGTCTTCACGCTCGCAGCTCACTATTTTGGGCTTATCTGAAGCCTTCGGGGCATGCAGGAGCCGGAATAGCGGTACAATGACAGAAACCGGGAGGTGATCCATGTTCGAGAAAGCAATTGGCAAGAGAGACGTCGGCGAGCTTGCACGGTCGCTGGGTATCCGTGACGAGGAAATCGATTCCTTCGGCAAGTACATGGGCAAGATCGATTACCACATCCTTCAGCGTTTGCAGGACAAACCAGATGGCAAGTACATTGATGTGACAGCCATCACGCCGACACCGTTTGGCGAAGGCAAGACCGTCACGACCATAGGACTGGGCATGGCCCTGAACAGGCTGGGGTTCAAGAGCGTCAATACGTTGCGCGAACCGTCGATGGGTCCGGTCTTCGGTATCAAGGGCGGCGGCACAGGCGGCGGCAAGTCTTCTCTCTTTCCGATGGAACAGATCAACCTGCATTTCACAGGCGACATTCATGCAGTAGAAACGGCAACCAATCTGCTGGCCGCGGTGGTCGACAACCACATCTCTCAGGGAAACGAACTGGACATCGACCCTCAGACCATCAGCTGGCGCAGGACCATGGACGTGGAAGACCGGTCGATGCGGAGACTCACGATCCAGCTTACGGAGAAGAAAGACGGCATCAAGACGGACACCACATACGAAACTGGCTTCGACATTGCCGCCGCTTCACCGATCATGGCCATCATGGGCCTGACGGCGGGATTCGAGGATCTCCACCAGCGCCTGTCGGAGATCGTTGTTGCCCACAACCGCAGCGGAGCCGTCGTAACCGTCGCCGACCTGCGTGCGACCGGGGGCCTGGCTGCTGTTCTCAAGGACGCCATCTATCCCAACCTGGTCCAGACGGAAGAAGGTACACCATCCTTTGTTCACATTGGACCGTTCGCCAACATAGCCTTTGGCAACAACTCGGTGCTGTCCGACCGCATTGCGCTGAAGCTTGGTGACTACGTAGTAACGGAGAGCGGATTTGGTGCCGACATGGGCTTCGAGAAGCTTATGGACATCAAGCTCCGACAGGCTGGCATGAAGGGGCCGGACTGCGTGGTCATCGTTGCCACCATCCGTGCGCTGAAGATGCACGGTGGCGCATTCACCATCAAGCCGGGCAAGAAGCTTGACCCCGCTCTTGTATCAGCGGTCAACATGCCGGCACTTGAGTTGGGCTGCGAGAACCTCCGCGTACACATCGAGAATGTCCGCTCCTATGGCCTGCCCGTGGTCGTCGCAGTCAACCGATTCCCGGATGACACCGCCGAAGAAGTAGCATTGGTCCAGGCCAAAGCCCTGCAGTTCGGTGCAGTGGCCGCGGTTCCGCACACGTTCTTTGTGGATGGAAGCGAGGGTGGCCTGCAACTGGCGCAGGCTGTGCAGGAAGTTGCATCGACATCACACGTGAGCGCCATCCACTACCCCTACGAGTTGACCGATGCGATCGAGGAGAAGATTCGCAAGCTGGTCCGAACGATCTACCGTGCCAGTGATGTCGATCTGACGCCTCTGGCAGTTGAGCGCATCAAAGAGTTCACTGCGGCCGGCTACGACAGGTGGCCCATCTGCATGGCCAAGACGCATCTTTCCATCAGTCATGATCCCGATGTCAAGGGTGCGCCCTCGGGATATCTCTTCCCGATTCGAGACATCCGTGCCGCGACTGGTGCGCGTTTCCTGTATCCATTGGGCGGAACGATGCAGACCATGCCGGCGCTCTCAAAAGTCCCTGCGATGGTCAATATCGACGTGACGACGGACGGTGTCATCACTGGACTTCGCTGATCCATCAAACCCGACCGGCACTGTGAATGTGTCCCTCTGTGCCATATGCGGGCATTGGATACAATGGAGTGCAGCAGTACAAATCGCATATGGAGGTGAGACTTGAAGCAGACGTTTCTCAATTTGGGTGCAGCGTTCGTCGGTGAGTCGATGGCCCGCAACCGGTACACCATGTATAACAAGGTAGCCAGGACTGAAGGGTTCGAGCAGATAGCAGGGATCTTTGCCGAGACCGCTGATCAGGAACGTGTTCATGCAAGAGTCCTGTTTGAACTCCTGCAGGATATCAAGGCAGAGAACGGTGGCGAGCTCATGCTGGCCAATGCCGAAGTCCCGCTTGTGCTGGGGACGACTGCCGAGAACCTGCAGGCGGCCATCGATGGCGAACACTACGAGACGACTACGATGTACCCTGGCTTCGCGGATGTTGCCGACAAGGAGGGCTACAAGGCCATCGCAGCGCGTCTGCGTTCAATAGCGGTTGCTGAAGCCCACCACGAGGAACGGTACAGCAAGCTCCTCAAGGAAGTCCAGGCACAGTCGGTCTTCAAGAAGGACCACAATGTCATCTGGATCTGCCGCGAATGCGGATACGTTCATGAGGGGACTGAGCCGCCCGCGAAGTGCCCGGCCTGCCAGCACCCATCAAGCTTCTACCAGGTCAAGGACGAGAACTACTAGAGTCACAGAGACAATACGGGGCCTGCTTCGGCGGGCCCCTTCCTGTATGGCGCTGCACATGCTGGTAACCAGGCGCCGATCCCGGATGACGCAACGGCCAACTTGAAGACTGTCAGGAGTGAGACTACGCATGAGTGCCGACAAGAAGAAGAGCCCATCAAGAGCAAGCAAGACGCAGGAGCTGCACAAGAAGTACCCGGGCCACAAGCCTATTCCGCCGAGCACGCGTACGGTGGTCATCGTGCTGGCCGCGACAGTCGTCCTGTCGCTGTTGATGGTCCTGCTGTTCTATAAGAACGCTCAGGCCCCGCAGGCCGCAGGCATCAAGCACGTGACACTCGAGACCAGCATGGGCACTATCAAGCTTGAGCTTGACGGGGACAAGGCTCCCAGCACCGTCACGCAGTTCCTGGCCAACGTCAACGCCGGCAAGTACGATGGCCTGACGTTTCACCGTGTCGTGAAGGGATTCATGATCCAGGGCGGCGACCCGAACGGGAATGGGACCGGAGGCAGTGCCATCGCCTTCGAGAAAACGGACGTCAGTCATGTTCGTGGGGTCATCTCCATGGCATCATCGCAACAAGGTGTCACACAGTCGGATATGCAGTTCTTCATCATGCACGGCGACTACACAGGTCTGGATGGCTCCTTTGCAGCTTTTGGCCATGTTGTTGAGGGGATGGACGTGGTAGACCAGATCGCCAGTGTCCCTGTGGGGCCAAACCCCGGCATGCCTGATGAGATGTCAGTTCCTCTGACGAAGGTTACGATCATTCGGGCGACTGAAGTCGCCAACTAGGAGTGTCACATGGAAGAAAAGAACAGGTTTGTCAGTATGGAGACGTCCAAGGGAACGATGACGCTCGAGTTGTTCACGAGTCGGGCTCCCGGGACCGTCGAGCGGTTCATGAAAGCTGTCAACGCCGGAAAGTACAACGGCCTGAAATTCCATCGTATCATCAAGGACTTCATGATCCAGGGCGGCGACCCACAGGGCAACGGCATGGGGGGTGGGAACGTGAAGTTCGAGGGCTCCGACGTCAAACATGTCGCCGGCGTGATTAGCATGGCGGCTCAGCAGGCGCGTGTCGACCAGTCTGACATGCAGTTCTTCATCATGACCAGCACGTCTGAGCAGCTGGACGGCAACTACACTGCGTTTGGACATGTCACGGAAGGTATGGATGTCCTCACGGAAATCGCGGCGACACCTGTCGCTCAGGCGCCGTGGGGCGAACGTTCGCGTCCTGTTGAGGACGTGCTCATCGTCAAGGCGTCCGAGATCCTCGAGTAGGAGGAGAGGGAAGGCTCTTATGGCTATTCGCATTGTGACAGACTCCACAAGCTACCTTCCGGCTGGCTTCGCCGAGAAGCATGACCTTCCTGTCGTGCCGCTCAAGGTCTCGGTCGACGGTGTTTTTTTCCGCGAGTTTGTAGAGATGACTCCTGATGTCTTCTATGCAAAGCAGAAGGCCGGAGCCAAGGCTGGCACGACCCAGCCGGGCCCGGAAGACTTCATCGCCGTCTACAAAAGGCTGCTGGCAGATCCGGACGATGAAGTGCTGAGCATTCACCTTTCGTCAGGCATGAGTGGAACACTCAACAGCGCCTATATTGCAGCCGAGCAGACCGATCCAGGACGCATCCGCCTCTATGATGTGAGGACGTCAGGACTTGGTCTTGGCTTCATGGTCATGCAGGCCGTCAAGCTTGTTGCAGGCGGAGCAGACGTTGGCGACATCATCACCATGCTGGACGGGATGCAGCCACGCACTCACATCTACTTCCTTGTCAGCACCATGAAATACCTCATCGAGGGAGGACGCATTGGCAAGGCGGCCGGCGTCGCTGCCAGTATTCTGCAGATCAAGCCCATCCTCACGGTCAAGGACGGCATCGTCGACGTGTTCGAACGGCCGCGGACCATGAGGACAGCCCGGGACCGCATGTGGGCTCTCATCGATCAGGCGGTTCTACAGGGTATAGAATCTATCGGGTTCCACTACACGGGGAACAGAGCCGAAGTCGAGGCAATACAGACTGAGTTCACCAAGCGCACAGGCATCCCATCCATTCTCAGCCAGCTGGGTCCAGTCGTCGGATGCCACACGGGACCTGAGACCATGGCGGTCGTCATCGTCGACAAGGCAGTCTGAATGAGCAGGGGGAGATCATGACACTTCACATCGTGACCGACTCTGACAGTTGTCTCTCAGAACAGATCCCCGGCAACCCCGGACTGCATGTGGTGCCGGTGAAGGCGTCGGTCGACGGAGTATTCTACCGGGATTTCACGGAGATCGGCCCTGAAGAGTTCTATGCGAAGCAGAGGAGCGGCGCCAGGTGCGGTTCGACGCAGCCGAGCCCCGAGGACTTCGTGTCTGTCTACAGAAGCCTCCTCCAGGATCCTGACGATGAGGTGCTCAGCATACACGTATCCTGTGCCATGAGCAGCACGATGAGTAGCAGTGCGTATGTTGCGTCCCGGCAGGTTGCTCCGGAGCGCATTCACTTGTACGACAGTCGGACGATTGGACTGGGACAGGGGTTCATGGTCATGAGTGCCCTCAGGATGGCTGAACGTGGCGCCGATCTCGAGGACATCATCACCATGCTCGATGGGATGCAGTCACGCATTCATATCTACTTCCTCGTGGAGACGATGAAGTACCTGATCGAGGGTGGACGCATTGGCAAAGCTGCGGGAGTGGCCGCCAGCATCCTTCAGATCAAGCCGATCCTTACCGTCAAGGACGGTATCATTGACGTGTTCGATCGTCCGCGCACCATTAGGACGGCCCGAAACCGCATGCAGGTGCTGATCGACGAGGCTGTGGCAAGGGGCATCGAATCGATCGGTTTCCACTATGCGGGCAACCGGGCGGAAGTTGAGGCAATGCAGTTGGAATTCGGCACAAAAACGGGGATCCCGTCCACCCTCAGTCAAGTGGGGGCCGGCGTAGGGTCCCACACAGGCCCTGAGACGCTGGGCATTGTCATCGTTGACAAAACAGTGTAGTCCGAGACCAGGAGGGGGAGACCCCTCCAACCACATGAGCAGTCCCGCTGTCTCCGCCGGCGGGAGGGAGAAGAAAGCGGAGAAGGAGCCAACAATGGCCATCCACATCGTAACAGATAGCACTGCGTGCGTGTCAAAAGAGTACGCTGAGGAACATGGTGTCACCGTCGTTCCACTCAAGGTCTCACTCGACGGCGAGTACTTCCGCGATGGCATCGACATCACGAACGACGAGTTCTATCGTCGCCTGGTGGCGGGTGCCAAGGCGGCCAGCACACAGCCCTCGCCTGACGAATTTGCGTCTGCATATCGCGCCATTCTGGACAAGGATCCCGAGGGAGACATCGTCTCGATTCACATCAGTTCGCGCATGTCGGGCACACTCAACTCGGCACTCACCGGGCGCAACCAGTTGGACACAGTTCATGTCCGGTTTGTGGACAGCTGGAGCGCAGCACTTGGCATCGGTTTTCCTGTCATGCGGGCAGTGGAGCTGGCTGAGGCAGGCGTACCGCTGTGGCAGATTGTTGCCGAGGTGGAGGCACTCTGTCTGCGGACCCACACCTACTTCGTGCTTGACTCCCTGAAGTACCTCGAAAGAGGCGGTCGTATCGGAAAGGCCGCTGCCATTGCCGCCAGCATCTTGAAGATCAAGCCTGTCCTCACCTACATCGAAGGAGTCACTGACGTCGTGGATCGCCCCCGCACCAAGAGAGTTGCGTTCGAGCATCTGTGGGCAGTCATCGACAAGCACGTGAAGAAGGGAACGGAGTACATCGGGTTCCACTACGGCGCCAACCGGGGCGAGGTTGAGGAGTTCCAGCGCGAGTTCACTGCCAGGTATAACCTCCCGAGCGTACTGGTCCAGCTGGGTCCGGTCGTCGGGACGTATTCAGGACCAGACATGATCGGAGTCACCATCACGGAAAAGAAGACATCATAATCCACAACTCACAGGAGAAACCATGATCTACGCCATCGCCTCGCTGTGCGACTGGTTTGGCGCCAAGCGCCTTGCCATGCGACTGTTCGCTTCTGCTCCGCGCTCAGACTACGCCGCATGGTGGGGGGCGGTCGGTCTCATGCAGACCGGCAGAGACGAGGACGCGCTGTGTCTCCTGACGCGGGTCCGCGCTGTCCACCCCGAATGGAAGCGAGCCAAGCGTCTTCTGGCAACGCTGTACCTTCGTCGCGACCCTGAGAAAGCCGTTCAGCTCTACAGTCCCCCGATGGGTATCTGGGAAGAGGTGATCCTGGGTGATCTGCTGTACTTCTTTCTTCACCGCGAGGACGAGGGGTCGGGCTGGTGGCGCCAGGCCTATGCCAGGGTGGACTGGAAGAGTGCCCACGAACTGGAGAATCCCGCGCGTCTCCTGCTCAAGCGGCTGTGTCGCACCACCGGCGACCCGGCGCTGCTTGAGCGCTTTGCGGAGCTGGACACCGACAACTTTCGCCAGCAGGACATCGTTGCCTACGCGGATATCCTGGCAGGGCGGGGCGATCTGGACAAAGCCAGGGAGATGCTCGATCGTGGCTTCTACATCTATCGAGGCGACCCGGAACTGACGACGTGCTGGGAGAGGCTCGGATTCGGCCGGCTCCCTCCCTACAAGGTCAAGACCTCCGGAACGGCGGCCGCTCGACACAACGTGTATACTGGTCTGCTCACTGAGGCGAGCAGCATGTCGTCGATTGTCGACAGGGTCCACGAGGAGCACCCGACAGGCGTCGTTACGATTGCCAGCAGCGTAATGACCATGTGCGAGGGGACACTGATGTGGATCAGTACGTTCAAGCCGTCACGCATGGCGCGTTTCCTGGGCCCGTACACGGGGCACGGTGGTGGCGCCTTTGTACACTGGTACAGCTACCCAAAAGAGGCTGCGTGGAAGGTGCAGGCCTACATTGAACTCGCCGGGACATTTCGTGTGCTTCTCGGGGCGGGTGCCACGGTCCTGGGAAAGCTGCTGCACCGCAAGGGATGGTTCTATGGGCTCGTGGGTCCCGTAGCCAAGGCCGTGGATAGCGACAAGGTCATGCCATACGACGCATGTCTGGTCCCTGGCCCGCTCGACGTGGACGCCAGCATTGCTCGTTTGGCACGCAAGGGGGCTCGCATCAGTGTGGTCGACGTCAACGACGTATTCGGAGCGGAGATCGTCGCGTCGACCGAGGGCGTCGACGAGGAATGGCTCAGGAGGTCGCTGGAGGACAATCCGGCGGGCAATGATGATTCCATGACGCCTATCGTCGTGGTGATGCCGGAGTAGCGGGCAGGAAACATACGGAGGCAAAAAAAGGCGGGGGCAGTAATGCCCCCGCCTTCTGTGTTTCCTGTGTGCTGAGGCTAGTTGCCGCCTGGCGTGCCGGGCAGAACACCTGCATAGACGACGAGCTGGGTTGCCTCAGTCGTTGTACCGTCAGATGCGATCGGTGTCACGACCAGAACCACGAGCGAGTCTTTGACATACCCCTCACTGACTGTTGTGTCTCCAAAGCTGTTGTTCTCAGAGTCGCCCGTGAAGCCTTGCTGGCGCAACCAGGCGTCGATGCTCACAGCCTCGTCCGAGGTCGCCGACTTGGCGATCATGACGACGCCGGAAAGGGTCAGCCTGGTTGGATTGCCTTCGCTTGATGCTATGTACCAGTCGAAACTGCGAGGCACAGCCATCGAGAACTTGAGGCTGCTGTCAGCCTTCAGGTCGCCGAGGAGCTGCCTTGCTGGAGCGACGTCGGTTGTCGGAACCGTGGTTCCCGGTTGCTGACCTCCATGTCCGAGCATGTACCATGCGATGCCGGCCGCGACTATCAGCACAGCCAGCAGAACGACCAGCACCTTGATTGCCATTTTCATGCAGCAAAACCCCCAGACTCTTGTCAAATGGATGGTTCATTGTACCACATCCGCCGGCGCTTCAACACTGGAAAAGCGATGACAGTCCAATAGTCTTGACGTTGCCCAGCAAGCCAGAGTTCCGCAGACACGTGTTGACGTTTTTTCCAGCAGGCCTAGCATGATTATTACAGGTCTGTTGAAGGTGGAGGTGCAGCGCATGCAGGTCGAAATGGCGTGGCGCGATGAACGGGTCAACGTGTTCGCTCTGAGCGGCGTGAGCATGGGAATACACCTCGAACCGCAGCTGTTTGTCTGCAAGAAGCGCCCCATTGGGCACCGTGGACCGTTTGTCCTGGACCCCCGCAAGGGACGTCCCCGGTTTCAGCTGTCGCAGCTCGGTGCCTTCGCTCAGGAGCAGGCCAATGAGATGACGTATGCACTGTCCTACTTGGCCGAGGTGGACAGCTACCTGCATATTCCGGTCGACTACGCGGTGTTTGCGGGATTGTGTGCTGAAGGCTGGTTCTCACTGTGGAGTCCCTCGGCTCCGTTGTCGTACTTCGAAGACCTGCATGATGGCTATTTGGCCCTGATGCGGGTCTCTCGACTTGATGCCGTGATCCCCGAGCAGTTGCTCGAGCGCGGCAGGTCGGGCGCCAACTTCATCTACTACCTCGACCCACCGGTCACCGTGCAGAAGCTCCACCCCGTCCTCCGTTCTGATGTGTATGAACGTCGCAAGGGTGACCTCATGGCTTTCCTGTCGGAGCACGACTGGCTCCTCGGTGAGGAAGGCCCGACTGCATCGGGGGAACTGCAGACGGAAAGCCTGTTTGACG
>CAYRQW010000035.1:0-9231 GCA_964426505.1 uncultured Caldisericota bacterium
TCGTGAGTGCTGGGGAAACTCCACAGATGCCAAGACAGCTGGAAGCCTCCAGCGTAAACACGCCATCTGAAGTTGTCTCGCCCAATTCCACTCCAAGGAGTCGCTTGAGCTCTGCTGCGATGGATGGAGCGCCGGTCACATGACATGGCCCACTTGTACAGACGCGAATCACATGCTGTCCTCGTGGCTCGGTGGACAGCATCGTGTAGAAGGTCACGAAGCCGTTGAGCTGCGAGGCTGGCGCGCCCACCAGACGCGCCACCTCGCCAAGCACCGCACCCGGAAGAGAGTTCCCGTAGTGGTGTTCCAGTTCAAACATGATGTCCATGTACGACAGCCGGCCGTGGTGCTCGGCTCGGTCTCTTTCGACCACTTCCTGCAAGAACACTCTGTCCTTCTCGGACAGTACTCCTGCTTCTTCTGCTGATTGAATGGCCTTATCCGACTCCATGTCTTCCTCCCTGATCGTCTTTCTCAGAAGCACTCGCGCCAGCAAGAGAGGCTCGTTCTACTTCGCTTCCAGAGTCTCCGGGGCTTTCTTCAGGTACACAAACCAGTAGATGACGCCGACGAAGAATGCGCCGCCGATGATGTTGCCGATGGTCACGGGAATGAGATTCCTGGTCCAGAGGGTTGCCCAGTTCAGGCCTGCATAGTCTGCAAGGGTCTTTCCCGTCGCTTCGACAACACTGGGAACCGACTTGAGGAAGATGCCGTAGGGAATGAAGAACATGTTTGCGATGGAGTGTTCGAAGCCTGAGGCGACAAATGCCATGACGGGAAAGAAGACGGCGAACAGCTTGCCAATGATGTCCTTTGAGGCAGTTGCCATCCATACCGCAAGGCAGACAAGCCAGTTGCAGAGAATGCCCCTGACAAGCCCCTGGACAAATGTAAGACCAACCTTCGCTCCCGCAATCTTGAGTGCTGCGGCTCCGACGATGTTGCCATTCATGCTCCACAGACCTGACCAGTACAGAAGAAGGGCAATAAGCACAGAGCCAATCAGATTGCCGATGTAGACGGCGATCCAAGCCTTCAAGAGCTCTCCCCACCGAACCCTCTTCTCCAGGGCCGAGATGACAATCAGGTTGTCACCCGTGAAGAGCTCGGCTCCAGCAACTACGACGAGCATGAGTCCCACGCTGAACACAGCTCCAGCAATGAACTTGGTGAAGCCAAACCCAAGGGTCGCATCGGAACCCACGATAATTGACAACTGCGCACCGAAAGCAATGAAGGCACCCGCAAGGATCGCGAGGACGAAGAACTTCTTCATCGGCGTCCTGCATTTGCCCTGACAGACATCTCCCAGCTTGTCGGCAATTTGAGGCGGTGTGAACATCGGCAGATCCATCTGTTCCTCCCAGGTTAGATTCTTTCGATCTTGCATGCCGCGACTTTGAACTCGGGGATCTTCGCTACCGGGTCAAGAGCCGCATTCGTGAGAAGGTTCGCACTTGCCTCGCGGAAGTGGAAACTGATGAAGACTACTCCTTTCATCGGCTTGTCAGAGATTCTGGTCTCAACTTCGATACTGCCTCTTCTGGTCGAAACCCTCACCGTTTCACCGTGTTCGATGTGAAGTCCCTCGGCGTCTTCCTTGCTGACCTCCACATAGTTTCTCGGAACGAACGTGTCGAGCACTTTTACTCTCCTTGATTCGTTGCCAGAGTGATAGTGGTAGAGAATTCGTCCCGTGGTAAGAAGGATCGGATACTCTGCATCCGGAAGCTCCCGTGCTTCGATGTACTCGACTGGACTGATGAGCGCTTTTCCATTAGGTCTCTTGAAGGTCCCACCAGAGTGAAGGATCCTCGTTCCAGCATGTTCGTCGTTGGGACAGGGCCACTGCAGGCCTCCCTTCTCTAGACGCCAGTGGTGGATACCAGCATATGATGGCGTGAGATTCGAAATCTCGTCCATGACTGCTGCGGCATTCCTGTAAACCATGGGATAGCCCATTTTCGTAGCTACGAGCGAAACGATCTCCCAGTCAAATCTCGCATCATCTGGCTTCTCTCGAGCTTGTCTGAGCAGCTGCACTCTGCGTTCAGTGTTGGTAAGGGTACCTTCCTTCTCGTACGCGGCTGCAGAAGGAAAGATGACGTCTGCAAGTTCTGCTGTCTCCGACAGGAAGATCTCCTGAACGGCAAGGAAATCGAGCGCCTCCAGCCCCTTCCTCACGTGAGTGATGTCGGGCTCCGTCATGAGAGGGTTTTCTCCCATGGAATAGATGGCCTTGAGATGCCCGGCAAGAGCTGCATCTCCGAACTCCGTCACGGGAAGCCCCGGGTTCTGGGAGAGACTGACGCCCCAGGCTTTCTCAAATTTCTCTCTGGCAGCAGGGTCGGCTACTTTCTGGTAACCCGGGTAGACATCGGGAAGGACTCCCATGTCGCAAGCTCCCTGAACGTTTCCTTGTCCCCTCAACGGATTGATACCGTTTCCTTCCTTGCCAATGTGGCCGGTGACAAGAGCAAGGTTCGCGATGCTGAGAACATTGTCCGTACCGACTGAATGCTGCGTAATCCCCATCGTATAGAAGATCGTGGCATTGACAGCAGAAGCGTACGCGATAGCAGCTTCCTCGATCAGCGCCTTGTCGACACGTGTCAGTCGGGATACCATGTCGAGGTCATACTTCGAAACAACTTTGGCGAACTCCTCGTATCCTTCTGTGTGCGCCTCGATGAACTCCTTGTTGACAAGGCCCCTGTCCACAATGACCTTCATCATGCCATTGAGAAGCGCAACGTCAGAGCCCGGGAAGTGCTGGATGTAGATGTCAGCCACCTTCGCGAGGTCCGTTCTTCGCGGATCACACACGATGAGCTTTGCACCACGCTTCTTCCTGTTCTCTTTCACAAACTGCGCTATAACCGGGTGGGTTTCTGTCATGTTCGAACCGATAACGAACATCACATCAGCATTCTTGATGTCGTCGATCGGGTTCGTTGCAGCAGCAGCGCCGAGTGCTTTGCCCAGCCCTGCGATTGTGGAGGCATGACATAGCCTTGCACAATTGTCCACATTGTTCGTCCCAATGGCTGCGCGGGCGAACTTCTGCACGGCGAAATTGTCCTCATTTGTGCATCTCGAGGAGCCAAGCACGCCGATAGCATCGGGCCCATACTTGTCCTTGATCTCCTGCAGCCTGGTTGCCGTGTACGCGATGGCCTCCTCCCATGTGGCTTCCCTGAACTCCCCATTCTCCTTGATGAGGGGCTTCGTGAGTCTTTCGGCACTATTGACGTACTCATATCCGTAGCGTCCCTTGACGCAGAGTCTCCCCTTGTTGGGCATAGCATCTTCGATCCCTCTTGCCATCACGAGGTTGTTCTTCTTGTCCTTGTACAGAGTCATGTTACAGCCCACGCCGCAATAGGCACAGACAGTATCAGTCTTGTCAAGGTTGAAGATCTTTCCCTTGCCGACACGGGGTTTTTCCACCAGCGCTCCAACGGGACAAGCCTGTACGCATGCACCACAGAACTGGCAGTCGGTCCCCTCAAGAGGAACGTTGAATGGGGTAGCCACAACAGACTTGGAGCCTCTCATTGCCACACCAATCGCTTCGACCAGCGCCTGATTTTCGCATGCATCCACGCAACGTCTGCAGAGAATGCACTTCTGCGGGTCAAACTGGATGAATGGATTGGTGTCCCACGCGGTTTCCTTTGGACTCTCGAATGCCTCTTTCTCGACCAGGAATTCGCTCTTCTTGATG
The DNA here is from genome assembly GCA_964426505.1 of uncultured Caldisericota bacterium. Classification (GTDB taxonomy): domain Bacteria; phylum Caldisericota; class Caldisericia; order Cryosericales; family Cryosericaceae; genus Cryosericum. Next base: position 3,731 of record CAYRQW010000035.1, read on the forward strand.
CCGAACTGGTACGCAAGTTCCTGTAGCTCGCAATCTCCGTCTGCATCGCAGGTCATACAGTCTAGAGGGTGATGCGCAAGCGCAAGTTCGAGATTCGTCTGCCGTGCCTCATGAATAGCAGGAGAGTCTGTCGTGATCTCCATGCCCTCAGTGACCTTGGTCACACAGGCCCTTTGAAGAGTCCTGGCTTTCTTGACCTCGACCACACACATGCCGCAAGCACCCTCCTCGGCAATGCCCTCGAGGTAGCAGAGAGTAGGGATGGAATACCCGGTGCTCTTGCAAGCATCCAGAATCGTCATGCCCATAGGAAACTGATAGTCCTTACCGTCGATCTTTGCGTTGATCAATTCCTCACTCATCATGGACTCCCTCCGGGTGAATTACTCTCTGAGAATGGCACCGAAACGGCAGACTTCATAGCACGAGCCGCACTTGATACACTTATTTCGATCGATAGTATGGGTCTTCTTGATCTCGCCGGCAATAGCCTGAACAGGGCACTGGCGCGCGCAAGCCGTGCAGCCAACGCACTTATCCGGATTGACGCTGTAGGTCAGCAGATGCTTGCAGACATGTGTTGGACACTTCTTGTCCTCAATGTGCGCGCGGTACTCATCCCCAAAGAAGCGAATGGTGGACAGCACCGGGTTGGGAGCCGTCTGTCCCAGTCCACACAGCGAGGTCTGCTGGATGACCCTTCCCAGGCTCTTCAGCTTGTCGATGTCACTGGGCGTGCCCTTGCCATCCGTGATACGTTCCATGATCCGGTACATCTGCTTCGTCCCCTCCCGGCAGGGCGTGCACTTGCCGCAGGACTCATCCACCGTGAAGGCAAGATAGAACTTGGCAACATCGACCATACAATTGTCCTCGTCCAGGACGATAAGACCGCCGGACCCCATGATCGTCCCCAGTTCCTTGACGGAATCGAAATCGATGGACATGTCCAGGTAGTCGGCCGTGATGATTCCACCGGACGGCCCTCCCGTCTGGGCGCCCTTGAACTCCTTGCCCCCCGGGATGCCTCCTCCGATGTCGAAGACCAGTTCCCGCAGGGTCGTTCCCATGGGGACTTCCACGAGACCCGTGTTCTGGACCTTCCCGGCCAGAGCGAAGACTTTGGTGCCGGGGCTCTTGAGTGTCCCGACACTGCGAAACCAGTCTGCCCCATTGATCAGAATGGGGGCGACGTTGGCATATGTCTCCACATTGTTGATCAGTGTCGGCTTGCCCCACAAGCCTGCCTGAGCCGGGAAGGGAGGCTTCAGACTGGGCATCCCTCGCTTCCCCTCGATAGACCGGAGAAGTGCGGTCTCCTCGCCGCAGACAAATGCCCCGGCACCGATGCGAATCTCGATATCGAAGTTGAACCCGCTATCGAGGATGTTCTCTCCGAGGAACCCATACTCACGAGCCTTGGCGAGGGCGTAATCAAAACGCTCAATGGCGAGTGGATACTCAGCTCGCACATACATGTAGCCGGTTGAAGCACCGATAGCATATCCGGCGATGGTCATCGATTCGATGATGGAGTGTGGGTCACCTTCAAGCACGCTGCGGTCCATGAAAGCACCCGGATCTCCTTCATCACCGTTGCAGACAACGTACTTCGGAGAGCCTGTTGCCTGTTGCGCTGCCTTCCACTTGATCCCTGTCGGAAATCCCGCTCCGCCACGTCCACGTAACCCGGAATCCTGCACGATCTTGATGACTTCGTCCTGGCCGATCTCCAGAGCCTTGCCAAGACCAGAATAGCCGTCACGCGCAATGAACTCCTCAATCGAGAGCGGATCGATCACGCCGCAGTTGCGCAGTACCCGCTTCACCTGCCGAGTATAGAAAGGTATTTCCTCAGTTGTCTGAGCCTTCTTCTCGCTCGTCGGTCCACGATACAGCAACTCAGGCACCGTGCGTCCCTTGACAAGATGCTCACTGACGATAAGGCCCGCATTCCGCACGTTGACCTTCTGGTAGAACGTCCCCTCCGGGTAGACGACAACGATCGGACCCAGGTCGCACGCCCCCATGCAGCCTGTCTCGATGATCTGAACCTCATCCTGGATGCTGTTCTTCGCCAGCTCTTCGACAAGCACGTCCTTGACGCTCTTTTCCCCACTCGTGATGCAGGCACCGCCTGCGCAGACCAACAGCTGATTTCGTATCATTGCGTTCTCCCGTCTCCTTGTCCGCCTAGATGTTCCCCCGTTTGATGACCAGTTCCGCGACAACCTGACCGCCTTGGATGTGCTCGCGGACGATCCGGCGGGCACTCGCATCGTTGACGTCTCCATAGATGACACTAGGCTGATCCTTCATCGAAACTTCGACAGTCGGCTCCCTGTCGCACAGACCCATGCATCCAGACTGCACAACCTGGACATCATGGATGTCGGCCTTTTCCAGCTCCTCAATGACGGCAATGAGGGTGTTCTTGGCTCCCGCAGCTATTCCACAAGTACCCATGGCAACAACAACCTTGCCCCGTTCTTTGGCCTGGCGAAGGTCCATCGCCTTCAGGGTCTGTTCTTTGATGCGCTTGAGTTCTTCCAGTGACTTCATCGTCTCCTCCTCTGTTTCCGAGTTATGCGTACTTGTTCAGCAGCGTCAAGACTCTGTCCGCTGTCATACGGCCATAGGTATCTTTGTCGATGACGATGACGGGTGCAAGGCCACAGGCTCCGACGCAGCGCACCAGATCGAGCGTGAAACGCCCGTCCGGCGAAGTCTCCCCGGCCTTGATGCCCAGTGTCTTCATGACCCTTTCGTACACGGTGTTGCCACCGCGAACATAGCACGCGGTCCCCAGGCACACGCTCACGGTATGTCGTCCCTTTGGAGTGCGACTGAAAAAATGGTAGAACGTTACGACACCATACACGGTCGAGCGTGGCACATTCAGTCTTGCCGACACATAACCGAGCACATCATCCGGGAGATAGCCGAAAATCTCCTGGGCGCGGTGCATGACGTTGATGAGACTTCCCTGTTGGCTTGCCATCCCGTCAATGTACGCATCAAGTTCGTCGAACTGCCTCTTCAGATCTGGGTTCTCTTTCAATCGGTCTTCCAAGTTCATCCGCATACGTGTTCCTCCTTTGCCAACTTTTCACCTGCACGCATCATCAGCCGTGCCATAATGAGATCGTCCGGTGTGTTCACGTTGAAAAAAGACAATAGTCGTTTGTCGTAATGCTCGCAGTCGGCCCGGTCAATGGAGCCAACGTGCAGCGACTCATTGTGAAAGAGCTCCCGAACAGAATGGATCCCCGATTCCAGGAGTCCGCCAACTACAGCAGCAACCCGAGAAGAGTAAATGGAGAACAGCGGTTCGAGCAAGCCATCAATGTTGGGCACCAGGATATCCAGATCCTGGGTGTGGGCGCGCCTTCCCATTGCCTGGGCCAGTGCAGGGCAGACAAACGGCATGTCGGCGCCGACCACCATGTTCAATGCTGCGTCTGATGCCCTAAGCCCTGAGTAGATACCGCCCAGAGGCCCTGCATCAGCAACAATGTCTCCAACAACGATTCGTTCCGGCTTGCCGTCGGCTCGTATGAGACCCTCGTTCTCAACAACGATGTGGTGTTGGTACAGCGCACCAAGCTGACGCAGGGGATACTCATAGAGGGGGATCCCTGCGAGGGGAAGACAGTACTTGGGCAATCCCATTCGCCGGCTTCGACCGCCTGCAAGGACGATGAGATTCAAGGATTCTCCTTCAAACGCGCATGCGCCAGCCAATAGGGCAGGCCAACACCAAGGACAAGACCGCCCAATATCCTTGACAGCCCAAAGCCCTGGAAGGATGCGCCCTCCGAGAGCACAAGGAGACAAGCCTCGGCGCCGAATGCCATATAGGCCCCGGCCAGAGCGCCCAGTACAGCCAACCGGCTGAAGCCGAGCTCAGCCCTCTTCTCAACGCTGACCGTCGTCAGTTCAGCAATTCTCGCAGGTGAAAGACACTCCAACGCAGTGCCTCCTTCTTCCCCACACACGATACGATGGCAGATCCTTCCATTAACGCAGATGCGCATACTCACACTCCGCCACCGACTTCACAGTATCATGTGAATTATATAACAGGACAGCATGAAGTCAACATAATCCTTCCAACCCTGCGAAGCACCAATTTGTCCGTTACGACCATCCAGCAGGGGGCATGACAATCCCGGGACGACTGCTCAAGAGTCGGTCGCATGTGGCACACAATTGGTGAGGACAGGGAAGGACCCCGTCGTGTATCTGGTTGTCTTCACGGGCCCCTCCGGGTTCGAGCCTTCTTCATATGCTTCTCATGACTACTCTACACCTTACCCGCTCAAGGGTCAAGGCAACTCGTATGGAAGGCTCCTGCCCATGGCCGGAAAAGCGAACAATCATTGACATCACAGGAAAAATGCATACAGTGAACTTGATAAGTTCCGAAGAGACAAAGGAGAGTTTTATGCCAATAAAGAAAGCATCCATTAAGGACGTCCGCAAGACCAAGACACGGACGGCATACAACACCGAGCATACTGCCAAGACGAAGCTTGCTCTGGATATGGCTCGCAAGTCCGACTATGCCCCCGAGAAGGTTGTCGACGCAGTGAAACAGCTCGATAAACTCGCTCAGAAGGGCATCGTCCACAAGAATACGGCTGCCCGCAAGAAGTCGCGTCTGATGAAGAAGGCGAATGCCGCTAAGGCTGCGACCACAACTACTGCTTCATAAGAACTACTGCGGAAAGCAATTGCTCGAGGGCTGCCAGCGCACTGCTGGTGAGCCCTCTTTTTGTTTGATACTCAATTTCCTCAAGTCGTCCGAGCAGTGCCTCGAGCTCGGACAGCTTGATGTGGTTTGCCGCCGTCAGAAGAGCGGTGAGCGTGTAATCGTCGAGGTACTGGTGCTGTGTGCGCAGACACCAGCCCCTGAGATCGGCCTTGGGCCGATTCGACTTTGAAACCAGCTTCGCGGTCAGCAATCGCACAAACCCAAGTTCCACGTCATGGAGGATGGTCGTGTCGGGGGCGCCAGAAGCGGACAAGTCGTGCAGCGCCACCGTTGCACGGTCGTATTTCCTGAGAGAGATAGCCTCGACGAGACTGGCAGCAGCAGCAGTATGACACCTGGGCACGACCTCACGAACGTCAGCGACCGTGACAGCCCCTGCGGTATACGCGAGAAGCTTGTCGATCTCGCTTCGCATGAGGAAGAAACTGTTTGCCGTCCGCTCCATCAGCTCATGGACCGCCTGATCCTCGATCATGCGCCCTTCGAACCTCTTCCTGATCCAGGAGCGCATCGCAGTTGGGGGCACGGCATAACTTGTGATCACGCAGGCCTTTTTCAACAGGTCTGATGGTACTCTGGCGGGATCCGCGAATATCACGGTGGTCGTACTGCCAGACAGGAAAAGGGGAACCACAGCACCCAGACGCTTGATTGCCTTGTCTTCGAGGCCGTTAATGATGAGGACTTTGCGCCCGGAACCGAATCTTTCACTGCCGAGGAACTC
>CAYRQW010000035.1:9241-14604 GCA_964426505.1 uncultured Caldisericota bacterium
CACGGATACCGTCGACGTTGTCGTCACTGCCCTCCAACTCGGCATAGTCGAAAGGGCGGAAAGCTTCCGCCACGAGCGAGCGCGCTGCGTCTTTCGCCTGCGGAACAAAATACTCGTCTCCCGGCGCAAAGACGTACAGCGACGCAGGCTTCTTGCCCCTCAGGCTTGTGAGACCCTCAGTGATCGAGAGATCATTGGACTGCGGCGCATCTCCTCTGGTTGCGGCCATTACTCCCAGACTATGGGTAAATCTTCTCGAGCAGCCGCGGAAACGGTACGGTCTCCCTCACATGCGGCAGCTTGCAGATCCAGGCCACTGTCCTCTCGACGCCGAGACCAAACCCGCTGTGTGGAACCGATCCGTACCTGCGCAGATCCAGATACCACTGATAATCTGCCTCGGCAAGTCCCTCGGCATGAACTCGTGCGAGAAGCAGTTCGTAGTCATCTTCACGCTGCCCGCCTCCGATGATCTCGCCGTACCCCTCCGGAGCCAGCAGGTCCGCACACAGGACCGTCTTCGGATTGGCTGGATTGGTCTTCATATAGAACGCCTTGAATGACTTGGGATAGCTGTGTACGAAAACAGGACGTTCGAACTGGTTCGAGATGAGGGTCTCCTCATCTCCACCGAAATCGTCGCCCCACTGCATCGGTGAACCGGCTTTCTGAAGAACCTTCACTGCTTCATCGTAGGAGATGCGTGGAAACGGCGTCGCTATCTTCTCGAGCGGAGCAATGTCCCGCTCAATGATGACGAGCTCCTCCCTGCGCTTTTCCAGCACCTGTTGCACGATGTATGTGACGAATCTCTCCTGAACATCGCAGTTCTGTTCCCAATCGCAATAGGCCATTTCGGGCTCGACCATCCAGAACTCCGTCAGATGCCGGCGCGTCTTGGACTTCTCGGCGCGAAACGCCGGGCCAAAGCAGTAGACTTTTCCAAATGCCATGGCTGTAGCTTCATTGTAGAGCTGACCACTCTGCGACAGGTAGGCGGGCACGCCAAAGTAGTCAGTCGAGAACAGGGTCGAAGACCCTTCACACGCGTTAGCGGACAGGATGGGGGCGTCCATGAGAAGGAAACCATTGTCGTCGAGGTAGTCACGAATGCTCTTGACAATCGTTGCCCGTATACGCATGATCGCCCACTGGCGCTTCGATCGGAGCCAGAGATGCCTGTTGCTCATCAGGAAGTCCACACCGTGCTCCTTGGGCGTTATCGGATAGTCCAGAGCCGCCTGATGGACCTCGACCTTCTGAACATGCATTTCGTGGCCGCCGGGTGCTCGCTCTTCCGCCTGAACGACCCCCGTAATACTGATGCTGGTCTCCTGTGTAAGGTGACGTACCAAATCGAATGTCCGCTCTTCGACGTCACCTTTGGCGACGACACACTGCATGATGCCGCTGCCATCCCGGACAAGCACGAACGCCACCTTCCCACTGCTCCGGCTGTTGTAGACCCAGCCATCGATGGTCTGGACCTGCCCCACGCAGCCTGCTGCCTTGTCAATGAACATGACTACTTTTCCTCCCGCGATTTCTGATGCTGACACACTGTCACATTCAGATTAGCCCCGCATTCGGGGCACAACCCCCTGCAGTCTTCCTTGCAGAGTGGAAACTCAGTGACTTCAACGAGCAGGTTCTGGCGGACAACATCGGATACGTCGAGAATATCTGACTCGAGCGCAAACACGTCTTCCTGATCAGGATCCTCCTGCCCATTGAGAAGATACGTTTCGTTGACGTCGAACTCGATGTCCTCTACGACTGAATCCAGACACCTTACACAGGGTTGACTCACTCTCGCATCGAACGACCCCGCAAACTGATACCCGATGCCAAGATTGCTCAGTACGAACTGCCCCGTCACCGGCTCAAGAAGCGTAATTCCGGGAAGGTCTCCAACCGACGTTTCCTCAAACACGAACGATTGACTGCTCCCTTCCTCAATGTTCAGTTTCTGGAGTTCGAGCTTCATCGTTGTTCTCCTCCACATGGAACTGCATTTCAGAAGCCTTGACAGTCTCGGAGAGCTTTGTCAGAATCTGTTCCAGCTGCTCCAGCATCTTCAGTGAGTAGTCGTCAGCTTGCCGCTCGGCGTTCTTTCGCGCGGCCTCTACCTCGGCCATCATTCGTGCATGTTCGGCGACGGCAGAACGCACGATCTCGTTGTCAGCAACAAGTTCATCATGCGACCGCTGGCCCTCCTCAATCAGGCGGCTGCTCTGTCGTCTGGCATCAGCCACCAGGGCGTCACGCTGTTCCAGCAGGGCGCATGCGTTACGGACCTGTTCCGGGAATGCAGTGCGGAGATGAGCGACTGCATCTGCCAGTTCCTCATCCTTGATGATGCGATAGCCAAACAGCCGCGGCCCCCGCTCTCTCACTTGATCGATGCGGTCGATGATGTCCTGCAACGTAAGCTTCTCAATCATGCGTTCCTCCCCTGGCCCGCGACAGGCCAAGCACAATCCTGTCTGCGACACTCACAGGCACCAAGTCACGAATGTCCCCTCCGCCTTCGTACATCTGTTTGATGAGAGTGGAAGAAACGAGGAAGTGCTCCTGCGAGCTCATGAGGTAGATGATATCAACGTTCGGGTCGAGATATCTGTTCGCCCAGGAAAACTGCACTTCATAATCGAAGTCCGAGACTGGCCGCAACCCGCGCAACATCATGAAGGCCCCTTGGCGTTGCATGAAATGGACCAGCAAATCGTCGAAGCCTTCCACCAGTACATTCGGGATGTGCCGCGTCGCAGCACGCACCATTTCGACACGCTCGTCCAGCGACCAGATCGGAGTCTTGTATGCTATGCCGGACACACCGACAACGAGCCGGTCGCACAAACGCGCTCCACGCTCAATGATATCGACATGCCCCCTGGTGACCGGGTCAAACGTTCCCGGGTAAACGATTGTATCCATGTGTCCCATAGGCCTCATCTTAAAGTGTAGTCAAAAGACACGCGATGAAAAGAAAAGAAGGGGCGCCTTTCGGCGCCCCTTCTCACTGTATCCACACACTCAAGCCAAGTGCACCTTGCTCAGGAAACTCTGTGTGCGCTCCTGCTGAGGATGCTCGAAGACCTCAGAAGGAGTCCCGGTCTCAATGATAAGACCCTGGTCCATGAAAATCACGCGATCGGCGACCTCCTTCGCAAAACCCATCTCGTGCGTAACGACAATCATCGTCATGCCCTCGTCCGCAAGTCTGACCATCACGTCGAGAACCTCGTGGATCAGTTCGACATCGATGGACGACGTTGGTTCATCAAACAACATCAGTTTCGGGTGCATGGCCAGCGCACGTGCTATGGCCACCCGCTGCTGTTCTCCACCGCTCATCTGGGCCGGTTTGTGACCAGCGCGGTGAGACAAGCCCACCTTCGCCAGGAGTTCCATAGCGTCAGTCTCTGCTGCCTTACGGGCCACCTTCTTGACGACGACAGGGCCCAGTGCAACGTTCTGAAGAGCCGTAAGGTGAGGGAACACGTTGAACTGCTGGAACACCATGCCGATGTCTTCTCTCAGCCTGCGGATGTCTGACTTTCCTGGCACGACGAGCTTGCCGTCGAACGTTATCTGGCCGGCCGAGGGAGGCTCTATCCAGTTGATACACCGTACCAGAGTGCTCTTGCCCGAACCTGAGGGGCCCATCAGAACCAACCGTTCCTTGAAGTCCATGTCAAAGCTGACTCCCTTGATAACTTCGAGAGAGCCGAACGATTTGTGCAGGCCGTCAACCACGAGCAGCTTCCTCTGTGACATCGTCATATCTCCAGCCATCTCAGTCGACCTTCTTCTCGAGATTGCGGGACCACTGCATGACCGGCGTCGTCATGATCAGGTAGATAATGGCTGCGCCAATGAGTGGAGACATGATGTTGTAGGTGCGAGCACCGATGATCTTCGCCTTGAAGAGGAGGTCCTCCATAGAGATGAAGGCAACCAGTGACGTGTCTTTGATCAGTGCCGCAAACTCGTTGGCAAGTGGCGGCAGAACCCGCCGGAATGTCTGTGGGAGAATGACGTGTCGCAGAGCCTGCGCCTGGCTCATGCCCAGCGAGAAAGCAGCTTCAGACTGTCCCCTTGGGATCGATTCTACCGCAGAACGGAAGACTTCGGCGATGTACGCAGCATAACACACGGCAAGAGAAACCGCGGCTGCAGGGAACTGAGGCAGGTTCAGGCCTATCCTCGGAAGGGCGTAGTACACGATCAGGATCAGCAGCAGGGCCGGTGTCCCGCGCACGGCCTCGATGTAGACGCGGGTAATGGCACCAATGACTCTTCCGCCAAACATGTTCAACAGACCCACAAGCAGCCCAGCGACGGTCGCAAAGATCATCGAGACGATCGTCAGCGAAAGCGTGGTCCATGCCCCTGCCAGGAGGAACGGCAAGTTGTCAAAGATGATCGACCACTTAAGCATTCTCTGCTACACCCGACGGTAATCCTACTCGGGCTGGTATGGCGGGTCGGCGAAGAAGTACTTGCGGAAGAGCGTTGCATACGTACCATCCGCAACCACTTGGCGAAGGGCCGCATCGATGTCGCTCTTGAGCTGGGTGTCATCCTTCCGCACGGCGATGCCATAAAGCTGTGTCAGGTCCTGACCGGCAATCGACGTCGTATTGATGACCTTCAATGCAGGATGAGTGCTGGCATACGCCGTGCACACAGGATAGTCGTTCACGACAGCGTCAACCTTGCCGTTCTCGAGGTCCAGTGTGGCAAGCTGGATGTCCGGGTAGGAACTGACCTTCACGCCGGTGATGAGCTTGGCAGACGTCTCGCCTGTCGTTCCCGTCTGAACGCCGACAGTCTTCCCTGCGAGGTCTTCAGGCTTGGTGATGGTGTTCTTGGCGGGGTTGTACATGATGCCCATGTCCGATCTGTAGTAAGGAATCGAAAAGAGAACCTCCTCCTCGCGGTCAGGAGTAATAGTCATGGCAGCACAGACAGCATCGAACTTCTTCGCCTCCAGGGCAAGAAGGAGCCCATCAAAACTCCCGCTGGTCAGGTTGCTGGTCCTGCCCATCTTCGCCGCGATGGCCTCCATGAGCTCCACGTCAAACCCCGTGGGTTTGTTGGCTGCATCGGCGTATTCGAATGGTGCATACGTCGGGTCGGTCCCCCAGTTGAGGACACCGGTCTGAGCCTTGCAGCCTGTCAAGGCTGTGACGACCAGTAGAGCAACAACGGTCAAGATCACACTGCGGGCAAACGCTGTCTTCTTCATCCTGTCTCCCCCTGCATCATCCAGATTTCTGGCAGCCGCCTTCTGAGCGAGCCACCCATAACGCACTGCGAAGAAGAGTGCTACTCTATACTTTGTGCAATCTCCGAAG
>CAYRQW010000036.1:0-14473 GCA_964426505.1 uncultured Caldisericota bacterium
GTTGGGCCTTCAATGCCAGCACGGTGCGCATCATGTCCGCATAGGAATTCCCTGAAGCCATCAAGGTGGTGTTCTTCATGTCGGCGACACCGACATACACTTCGTCCGGGAAGAAACTCCGGACGAGTCCCTTGGTCACAGGGTCCACTTCGGCGAAGAACGAGAGTGTTGCACTGGCAAGTTCCAGTTCCTCGGTAACATGACTCAGCGACTCTTCCCTCTGCGGACGACAGACATCCAGCGAGGATAGAGCAGATGGAACAGTCTCAGAATCATCCGATGGTGTATAAGAAGTCAGATGTACCATTCCCGCATCGTACAGGCGAGACAGAACCTCGTCTTCCCTGTTGTGCGGAAAAGCAAGAGCGAACTCTTGTACTCTGTCGATCGCCATCCTAGCGAGCGGTGAGTCCTGACACGAGCAAATCCAGAGCTACAGGTCTACGGTCCTGCGCCTGCCGCTCAAGGTTCTCGAGCTGTTGCTTCAGATCTTCACGCAGCCGATCTCCGGCAAGTTGCATCTGCTGGTTCGTCTCCTGATCAATCGTGTCGAGCTGTTGTTTCAGCGACAGCTCTGAGGAGGCCCTGATATTGGCAATGGACAGATCGGAGTCGCGCCGGATGGTCTGGACCCTATCTCGTGCGACCTTGACAACGACATCTGCATCAGCCTCAGCCCGGCGCAAGTCCTGCATGAACTCCTCGATCATATTCGTACCCCTCCGGTTCGGATAATTACTGGTCGGGATGGTGGGATTCGAACCCACGACCTCTTAGTCCCGAACCAAGCGCTCTACCAAGCTGAGCCACATCCCGACAAATAGTGGTCGGGGCGACAAGATTCGAACTTGTGACCCCCAGCACCCCATGCTGGTGCGCTAGCCAAACTACGCCACGCCCCGACTATTTGTTATCAACCAGTTTCTTCAGCTTCCCGCTAGCCCTAAAGGTCACAACGCGCTTCTCCGGAACGTTCACCGCTTCGCGCGTCTTCGGGTTCACACCCGAATGAGCCTGCCTTATGGACACACAAAAAGCACCAAAACCGGTCAGGGTAACCTTACGACCTGCCCGCAACTCCTTGCTGGAAGTGACAAAAGCCTGGTGCAGCACATTTTCCACGACCACTCTGGAACAACCTGTTTTCGCTGCCACCACTACCACGAGATCGGACTTTGTCACCTGACCGCCTTTCGAATTCGTCTTCTAGAATTCGTTTTTCGTTTCCCGGCTCATCAGACGCTGGAGACCAACCAGAGGCGCGACGCCTCCAGCGACGATCCCGTGCAACTGACGAACGATAGGCAAGTCAATGTTACTCAGTTCGGCTATTTTTGCAAGGGCCTGGAGGGTCGGAAGTCCCTCAATGACAGTGCGCTGGCCGGTTTGAAGCTCAAGGGCAGACGCCCCCCTGCCAATGGCTTCACCTGCCATGCGATTGCGGCTCAGTCTGCTGAAGCTGGTTGCGATGAGATCCCCGGCTCCGGCAAGGCCGTTGATGGTCGCTGGGTCTGCTCCGAGCACTGTCGTGACCTTGACCAGCTCATGGAGACTGCGAACAATCAAGGATGCTTTTGAACTGTCGCCAAATCCCAACCCATCGGACAAGCCTGCTGCAACTGCGTAGACGTTCTTGAGCGCACCGCCCAGTTCTACCCCAACCAGATCGGCACTTGTGTAGGCCCTGAGTGCACCACCGGAGAGCAATTCCTGAAAGAGGCGCCGGGTGCCTGGCGCCCGACTGGCGATGACCGTGGCTGCCGGCATGTTTCGGGCAATCTCCGGAGCGAAATTGGGTCCGGACAGGGCAGCGTAGTGATCATAGTCGCTGAGCTCCAAATCCTCACAGAGCAGTTGAGATATCCGCAGATGAGTCTCCAACTCCAGTCCTTTACTGAGATTAAGCAAAGGTATGCCCGGCCGCCATAAATCGGGGGCCAGTCTGCGAAACATCGACCGCAATTTCTGTGTTGGTACGGCCAGAATGATGGCGTCGGCACAACGCCAGGCCGTCACGAGATCATCAGTCGGCTCGACGTTGTCCTGCAACGGCACGCCAGGGAGGTAGAGCGCATTCTCCCGGGCTTCGCGCAGCGCCCTGAGCGTGTCTTCTCCGTGTACCCAGAGTGTGACGCTCGCCCTGACAGCTGCCAGATTGGCTATCGTAGTTCCCCAGGCTCCCGCACCAACAACACATACACGGGTCATGCGCCGACCTCCACGTGAACGTCGGGACAGACTTGCCTTAGCCCTGCCATCACTTTATCGATTGCCACTTGGGGACAAGAAGTCCCACTGGCGACTCCTACGATGTCATCGCAACTCAGCTCCAGACTGGGAAGAACGGCGGCTTCTTCCACCAGATGCGTTCTTGGACATAACGGGGCCGCGACAGCCACCAGCCTCCTCGTGTTGGCACTGGAACTGTCCCCAAGGATCAGCATGACCGTGCAACGATTGGCCAGAGCGACGACTCCGTCCTGTCGTCGCAGTACTTCAGGACACAGCGTCAGCTCCTCAACAACGTCGACTTCTCTCCCTCGAAAACACTCCAGGACACGTCTTCTGAACTCGCGAGACTGTGTCGTCTGGTAGACGACTCCCACACGGGAGACCGACATATCCAGGGCAGCCAGATCCTCTTCCGAAGACACCACAGCGAGGAGCTGATTTCCGGCCGCCTCCACGAGATAGGCTGTCTCTCGATGTGCTTTGTCACCGACGACGACGACAGGAACGCCTGCATCTGCGAACATCCTTGCAGCGTCGCGAGCCTTGTTCACGATGGGACACGTCAGATCGCGCACAGATCCTGCTCGGGCAATCCTTCCGTGTCGTTCCAGGGACGTCGAACCGTGAGCGGGAAGGAGCACCGTCGCAGTGCTCAGTTCCTCATCGCTCAACAGTTCCACAGATCGTAGGCCCATGGAACCAAGTCGATTCATCTCGCCGACATTGTGAAGAAGAGTGTCTGTCGCCGCGACCGTCACCTCAGAGAATAGCGCCGCCTCGGCGGCCTCAATCGCTCGCCGGATGCCCGAACAGTATCCCAGGTCATTTGCCAGCACAACGCGCATGTCAGACGTGTCCTTGTTCCTGGAGTGTTCGGATGCGACTCATGATGTCCAGACTGATGGCCGTCAGATCGTCCTTGTGACTCTGCCGTTCCGGCGCAAGGTGATAGATGGCCGGCTGACCTATGCGCACGGTAATGCGACCCATCCTGGGAAGTTTCCTCTGCCTCGGCCAGCACTCATATGAACCGATGACAGCCATTGGGATCACAGGTGCCCCCGATTTCACTGCCAGGAAAGCTGCCCCGTTGTGAGGATTCTGCAGACGTCCGTCGAATGACCGCGTTCCTTCCGGGTAGATCATACACAGGTCTCCGTGGTCCATTATTGCCAGCAGTGTCTGAAGAGCACCTTTGTCAGCCAGAGATTCCCTGTCGATACGCACCCCACCCAGACGGTGTATGAACGGCCTCAGCAATGGCTGCTGGTATATCTCCTTGCGGGACAGACTGTAGACCTTGCGCGGGATTGCGAAGGTGGCGAGCATTGGGTCCAGATAGCTGCAGTGGTTGCTGCAAACAAGTCCAGGCCCGTGCCTCGGCACATTCTCAAGACCGATGACGTGAAGTCTGAAGAAGGTCTGGGACAGGACCCTGCCTACCGGGATCACCAGCTCATACAGCATTCTTAAGCCTCGTGCGGTACTCAGAGACGATCGCCCGGACGACCTCATCAGAGCCGTCAGCGGAGTTATCCAGCTTCATGTACTCCTCGGTGCATCGAAGCGGCGACTCCTTCCTGGAGGAGTCTATTGCATCGCGTGACTTGATGTTGGCCAGCACTGCGTTGTAGTCAATCGGCATGCCCTGACGCTCCAGCTGGATGACTCGCCGGCTTGCACGAACCTCCGGATCAGCGGTGATGAACACTTTCAGAAGTGCCCGCGGAAGAACCGTGGTCCCAATGTCTCGACCGACCATGACGACATCCCTGGACGCGGCAATGCGTCTCAATTCTCTGTTCACGGCAGTTCGCACGAGTGGGATCGCACTGACGGGTGACACGAGTCCATCTACCCTCGGGTCATGGAGAGAAACCTGAAGAACGCGCCCGCCGTACAGAACTGTCCCCCCGGATTCGTAGCTCACGCCACGCTCAAGGATCCGCGGCAGGCGGTCGCTCTGCAGACGGCGGTCAGATGGGTACTGCTCGACATACCCTGCGGTGTACACTCTATACAGCAACCCGGAGTCGACCAGCATGAGACTGAGCTCGGCGGCAACCCGAAGACCCACAGACGTTTTGCCTGATCCAGAAGGTCCATCGATGGCGATGTCACACTTCACGAGTTCTCCTCCACAAGCGCAGTGGCAATATCGGCAGAAGAGATGCTGCCCTCGCGGAGCATGGACCATGAATCTGCTGTCAGTCTTACGACGGTCGACGGCTGGCCTTGTGGACGCTGTCGGCTGTCCAGAACCAGATCGGCCTGCTCAAGCAAAGCGGCGGCCCCGGGCGCATCCAGGCTCTCAATGACACTTTCGCCGCTTTCGTTCAGGCTTGTCTGCGCCATCAGAAGTCCGTCTGCAAGCAGGCGAAGGAGCCCGGAGTGACGCGGCATCCGGAAACCAATACTGGACGCTTCTGAGTGGGGAGAGGGCTGCGTGTAGAGACCTCTCCCAGCAACGTCTACGACGATGGTAAGCGCCCCAGGCCAGAATACATCAGCAAGACGCTGTGCCATCTCCCGTTCCGGAGGCTGGATCGAAAGCAGGACACTGGCAATACTGGGAGTGAATACCGGCAGCGGCTTAGCTGCATCGCGATGCTTGACTGTGAACACTCTCGTCACCGACGATACACATGTTGCGCTGCAGCCTATGCCGTAGACAGTATCCGTCGGGAACACCGCGACGGCTCCGGCGGCAATGCGCTTCGACAGCCGGCGAACATCGTCATCCGAACAGGTGTCCAGCAGTACAGTCTCTGGAATGGACATCTAGCGCCTCCGAAAATAGGACCGGTCAAGCCTGGGTTCTTCGCCGGCTCTCAGCCGACGAATGTTTGCGGCATGCCGAACGACTCCAAGCAGGGCGAGCAGGGCGTAGATCAGGACAAGCCTCGGTGATTGTCCGAAGAGAAGAGCCACAATCGGAAGGGTAACGAACCCAACCACCGATGCGAGCGAGACGGTACTGCGGAGCGCCATGACCCCAAGCCAAATACCCAACTCCACGAGCGCAACAGGCCAGCTCATAACCAGTACGACTCCGAAGGTTGTGGCTACGCCCTTTCCTCCCTTGAACTGGGCAAGTACGGAGAAATCGTGACCCAGGACCACAGCAACCGCTGCCACGAGCACTGCTTCCCGGGACAGAGTCGGAAAAGACCTGATCAGCACGAGCAGTAGAAGCACCGCCTTCAAGAAGTCTCCGGCAAAAGCGAACACCGCAGGAAGAGGCCCTGCCGTACGCAATACGTTCGTTGCCCCCATATTCCTGCTGCCCACCTTCGTGATATCCACACCCTTGACCAATTTGGCGAAGATGTAGCTGAATGGCAGAGAGCCAACGACGTATGCAACGACAAAGACCAGAATATCCCGCAAGACATAGTTGAACGTGTTCATTCTGCTCGACGTGCCTCCGCGTAGCGCGGCAAACCCCTGAGATCCGGCGACCAGCGCCCACCCAGCAGTCCATGCCGATCAAACAGGTCCAGAATACCTTGTTCCAGCCCATCGTCAATCTCCAGCAGCAACAGGCCGCCGGGCCGCAGCCAGGCACAAGCCTGCGCAATGATCCGTTTGTAGAAGACCATCCCTGACGCGCCGCCATAGAGAGCCCGGACGGGTTCAATGGGTGAGGACTCATGCGCCTCGAAAATGCGCTCTTCACGCACATAGGGTGGATTGCTGACGATGACATCAGTGCAGCCACAGAACTCCGGGAGGACCAGACTCCACGCCGCCAGGACGTTCCCCTGAACGAAGCGGACCCGCCCCGACAGTCCAGCGTCCAGGGCAGATTCGCGCGAACAGGTGACAGAAGCGGCGTCGAGCTCCAGTCCAACAACCGATACCTGTGGAACCATGGTGGCCAATGCAAGCGCCACAGCCCCCGAACCGGAGCAGAGGTCCAGAGCTATGGCGTCGGGCCGACGTTGCTTGACAATGAAGTCCCCGGCCATCTCTACCAAGCCTTCTGTCTCGGGGCGCGGAATGAGAACGCCCTCCTGCACTCGGACGACGATGTTGCAGAAAGCGGCATGGCCCGTGAGATACTCAGCAGGGTATCCATTCGCCAATTGCCGGGCGGCACGTTCAACTGACTCCTGCATGCCCATCTCTGCGGGCAGGTCAAGCCGGATTAGCAGCTCTGAGTGGCTCCATCCCCTGCCATCGGCAACAACGTATTGAAGCTCACCCCTTTTCTCGGAAGAGAGCAGCGCACATTGCTCAGCATGTGCAAGCACTTCTCTTAGAGTCAATCGTTGTCGCTATCCTGCAGAATGGGTGTCTCCAGAGTCCTTTCCCTGACAGCCCGACGAAGAGCATCAACCACTGGATCGAGGTTGCCTTCCATGATGAGAGGCAAATTGTACAAAGAAAGGCCAATTCGGTGGTCGGTCAGGCGACCCTGCGGGAAGTTATATGTGCGGATGCGCATGTTGCGCATTCCACTGCCAATCTGAGATCGGCGCTCGTTGATCATCTCACTGTCCGCCTTCTCCTTCATGAACTCATAGACGCGGGAACGCAGAACCTTGAGAGCTTTCTCCTTGTTCTTCAACTGAGACCTCTCATCCTGGCATGACGCAGTTATGCCCGTCGGAATATGCGTCATCCGAACGGCCGTCTCCACCTTCTGAACGTTCTGCCCGCCGTGGCCGGACGCATGAAACAACTCAAGCCTGATGTCAGCATCATCGATGTGAACGTCGACATCTTCGGCTTCAGGCAACACCGCTACAGTCGCCGTCGACGTGTGAATTCGTCCCGAAGCCTCCGTCTCGGGAACACGCTGCACACGGTGGACGCCGCTCTCGAACTTGAACAGCTTGTAGCTCCCTGTTCCAAGCACCGAGAAGACGACTTCCTTGAACCCCCCGATCTCCGTGGAATGACTAGAGATAACCTCGATCTTGAGGCCATGCTGTCCAGCAAAATAGGAGTACATGCGAAACAGATCAGCAGCAAAAAGAGCCGCTTCGTCACCACCGACGCCTCCACGTATCTCAACGATGATATTCTTGTCGTCATCAGGATCGGTAGGGATTCTCTCTTCCTCGATCTGCGCATGAATAGCTTCCAGTTCCTGCTTGAGCCGGAGCTGGTCATCTTCTATCACTGCAGCAAACTCCGAGTCTGTCCCGTCTGCCAGCAGAATATCATTGTCTGCAAGCTGAGTGTGCAGAGACTCTTCGCGACTGAGAAGTACGAACAGAGAATCCATCGCACGGCGCTCCAGTGTAAGCTTCTGGATTTCCTTCTGGTCGACATCATAGCGAAGGCTGGCGACTCGCTCGTCGATCTCATGGATTCTGCGCGCCAACTGTTCTGTTTCCAAGCTCATCTGCTCACTTCATGCCTCAAATGAGGCGCTCCTTTTCGAGTACACGCTCTGGTCGGCCGGGGACCACATGGTGCTCGCGACAACGTGCTTCGTAGCTCTCGGCCGCACCAACCATGACTACTGGGTCGTCATATCGCGCTGGACGACCGTTAACGATGCGCTGAGTACGCGTCGCCGGTCTGCCACACACCATGCATACCGCCGTCAGCTTCGTCACCTCCTCCGCAAGCGCAAGCAGTTCCGGCATAGGCCCAAACGGCTCCCCACGGAAGTCCTGGTCAAGTCCGGCGAGCACAACGCGAACGCCCCTGCCCGCAAGGTACTCTGCAATGTCGATGATCCCCGAGTCAAACCACTGCACTTCGTCAATTCCGACAACCTCCGTCTGCTTCTCTTCCACGATCCGCAGCACATCGGATGACGAGGAGACGAGCGCTGACTCGAGACGAACGCCCGAGTGCGAGGCAATCGTCTCCAGCCCATACCTGTCATCGAGAGACGACTTCAGGGCAATGACTTTCTGCCTCGCTATCTGCGCCCTCTTGAGGCGCCGGATGAGTTCCTCGGATTTTCCGGAGAACATGCAGCCGACAACGACCTCGATCCTGCCGGAAAGGCCGTCCATGGTGCTCAGCGTCCAGCGCTGTCCTGCGCGACGATGTTGGCCAGGAACTCCCTGTTGTTGGCAGTTCTCTGAAGCATGGCGATGAGCTTCTCAAGACTCTCCGTCGGATCCTCATTGCCGATGAACTGCCTGAGAGCCCATATCTTGCGGTACTCCTCGGGTGTGTACAAGAGTTCCTCGCGCCGCGTGCCGGACTTCCGGACGTCGATGGCGGGAAAGACACGTCGCTCAGCCAGTTCACGGTCTAGAACGAGCTCCATGTTGCCGGTACCCTTGAATTCCTCGTAGATGACCTGGTCCAGACGGCTGCCTGTCTCGATGAGCGCTGTCGCGATAATCGTAAGACTGCCGCCCTCGACCATGTTCCGCGCTGCCCCGATGACTCTCTTTGGGCCACGGATAGCAGTCGGGTCGAGACCGCCCGACAGAGTCTTCCCGGACGAGGAACTGATGAGGTTGTAGGCGCGCGTGAGCCGGGTGATGCCATCCAGGAGAATGACGACATCCTTCTTGACCTCGACCAGACGCTTCGCGCGTTCCAGAGCCAGCTCAACAACTCGAATATGATTCTCGGGGGGCTGATCGAACGTCGAGCTGATCACCTCGCTCCGGATTGACTGCTTCATATCCGTGACTTCCTCGGGTCGCTCATCAATAAGAAGCACCATCAGTGTGACTTCAGGATGATTGTACTCGACACTCTGCGCAATGGCCTTGAGGATGGTCGTCTTCCCCGCCTTCGGTGGCGACACGATCAGCCCACGCTGACCCTTACCGATCGGAGCGACAAGCTCAAGGAGGCGAACAGCCATGCTGCAGTTGGGCGTTTCCAGCTTGAGATGCTTGTTGGGAAAGATCGGTGTGAGCGACTCAAATTGCGGCCGAGTGAGTACGTGCCCTTCGATGCCAATGCCATTGATACTGCGAATGCGCATCAACGAAGAGTACTTCTCCTTGTCTCCACGCGGCAGATGCACGATACCCTCGAGCCAGTCACCGGTCCGTAGCCCAAACCGTCGGATCATGGGAGGTGAGATGTAGACATCCGACGAAGAGGGGAAGTAGTTCGCACGCATGAATCCGTATCCCTCCGCGAGGATCTCGCACAGGCCTGAGGCAGTGAACTCCTCTCCCCCCGCACGTGAGATCTCTCCGCCATGGCGCTCAGACGAACTTGATATGACAGCCCCGGAAACGACCTGCGCCGGCGCCCGTTCCTGTTCGATGTCGAGGTGCTCGGTCACCACCTCAGGCTTGTCATGGTTGTCGTAGGGCCCCATGGAACTCATGGCCGACCCCTCCTGATCGTTGGCATCCTTACCCCCAAATTTCAGCAACTCGTCGATGAGTTCCGGCTTCTTGAGCCGTGTGTAGTTCCGAACGTGCAGGACTTTCGCAATCTCATACAACTCACGGGATGTCTTCTCCAACAGCTCTGGTTCAGTGAAGTTCATGATCCTCTACCTTCTTTCGCCAAGTGGTCACGCAATAGCCAGCAAGCGCCCGATAGAATCCTTGAACGAGCCCAATACAGCAACACGCGCCTGACACTGCTGCAGTGTCATACGCGTTTCATCCTGGAACACGGGGTCTCGCAGATATGCGAGATTGACATAGACGTTGGCGATGGCTCCAGCATAGGCGGCCTGCAACATGGCGGCGCCGACATACAGATCAGACGCAATATCCTTTGGTGCGTCACGGAAGGCCATAGCAAGAAGCTCCGCGAAATCGCAGACTCGCACGGCCAGCAGAAGAGGAATCCTCGTAGAACCCTTGAGCGCATCCTGCATGGCCGTGCGCCGCACAAGTCTCTCTTCATCAGTCGTCTTGGGATACCTCATGGCAGCCATGTAGCCGTCGAATGCTCCGCTGTCCTGGTCCATCATCGTGACAAATTGGAGGCGTGACGCCTCGCAGCGCTCGACCAGTGGCGCGAGTCGAGTCTTCTCCGCCTCGTCTCGCGAACCTACGACATTGGCCACCATCTCGACCAAAGCCACGCCCATCGCTGCAGCAAGTCCGGCTGCAGTGCCTCCGCCGGGAGTAGGATTGCGCGATGAGAGTTCAGTCAAAAATCCATCCAGGGATTGACTCTTAAACATCTCGACCTCATGGTTGACGATTGGAATGTATCGACTGTCTTGGAAATAATACCTGCTCGGCCGGAAAATGCAAGCGGGGACACCCTGAACACTGCCTGCTGCTGACAACTGTAGTATAATGGCATTCATCTAGTCCAACTGGAGGTCGTCATGATTGTCAAGGCAGTCCACGACGTCGAGGAGACTCCCGTAAGCGAAGCGGGAGCGAGCAGCACAACGATACGCTGGATGTTCAGCAGGTCGGACGGAGTCCCTACGTTTGCGATGCGGTACCTCGTCGTCAAACCTGGAGGATCTACGCCGAGACACGCTCACTCCTGGGAACATGAGGTCTTCGTCATCAGGGGAGAGTGTACGGCTTTCTGCGAAGGAGAGACTCGGCATGTCGGCCCCGACAATGCTATCTACATAGAGGCCAAGGCGGTTCACAGTTTTGCGAACGAAGGCACAGTCGATCTTGTCTTCCTGTGCATGATACCCATACAGTAGCCAATGAAGCTTGCCCTGACAGGAAGAACAATTGCCATTGCAGGCGGCACAGGCGGCATAGGCTCACTCCTTGCTGCCTCGCTTGACCGGGAACATGCCCGCCTGTTGATTGTGGGAGGCCGTCCCGACCATCTGACTGTTCTCACGAACACCTTATCCCCCGGTTCACTGGTGGACGCAATCCCTGGCGATCTACGAAAGGAGTCGGACCGCAATCGATGCGTCGCTGCCCTTCGCGGGTCGGCAGAGATCGACGGCTTCGTGTTTCTCCCGGCTCAACTACGGACCGATTCCTTTTCTGATGCCCGCTCCTCCGAGTTTCGGGAGACATTCGATGTCAATGTTCTTGCAGCCTTCGAGTTTGCGCAGGCAGTACTGTCCAGAGCTTCCTCGTCGGCGAGTTTCGTCTTCGTATCGTCAATCGACGCTCACCGTCATCCCCGTCAAATGCCATCGGCAAGTTATGACGCCTCGAAACGCGCACTGGAGAGTATCTCTGAGTCCGTGGCGGTTGAGGCGGGTTGTCGCGGAATACGTTCCAACTGTGTGATTCCAGGGCTCATCAGGACTCCCATGACGGAAGACTTCTTCGGAGAAGAATTCGATGCAGAGCGCCTGCGGTTTCTTGACGCAGTTCCGCTGGGAAAGCCAGGCAAGCCGGAAGACGTTGTCAGCCTCATAGTGTTTCTGTTGTCTCCAATTGCCGGCTATCTGAGCGGGGCATCCATTCCTGTCGACGGTGGGTTCATGTGCCAAGGGCTCTAGAAATGGAAAAGGGGCGCTTACGCGCCCCGTGCTCTCACCTGAGGAAAGGCAGTCCTACTTGCGCCTGCGCGCAGCAATGGACTTCTGCTTACGCTTCTCGCTTGGCGCCATGAAGAAGCGACGCTTCTTGAGTTCGCCGAAGAGGCCGTCACGGATACAATCCTGCTTGTAGCGCCTCAGCATGTTCTCGAGCTGAGCGTCCTCGCCCTGAGGTTCAGACCTGTCCTTGTTCCGATCACGATAGTTTCCCATCAATCACCCCTCCTTTCGTCAAACCGTTGCCAAAGGGGTTGATAAACAACCAATTGACTATACCAGAATTGCGCCTTCAGTCAACCGACTTCTCTGTGACATCCTCAGGAGCCGACTGCAGTAACTGGGCGCTCTTGATGATCTCACGGACAAAAACGGCAGCGGGGACGGCGAGCAACAGGCCAAAGAACCCGCCTATCGTACCACCTGCCAGAAGCAACAGGATGATCAATGCCGGCGTAATGCCCGTCTTCTCGGATATGAGTCTCGGCGCTAGAATCTGACTTGTCACAAGCTCGATGACGCCAAAGATGACAATCCATGCGAAAAGCTTTCCTGGACCCGACACAGCGGCGAAGAAGGCTCCCAACACCGCAACCACAAACGGACCGGCATATGGAATGAACTCACCGAAGAAATCCACGACCCCTATTGTCAGAGCATAGTTGATCCCGAAGAGCCCGCTGACGCCGCCCATGAACAACGCCGTGACAAGCGAAATGAGCGCAAGCGCCTCGATGTACCTCCTCGTGCTCGCAGCTACCTGAGCAAGCGCGACCTCTGCACGGTCCTTCTGTGTGCGGATGAACGGCAGAGAGAGGGACATCTCGTAGAAGTCATGAGAACCTCTCATGAAGAAATATGTGAGCACGAAAAATGGGAGGAGTGACGTCAGCCCCAGCAGTTTCTTGGACGATGTCGTAACGACGTTCTGTGCGAACTGAATCGCGGCCTTCTGGACCGCGTCGAGAACAGCTGCAATAGTGTCCTTCGCCGCTCCCAGCTGATAGCGGTCCAGCCATACAGACAATCTCGAGAAGTACCCCTGGACCGTCGTTACGTAGTCAGGCAGAGAGGCTACGAGCGACCTGGTTTCGCTTACCAGCGGAGGAATCGTGACCGCCACCAGTCCAACGAACGAGGCCACGATTCCCAGCACGACAATCATGCTGGTGATGCCCATAGGAAGATGAGTCTTCCGATTGAGCCAGTGCGCAATCGGCAAGAAGAGAAACGCCGCGAAAGCCGCGGCGATTCCCAGAGAAACAGTACTACGAAGGGTCCACAGGAGCCGTATGGCCAGTGCTGCTGCTGCGATGCTCAGGACCGACAGAAGAACGACACGCAGAGCGCTAGCTTCCTTGCTGCTCAGCCTCATCTTCAGCCTCCGTTGGCGCGACCTCCTTGATGATTGCTTCCGCAGCTATAACACCGCTGCCCTTGGTCTTCAGTCTGATCACTTTCACGCCAGAAGAGACCCTTCCGAGCAGAGGGAGAGTCTCGGCAGGGGTGCGAATCGTCTGGCCGGTGCTCGTGGACACGACGACGTCCTGGTCGACGGTTCCCGTCGTAAACGCTGCCAGGGGACCAGTCTTCTCCGTAACACGATAACAGATGACACCACCCGACCCTCGACCAACGAGGCGCACCTCGTACGGGTTGAGGCGCTTGCCGTGACCGTGTTCCGTGATGAGCGTGAACGGTACGTCAGGACGAAGAACTTCCATGCCAACGACGAACCTGCCCCCACGCGACAGACGCATGCCGCGCACACCACCGGCAGATGCGCCCATGGCACGCACAGACGTCGACCGAATGCGGACGGCCCGGCCGGAATCAGAGGCAATGAGGACCTCGTCAGTGTCCTTGACCGGTCTCACTGAGACGACAGAGTCTCCCTCCGCAAGCTTGATGAACGTCTTTCCCGTGCTTCGTATGGTAACGAACTGCGACGTGACCATCTTCTTGATCCGCCCACGGCGGGTCACGATGATGAAGGAGACACCCTCCTGTATAGCGGGCAGCGCTGTCGCCTCCGTGACAAGCTCATCTGCGCCCATGCCGAGAAGCAGAGACAGATTCTCACCTCCACCCTGCCGCTTCTCTTCAGGAAGACGGTATGCCGGAATGGAGTACACACGCCCCTTGTTGGTGAAGAGCAGCATACGCTGCTTCGTGCGAACCGTGAAGTATTTGCTGATGTAGTCGTCTCGCTTCAGGTTCATGCTGGCCACACCAAGCCCACCGCGACCCTGTACCTTGAACGTCGAGCTCGGGATGATCTTCGCATAGCCGTTCTTGGAGATGACGACCATGACTTCCTTGTCTTCGATGAACTGCTCGTCATCGTCCTCTCCACGGCCATCGTCCTTGAGGATCTGTGTGCGGCGCGGGTTCCCATACTTGCGAGCGACCTCAACGAGTTCATCCCGGATGTAAACACGGATCCTGTTGGGATCTGCCAGCATCGCAGAGAGCCTGTCGATCTCCGTCTTGTTGTCTTCGACCTCTCTCGTCAGTTTCTCGACCTCGAGCGATACGAGAGACCGCATGCGCATCTCAAGGATGGCTTCCACCTGGCGTTCGTTGAGTCCAAAGCTCTCGATAAGACGGGCCGACGCGTCGTCCATGGACGAAGATGCCGTCAGGATGTCCGTCACTCGTTTGATGTTTCGAATGGCAATGACGAGACCGTTGAGGACGTTCAGGCGCTCCTCGTGCTTGCGGAGTTCGAGAGAAAACCTCTTGCGAAGCGTAGCCTCGCGGAAGTCGAGGAATGTGGCCAATACGTCACGCAGAGGGAGAGTACGCGGCACGCCGTAAAGGATTCCCAGCATACTGACATGAAAGTGTTGCTGGAACTGAGTG
>CAYRQW010000037.1:0-13935 GCA_964426505.1 uncultured Caldisericota bacterium
GTACACCCCATGTGGTGAGGAGGACCTGATCTGTGCACTCCGTGCCGCCAAGGCTCTCGATGTTCCAACGACTGTGCTTGGCAACGGGACAAATGTTCTTGTCTCTGACCGCGGGATCGAGGGTCTGGTCGTGAGACTCATGGAAACGTCTCTTCAGCCAATCATGGAAAAGGGACTGGTTCTCGCCCGTGCCCCAATGCCCCTGTCGTCGCTGCTGGACTTCGCCATGCAGCAGGACCTGTCGGGACTCGAGTATCTCGTCAGCATACCGGGCACAGTTGGAGGGGCTGTCTACATGAACGCAGGGTCCTTTTCGCAAGCGATAAGCACTCACTTGGCGTATGTGGAAGTGCTCGATCGTAACCTCGAGTATGCGGTGAAGAAGCATGAAGACGTTGATTTCGACTACCGTTATAGTGAGTTTCAGGAGAGTGGGGCGATCATTCTGGGTGCCGCATTCGACCTCGAGACTGGCGACGGGGCCACAATCCGATCCACAGCTGCCCGTATCCGATCCGAGAAGCATGCCAAGCAATCATGGGAACACCCGAACGCCGGGAGCATCTTCACGAATCCGCCTACGACCTATGCGGGAAAGCTGATAGAGGAAGCCGGATGCAAGGGACTCCAGGTGGGACAGGCACAGGTGTCGGACAAACACGCGAACTTCATAGTGAATCTGGGAGGGGCGACGGCACTCGATGTTGTAGGCCTTATGAATACTGTAGTGCAGAGAGTGTACGCGCGCTTCAACGTACGCCTGTCGCCCGAGATCAGGTTGCTCGGCGACTTCTCCTAGGGGGCGGGGTGCGTAGAAGAACTGGGGCAGTCTGTTCATGAAGATGTTGTGGCGCATGGGCCTGGTTGCTCTGGCGGTTGTGCTGGTTTACTGGTTCACCGTGCCATTCGACCGAGTAAGCTTGCGTGCGGACGTATGGGAGACTCCTCTTGTGGACCGGGTCTGGCATAGTCGACCGCAAGGTCCGCTCATGGTTCTTAGCAGAGCTTCGGTCACCAGGAGACTCCAGGGACTCCCTGTCTCCGATGTGAGTATCGCCCGGGAGCAGCCTTGGAATGCCACCATCGAAGTGAGCGTCCTGGACCCCGATGTCGTGATCAGGCAGGGCGACAGGCTGGCTGTGGTGTTCCTGCAGACGGAAACTGCTTACATGGTGTCAGACGTCTTGAAGTCGTGGACTGTGGTTCCCGTAAGCGGTTTTCCAACTGCTGCCCCGGCTTTCCTGTCGGCTGCGGTGAAGTATGCGCCACTGTGTTGCCAACTGATGGAACAGCGGGAACAACTGGCCATCACAAGGATGTCGTTTTCATCCTCGACGGGGCTTTCTGCACACACCAAGGACAGCAAGACGCTTGTTTTTGGCGACACTGCGAACGCTGCCTCCAAGATCGAACGAGCGATCGCGGTCCTCAGCATGCCCGCGTTCAAGGGCAGGAAAGTGACGGTCGACCTACGGTTCGATGGACAGGCGGTCATCCCCGGAACCCCATGATCAAGCGCCCAAGAGTCGGGAGTGCTTTCCTCGCTGCACTGTTTGGAATGGTTGCCGGATTCGGCTATCTTCTTGCCGTCCAGTTCGAGCCGACAGTGAACAAGGCATACGTTGTTCCAGTTCAGAACGTTGAGCTGGTCGAGATCATGAAGGGGCTTGAGAAGGAGAATGAAAGCGCTGCCCAGCGGATCGTCGGTCTTCGGGGGCAGCTGACAGAACTTGAGAGCAAGGGTGCTGCCACAAGCGACGAAGTGCGCGTACTCTCGCAGCAGCTGAAAGAACTGAGAGAAAAGGCGGGGCTTTCTGAGGGGACGGGTCCTGGCATCGTCGTAACGCTGAGCGACAGTTCCCGCACGCCGACGCTGTCTGATGACCCGAACTACTTTGTCATCCATGATGGTTACCTTCGCAGCATCGTGAATCTGATGCGGAGATATGGTGCCACGGCAATTGCCGTCAACGACCAGCGTATCCTCGCAGACACGCCCATCGTTTGTGCAGGTCCGATCATTCTCGTGAACTCGAGCAGGATGTCGCCGCCCTATGCCATCACTGCGCTGGGCAACACTGACATGCTCGCTGACAGCATTTCTCAGGATGTCTTCTTCCGGGTGTTGCAGATGTACGGTGATCAGTTCGGGATCACGTGTTCACTTGAGAAGAGGACTTCCGTGACTGTCCCGGCCTCGCTGGACAGTCCTGCATTCAAGTATGCGCTGGGGGCGAAATGAAGAGGACTGACCAGTCGCTCCTGCAATCGACATCGCTTATCTTCTTCCTCATCAGTTTCTTTGTCGGTTTTTTCCTCCCTGGCCAGGCACGGGTCGTCCGCGAGATGAAACAGACCTACCAGAATCAGGACCCGAAAGACCTCATTCGCGTGATCAAAGATCTCCAGCAGCGCAAACAGGATCTCCTCATCGAAGAGGCCGACGTGTCGCAGAAAGTCATGCAGTACGTTCGTGCCTCTGATGATACCGCCGCGCAAGTGAGCCAGTTGCAGCGCGAGGCTACCGTGTTGAGACAGAGGGCAGGGACTGTCGCCCTCGAGGGTCCCGGCGTCCGCATCACCATACGCGAACAGTCATCTGGCGCCTCACCCTCGATGCTGGCCGATGAGGACCTGCTCCTTCTTCTGAATGACCTCTGGGCGTCGGGAGCTGAAGTCGTGTCGCTGAACGGCACACGTCTGACTGACTCGAGTTCGGTTTATCGGGCGGGCCTCAACGTTCGCGTGGGAGCCAGGGTGACCCAGATGCCACTGGTCATAGAGGCGATCGGGGACGCAGAGAACATGTCCAAGGGGCTGCAGATTCCCGGGGGCGTGCTTGACTTGTTGAACCTGAGGCGCATTGGTGCTATAGTTCAAAAAGTCAACCTGCTTAGAATCAGCGACTAGGGGAGGAAAACGAATACCTATGGTTGGCTTCGTGACAGTGTGTGGGCTGGTGCTGGGGATCATCATTGGGATTCTTCGCCCCGTCCACATCCCCGCCATCTACTCCAAGTATGTCGGGTTAGCCCTTCTCGCGGGTATGGATTCGATCCTCGGTGGCATCAAAGGGTATCTGAAGGACTCCTTTGACGCCACAGTGTTCTTCTCGGGTTTCCTCATCAATAGTCTTGTCGCAGCGCTTCTGGGATATCTCGGTGACCAGCTGGGCATCGACCTCTACCTGGCAGCGGTCGTTGTGTTTGGAAGCAGAATGTACCAGAATATCGCAATTATCCGGCGCGTTCTCTTGAAGAAGGAGGCATAATGGCTGGCCAGGAAAGAATCGTCAGCGTACTCGATATTGGAAGCACTCGTGTCAAGATGCTGATAGCATCGGCGACAGGAGACACCCTTGAGGCCATTCTCGGGGTCGGCACGGCTCCCTGCAACAGTCTGAAGCGTGGTGTGGTCGTCGACATGGAAGGCGTTACGCAAGCCATCCAGACGGCTCGCGACGAGGCAGAGCGCATGAGCAGCTACTCCGTCTCGTCGGTCATCGTGAACGTCGGCGGTACCCACATCACCGGATTGGTGAATCGTGGCCTCGTTGCCATTTCCCGGCCCGGGCGCGAGATACAGAAAGACGATGTGGATCGTGTGTGGGAATCTGCCAGAGCCGTTCTGCTTGGGCCGAACCAGGAGATCATTCATGTCATCCCCCGTCAATACCTCGTGGATGGTCAGGAAGGCATAAAAGACCCGTTGAGGATGTCGGGTATCCGTCTCGAATTTGAGGCGTTCATCGTTACCGGGCAATCGACGATTTTGGACAACCTTCGTCGCTGTGTGACGGAATCCGGTCTCAAGGTTGACAGGATCGTACTTGAAGGACTGGCGTCAGCCAATGCAGTCCTTTCCTCGGAAGAGAAGGAAATCGGTGTTGCCTGCGTTGACATCGGAGGAGACACCACGGACTTGGCAGTCTTCACAGGGGGCAGTCTCAGCTACGTTGCCGTTCTGCCCATCGGTGGCCGTCATGTGACGATGGATCTTGCCATGATGCTGAAAACAAGCTTGAATGTTGCCGAGGAACTCAAGGTGGCTTATGGTTCGGTCGATGCGAGCAGGGGTAAGGACTTCCAGGACAGCCAGGTCAGCTACTCGACGGCATCGGGTGATGGCGTCCTCGCAACAACGAAGTCCTATATCAGCGACGTTGTCACTTCTCGTATCGAGGAAATAGCTGAAGCGGTGAAACTGGAGCTGGTTCACTCAAGCTACAACAACATGCTTCCCGCCGGGCTCGTCCTGACTGGGGGAACGGCCATGGTGTCCCACATCACGGACAAGTTCTCCGAGATCAGCGGGTTGCGGGCCAGAGTGGGGCAACCGACGGTCGACGATGTTGTCTTCAGTTCGTTCAAGAACCCCAGCTTCTCGACGTCAGTGGGGTTGCTCGAATTCGGCATCCACAGTGACGGTGCTGCAGTCCAGAAGAAGAAGCGTGCATTCAAGGGTTTGAGCGGTCTGTTCAAGGGCCTCGACCTGTTTGACTAAGTCATACTGACGCGGAGGGAAATCCATTATGGATGATAGACTGGATCCCTGGGGAAGCTCAAATGTAAGCATCAAGGTCATCGGCGTGGGCGGTGGCGGTGGCAACGCCGTCAATCGGATGGTGGGAGATTTCCCGTCCGGTGTTGATTTTGTGACCGTCAATACCGATACGCAGGTCCTGCGATACAGCCGGGCCGAAAGCAAGATTCAGATTGGCGCCAAGGTTGCCAGAGGAATGGGCGCGGGCGCCGACCCCGAGGTCGGGAGAAAAGCGGCAGAAGAGAGCAGGGAAATGCTCAAGGAAGCCATCACGGGATCATCTCTGCTGTTCATAACTGCCGGAATGGGTGGTGGCACTGGCACCGGCGGTTCTCCCGTCGTGGCGAAAGTTGCTCGTGAGCTCGGCATCCTCACCATTGCAATTGTCACCAAACCCTTCAATTTTGAGGGACCTCAGCGATCCAAGGTCGCTTCCGACGGCATCAAGGAGCTTCGTGACAGCGTCGATGGACTGGTCGTCATTCCGAACCAGCGGCTTTTCAAGCTGGAAGAAGGTAAGATCACTATCAGCAATGCCTTCCGCAAAGCCGATGAGGTCCTGAAGAAGGCGGTCCAGGGCATCACAGAACTCATCCGGACACCAGGTATCATCAACCTCGATTTTGCAGACCTCAAGAATGTACTGACTTCGACTCCTTCTGGAGAACTCACAAGTGGAGCAGACGGCAGTATCTGGATAGGCATGGGGACGGGAAAGGGCGACGAGCGTGCGGAGAAGGCCATCAGAGCTGCGACGAATTACGAGCTCCTGGAATACTCGATGCAGGGTGCCACCGGACTCATCTACAACGTCATCGGCCACGAGATTTCCATGGAAGAGATGGATGTCATCTCGACGGCCATTCAGTCCAGCGCATCGAAGGATGCCAAGATCATCTTCGGTCTGGCGGACCCATTCGACGAAGTGCTGGGCGAGTCCGGCGAGCCCAACGACGAGATACGCATCACTGTGGTGGCTTCCGGGATGCAGCCTCAGAAGGCTGAAGTTGAGCAGGAGAAGAAGATTCTCAAGGAATTCAAGGTTGAGGAGGTCGAGCTCCCCGCCATACTGCGCAAGGGCCCACCCCGCGGGTTCTAGCGCCGAATGTGGGCTCGACAATAGCTGAGCGTCTCGCGGAAGTCCGCGAGCGAGCCTGTTTGGCCTATCGCCGGGTATCTGGTCAGCCCGGCGAACCGCATATCGTCTGCGTGACGAAGATGCAGCCCCTTTCCCGGATTCTGGAAGCTATTGATGCCGGGGCGACCGAAATCGGCGAGAACTACCTTCAGGAAGCTATGCGCAAAGGCGTGTTTGCGCTGCATGAGAGTCACGAAGTGGTTGTCCGGTATATCGGACGACTCCAGTCCAACAAGTACAACGCGATCCTCCGGGGATTTGATGCTGTTGACTCGTCAGATCAGGACTTCCTTGTGCATCTTCATGACATCCGGGACCATAGTTCACAAAGGACGAGTACCTTCCTGCTGGAAGTGAATGCAGGGGACGAACCGCAGAAGGGCGGGCTGAGCGTGCCTCAGATCCGCCGGCTCGCCGAAGCCAATGCCCCCTGGCTGCAGGAGATCTCTGGGCTCATGGCCGTGGTCCCCCTTCTGGCGACAATGCAGATGCGGGCAAGACTCTATGAATCAGTCGACATCCTGTTTCATGAACTCGCCAGCGACGCGGGTTTCCCCCGACTGTCGCTGTTATCCATGGGGACTTCTGACGACTTCGAGCTGGCGCTTGCGCATGGCTCCAACATGATACGGGTGGGGACGGGGATTTTTGGAGTGCGTTCACCTTCTCAGGTGTAACCGATTGCTCGTGGTTACGATTATCGAGTTGAGGAAGTGCGACGATCGACGTGGATGAAGAGGAATTCGTACTGAGACTGCAGCAAGCTGATGAAGAGGCGTGGGGCCTGTTTGTGGAGCGTTTTGGCTCTCGCATGCTCGCGTATGCTCTGAGGCATGTGAAGAGCAGAGCCACAGCGGAGGACGTTGCTGAAGACGCCATGAGCAGAATAGTCTCGTCCATCAAGGGTTTCTCGTACCAGGGTATTCCGCTTGACGTCTGGGTATACAAGATTGAACGAAATGCTCTCTCGGACTACTACAGGCAGCAGACTGGCTTCTCTGTGCTTCCGTTCCAGGAGTTCATGGATGTTCACTCTACGGGTCTGCTGAAGGATCCTTATGAACTGGCAGAAGCGGCTGATACGAAGGCCGTAGTATATGGGGCAATCGACCACCTGGAGGAACCCAAGAGGTCGGTTGTTCGGATGAGACTCCTTGAACGCAGGTCTGTGAAAGAAGTCTCGTTCTTGCTTGATCTCAGTGAGAGCAATGTGAAGGTGATCCTGTTCCGGGCGCTTACCGAAGTCAAGACGATGATTGCGGGAAAGATGGGTGAGCCAAATGACGCATGAAGAGACTGAACTGAAACAGGCCGATCAGCTGGACAGAATCGTCGAAAACGTTATCGATGGCAACTGTGATCTGTTCGAGGGTGTGTATGCCCAGGAGCTCTCCCGAGACACGATGGTGATCGTAGACCTGGCAACGTTTGTCATGCCGCTGGAAGCGAACGAAGCGGGCGAATTCGCGCAGCGCATGCGTCTTCTGGCAGTCCGGGAAGCCCGAGCCTTGACGGCTGACTCTGGACCCGGTACAGAAAGATCCATGGGACTATGGTCGCGACTTTGGAGCCCGGTACGTGGAGTCGGATCGGCGGCAGCGGCATTCTGTACCGCGTTGTTTGTCCAGCCAATGCTCGTTGGGCGGGAAGGCCGTTCAATTGACACGTTCAGCCGACCGTGGTATAACGTCACGCTGGGTGAGTACTCGGTCGTCTCAGCGTATGCCGATGCTCAGCGATTGTTTTTCAGTTTCTCTGATGCTGCCTCTGGACACAGAGCCACAGCCTGCAGATAGACGGTCATATTGAAGGGAGGTGTGCTTCGGCGAACGGTACGCGAAAAGGCCATTTTTGCTTTCTACATCCAATCCAGGAAGGAGTATGCGATGAAGAGAATAGTATCACTTGTTTTGGCAGTTGTTCTCATGGCCGCGGTACTTGCCCCCGTTGCCGTTGCAAACGCTGCAGGTTTCAAGGATGTTCCTGCTTCGCTCTGGGCTTCAGATGAGATCAACGCGCTGGCAGCCAGGAAGGTCATCGGCGGGTATGCCGACGGCACGTTCAAGCCACAGGCGAATGTCTCACGTGAAGAGTTTGCCAAGATGATCGTTGCCGCAAAGGGTCTTGCCGAGTACAAGCCGACCAGGGCGACGTTCAGCGACGTTCCTTCGACTCGCTGGTCCTATGGCGTCGTCGAAGCTGCTGCCAAGGCTGGCTACGTTTCAGGTATTGGTGGTGGCAAGTTTGGACCGACGGCGGGAATCAAGCGTCAGGATTTGGCTCTCCTGCTAGTCCGCGTGCTCGGCAAGTCCTCTGCTGCATCCTCGATCAAGTCTTCCGTCGCGTTTGCCAATGACGAAGACAAGATCAGCTCGTATGCAGTGGGTGCCGTCAGCATCGCGGTCCAGCCGCGCGTGCAGGTACTGACATGGGACGAGGATCGCAACATCAACCCGATCAAGTCCGCAACGCGTGCCGACTGCGCATTCGCCATCTACAACGCTGTCAATCCCGTGACGAACGGCAAGAAGACACTGACGATGGCCGAGGAGAACTTCCCCGAGAACCTTTTCCCGCTCATCTCTGACTCTGCGTACACGATGAAGGCCGTTACATACCTGTCCAGCGAGCCGATCTCGATGACTCCCTACGGTGTTCTTTTCCCGGAGATGGCCAAGTATGTTCCGACGCTTGCGAACAAACACCTCATTCGCAATGCCGACGGCTCCATCATCACTGACATGGAGCTTCGTCCAGGCATGAAGTGGTCTGATGGGCAGCCGGTCACGATCGACGACTATATCTTCTCACATCAGCTCTACATGTCCGATGACGTCCAGGTGGTTTCTCGGACGCCCATGGACCTTGTCACGAAGATCGTCAAGGTCAGCGATCTCAAGTGCCGCATCTATTGGAAGAGCTGGGATCCCTATATTCCTAATGGTTGGTACATCTACCCGAAGCACATTCTGGGACCTCAGTTCACCAAGGATCCCAAGAGCATCAACACCTCTGCCTTCAATAACAGCCCGGTCTACTGTGGTCCGTACACCGTGAAGACCAGGGTTGAAGGCCAATACATGACGTTTGCGGCCAACAAGACGTGGTTCGGTGGCACGCCCGTGATCGAGAACATCACGATGAAGGCTATCGACAACAACAATACGCTCCTGATCAACATGCTGACCGGCCAGATCGACGTTTCGTCCGAGTCGCTGTCTATCGACCTTGCCCGGCAGTTTGAGGCGAAGATGGGCAAGAGCTTCAATGTGTATTACAACAAGTCGACCTCTGCAGGCATCCTGGAGTGGAACCTTGCCTCCAGCTGGTTCAAGGACAAGCGCGTCCGTCAGGCCTTCTATTACGGTATCGATCGCAAGACGATCGTGCTCAAAGCCGACGTCGGCACTGACGCAGTACTCTCTCCTCTATCGTCGGGCTCCGTCTATTTCAAGCCTGTCCTTGCCAAGTATGCTTATAGCCCGGAGAAGGCCAATGAGCTTCTGGACGCTGCCGGGTGGAAGTGGAACGCCGGCAAGACCCAGCGCACTCTTCCCGATGGGACGCCGGCTGTCCTGAAGATTCCCTATTCGCAGGGAGCCACGTTCCGCATCAAGGAAGTCACGCTCATCGAGCCCATGCTCGCAAAGCTGGGCATAAGAGTTGAGCACGACGGAACCGACTTCAACGCCATGCTGGACGCCGCCACGGCTGGCACGTTCATCATCAACCTGCATGGAGTCAGCTTCAGCAACTATGACGCGTTCGGATCAGTGCTGGCCTTCCGCAGTGACCAGATTCCGACTGAGAAGAACGGAATGAACGGCCAGAACAACTATCGCTACGACAGTGCCGACATGGACAAGTGGCTCAACGCTGCTCAGAATGCCACGACGACTGCTGCCCTCAAGGAAGCGTACTCTCACATTCAAGACATCTTTGCTGAAGATCTTCCCTGCCTTTACCTTGAACAGCGCGTCTATCCCGACGAAGTCCGCAAGGGCCTCAAGGGATATGACCACTTCTTCTCCTCTACTGTATACAACAACTGGAACGTCCAGTACTGGTATTGGTGGAAGTAGGTACAATGACCAGGTTCATGGGCAGCATGACCATGGAGTCTGGGGACCTGTAAACCCGATTCAACGGCTCCCACGCCTCTGCAAGGAGGCGTGGGAGACTGCCGAAAGGAGTCTTCGCCAACATGAGAGATTACATAATCCGGCGTATTCTGGGCATGATCCCGCTCATCTTGATCGTAATGATCGTGTCTTTTGGCATTTTCTCTCTCGTGCCAAACCCGTTCGCGGCTCTCATGGAGAACCCGCGAATCAGGAAGGCAGACATCCAGCGCCTTATCAAGGCCTGGGGGTTCGACCTTCCGTGGTACCTGAGGTTCTTCCAGTGGTTCGGTGGCGTGATTCGCGGGGACTGGGGCCCATCTCTCCTGTACCCGGGTTCGACGGCTCGCGACGTCATCTCCAGAGCCCTCCCCGTGACCGTAAGGCTCATGGGAATCGAGTTCCTGGTGTCACTTGCCATCGCTCTTCCTATTGGCATCATCTCCGCGATCAAACAGTATTCCATGACGGACTACGTTGTCACGGTCGTCAGTTTTCTGGGCATGTCCATGCCGACGTTCTGGTTTGGACTGATGATGATGATGCTCTTCAGTGTTGTCCTGAAGCGACCAAGTGGGATGCCCTTGCTGCCCGCAGGTGGCATCATTACGCCGGGACTGGAGGAGGCTCCATTCTGGGTGAAGTTTGGAGACCGGGTGCAGTATCTGGTGATGCCCGTGCTAGTTCTCGCATTCTCCTCGATCGGTAGCTGGGCTCGTTACATGCGGTCCTCCATGCTCGAAGTCATTCGGCAGGACTACATCCGTACGGCTCGATCCAAAGGCGTGCCTGAACGTTCCGTCATCACTAAGCATGCATTGCGCAACGCGATGATCCCGATTGTGACGCTGGTGGCATTGTCTGTACCCATTATCGTTAGCGGCGCAGCCATTACGGAGACCATCTTCAACATTCCGGGCATGGGAAGCCTGATCATCCTGGCCGAGACCAAGTCAGATTACCCCACAGCCATGATCGGCCTCATGCTTGCCAGTATCCTCGTCATCGCGTTCAACCTGGTGGCAGACGTCGTGTACGCGTGGATCGATCCGCGTATCAAGTACAGTTAGGAGGGCATCATGGCGGAAAAAGCTATCGAAGCCAAGAGAAAAGGCCAGAAGAAGTCTTCGGAGGACTACACCTACATCGGCATGGTATATCACCGCCTTACTCGCCACAAGTTGGCCATGGTGGGCGCGTTCATGCTGGCCCTCATTCTGCTCTTTGTCTTTGTAGGTCCTCTGATCTGGCGTGCCAATCCGAATACGCAGATCGAGGGTCTTGATGGCATGTTCAATGTGCCGTCGAGCGCACATCCACTGGGTACCGACGACTACGGTCGGGACGTCCTTGCCCGTATGTTTTTTGGAGGGCGCATCTCGCTGTTTATCGGGTTCATCTCGGCCATCAGCTCCACGATCATAGGGGCAGTCATTGGACTTATTGCAGGCTATTATGGCGGTTGGGCGGACAACATCCTCATGCGGTTCACCGATGCCATGCTGTCGATCCCGACGTTTCCTTTGCTGATAGCATTGGCGAGCGTCCTCGGCAAGGGTGTCTGGCAGATCATCCTTGTCATTGTTGTGTTCGGCTGGATGACTGATGCCCGTCTCGTCCGAGGCCTGGCTCTCTCTCTTAAGGAGCAGGAATACGTAGAGGCGGCCCGCGCGATTGGCGCCAGCGCCAACAGAATCATGTGGCGTCACCTGTTTCCAAACACACTGGCCGTTCTCATCGTGTCTACAACTATCGGCATCGGCGGAGCCATCATCTATGAGGCCTCCATAAGCTTCCTGGGATTTGGTGTCCAGGCACCTTTCGCCAGTTGGGGAAACATGCTGCAGAATGCCCAGCAGTTCATCTGGAATTCGCCTCGTCTCATCATCTATCCGGGGCTTGCGATTTTCCTGACTGTTCTTGGATTCAACTTCTTCGGAGATGGACTTCGCGATGCCATCGATCCGAAACTGAAACTGTAAGGGGGTTCCGTGGACAACCGAGAAGTACTTGTCGATATCAAGAATCTGCGCACGTTCTTCTACACTGAGGACGGCGTTGTTCCAGCTGTGGATGGGATAGACTTGACTATTCATCGCGGGGAGGTTCTGGGCCTTGTGGGTGAGTCTGGCTGTGGAAAATCCGTTACAGCCCTTTCGATTATGCGCCTTATCCCTAATCCTCCAGGCAAGATCATCGGAGGCGAGATCTTCTTCCATGGGGAAGACCTTCTCAAGAAGAATGAAGAAGCGATGCGCATGATACGTGGCGACAAGATCTCCATGATTTTTCAGGAACCCATGACGTCGCTGAACCCCGTGTACACGATTGGAAACCAGATCAGTGAAGCCATCACTCTGCACCAGAAGATTGATAACGCTGAGGCGAAGAAGCGTACGATCGAAATGCTTCACCTCGTTGGCATCCCCGAGCCCGAACGGCGCTTCGGCCAGTACCCTCATGAGATGAGCGGAGGCATGCGTCAGAGGGTCATGATTGCCATGGCGCTCTCTTCCAACCCTGAGCTTCTGATCTCGGATGAGGCCACGACTGCGCTCGACGTCACGATTCAGGCACAGATTCTCGACCTGATGCGCGGACTTCAGAAGAAGCTGGGAATGGCCATCCTTATCATCACTCACAACCTCGCAGTGGTCGCAGAAATGGCGGAGACAATTGCCATTGCATACGCTGGCAAGATCGTCGAGAGTGCGACCGCCAAGGAGATCTTCAAGTCTCCACGCCATCCATACACCTACGGTCTGTTGCAGTCCATTCCTAAATTCACTGAGAAGAAGACCAACGAACCGTTGCCTGCCATCGAGGGTATGGTCCCCTCCCCCTACCACATGCCCAAGGGCTGTCGTTTCAACCCGCGCTGCCCATTCGCTACGGAGAAGTGCAGAGAGGAAGAGCCGCAGATTCTTGAGCTTACTCCGGGCCATCTCGTGCGTTGCTTCCATCCGATCGATTCATAGGCAGAGAGGAGAAACAACCATGGAAACCAGACTCGTAGAAGTCCAGAAACTCAAGAAGTGGTTCCCGATAAAGGGCGGAGTCTTGTCCAAGACCGTTGCCTCGGTCAAGGCCGTGGACGAGGTGAGCTTCTTCATCAACCAGGGGGAGACGCTGAGCCTTGTTGGAGAATCCGGATCGGGCAAGACGACTGCAGGACGCACCATGCTGAAACTGTTGCAGCCAACTGGTGGAAAGATCATCTATAAGGGGAAGGACATAACCAGCCTGACTCCGAACCAGATGCGACCCCTCCGCCGAAACATGCAGATCATGTTCCAGGACCCGTACGGCTCGCTCAATCCGAGAATGCCGGTTGGCGATATCATTCAGGAACCCCTGGATGTGCACATGGTCGGCACCCGGAAAGAGCGCAAGCAGGCTGTTGCCACCATGATGGAGACAGTTGGCCTTCGTTCCGAGTATGAGAAGCGTTATCCTCATGAGTTTTCTGGCGGTCAGCGTCAGCGTATCGGCGTTGCCCGCGCACTTATCATCAATCCAGAGCTGCTTGTCCTGGATGAGCCCATCTCCGCGTTGGACGTATCGATCCAGTCGCAGATCATCAACCTGCTCCAGGAGTTGCAGCAAAGGCTGAATCTCACGTATTTGTTCATTGCCCACGACCTTGCCGTGGTGCGCCACATGTCTGACCGCGTCGCGGTCATGTACCTTGGCAAGATCGTTGAGACTGCAGCCAACGATGAGCTTTTTGACCATCCACTTCACCCGTACACACAAGCTCTTCTGTCAGCCGTGCCTGTTCCCGATCCCGAGGTCAAGCGCGAGCGGATCATTCTTCAGGGCGATGTTCCGTCACCCGTGAACCCTCCGTCCGGCTGTCACTTCCGTACGCGGTGTCCGTATGCGATGCCTATCTGCAAAGAACAGGAGCCCCTCGTCATTGAGGTTGCTCCCGGACACACGGTGTCCTGTCACTTGCTGACAAAGAAGTAAGAGCGACAGACGCGCAGACGTGCTGGGCTGCCTGTCCCCGATTGCCGGGATGGGCAGCCCGTTTGCGTTGAACAGGAGACATCATGCGGATCAGCGTACGTGTCATTCCAGGCAGCAGCAGATCAGATGTAGAACCGGGCGACCCTTGGCGCGTCCATGTTC
>CAYRQW010000038.1:0-13533 GCA_964426505.1 uncultured Caldisericota bacterium
GTCCATGTTCATGCAAGGCCGGCGGAGGGCAAGGCAAACGAGGAGCTCCTGCAGCTTCTCAGTCACCACTTTGGTGTAGCTCGCTCCGCGGTTCGCATCATCAGCGGACACACTTCGAGAAGCAAGACCGTGGAAATCGGTCTGAAAGGCAATTTGATGGTTGAAGGAACATGATGAACAGACCGGGTGATCTTCTGCGCTGGCCTTTTCCTGTTGCGTTGATGATCCTGGCAGACCAAGGGACCAAATGGCTGGCACGCAGGTATCTACTGGATCATGCCATAACTGCGGGCCCAGTGGGCTTTGTCCTGACGATGAACAAGGGAGTCGCGTTTGGACTCTTTGGTGGGCATCAATGGGTTATCCCCGTGAATGCAGTGCTTGGTATTGGCATTTGTGTCGCAGCCGTCACCGCAGCGCGCCACGGAGATCTGGGATTGGCACGTGGCTTCTTGCTTGTCTTCGCTGGGTTTGCAGGCAACTTCATCGACCGCATCGTGGCGGGGCAGGTAACCGACTTCATCTGGGTACGCGGCTGGTCGGTGTTCAATGTGGCCGACTGCTGCGTGACTGCCGGCGCCATACTCTGTGGCCTTGCACTACTCTTCCCGAATCGATGGGGCTTTCATGCATGAGTTGAGACTTGGGCCGGTTGTGGTGCCGGTCCTGTATGTCGATGATGACATCATTGCTGTGAACAAGCCTGCTGGACTGCCTGTTTTCACTGCACCAGGGAGGGTGGCCGGGACACTGACTGAAGTGG
Source organism: uncultured Caldisericota bacterium (assembly GCA_964426505.1). Taxonomy (GTDB): domain Bacteria; phylum Caldisericota; class Caldisericia; order Cryosericales; family Cryosericaceae; genus Cryosericum. The sequence continues at coordinate 764 of CAYRQW010000038.1, forward strand.
CTCTGCGAAGCGGTGTTTCATTGTACGAGGGAGAAGGTGTCGAATTGCCTGGCGTCGTACACCGTCTCGACAAGGATACCAGCGGCGTGATGGTCCTCGCCCGTTCTCCAGCCGGGTGGAGCTGCTTCAAGCGCGAGCTCGCCAACCACGTCGCGCAGAAGCAGTATCTTGCCCTCGTACGAGGGACATTCACCGAGAAAAGTGGTCGAATTGACGTTCCCATTGGAGCAGTTCATTCGCGTGGGCTGCTTCTTCGGCAGGCTGACAGCTCTGGCCGACCCTCTACGACTGACTTTGAGGTCATCCAGCGGTTTGGCAGTCAGGCATCTCTCCTCCGGATACAAATCGAGACAGGAAGGACGCATCAGATACGGGTTCACTGCTCCTACATTGGACATCCGGTGCTTGGAGACTATACTTATGGTTACAGGACGCAGCGCAACGTTGTCATAGAGAGACAGATGCTTCATGCATTTGCTCTTTCGTTTGTTGCTCCGCGTTCGGGAGTCCAGGTGCGGGTCGTGGCAGCACTTCCTCAGGACTTCATCTCTGTACTTGGAGTGCTCGCGCGGTAGACATGGACAGCAAACCCGGGGTTATCGTCGCCAATAAGCGTATCCAGCACAACTTCAAGACGTTTGAGCGTCTGGAGGCTGGCATAGAACTGCGTGGCTGGGAAGTCAAGGCGATACGTTCACGGACATTCGCATTTGGCGACTCCTACTGCAGATTCTACGGTCGAGAACTCTGCCTCGTGCAGATGTCCATCGGCCCGTACGCCTTCGCTCATACGACCGATGAGGAGCTTAAGCGCCGCAGAAGACTGCTGGTTCATCGCCGCGAGCTCATCAGGATCGCATCTCTCATCAGTCAGCAGGGTTTGACTGTCGTGCCGGCGTCACTCTCCTTCTCGGAAGGTGGATTCATCAAGGTCGACCTGGCTGTAGGAAAATTCCTCGCGACGAAGGGGTCGCGCGAGACTTCGGAGAGAAGACGAGTTGACCGTGAGATAAGGGGGTACGTGCGTTGAACAGGAAGATGATTGCCGGATTCATCGTTCTGGTCCTTCTGGTCGCGTCCATTGCTGGATTGGTTCGGGGCGATACGACGGCATCAGTGACGGTTACCGACGAAGCCAACATCAGGTCCGGAGCCGGTACGACATTCAGCGTGATTCGGGTCGCACACAAGGCGGAGAAATTCGAGGCTGTCGGCTCCTCGAAAGACACTGCAGGTCGCACATGGTACAGAATTCGACTGGGTGCCTCCTTTGGTTTTGTTGCCGGGTGGCTCGTGACATATGCTCCGGCCACGACTGTGGCACCGACTCCCGCTGTCACGAAACCGGTGCCTGCTACGGTGGCGCCGACTTCATCTCTGCAGCCATCGTCCACTCGTTATGCTGTCGTCGTGGAAGATGGCACTGCACTGCGAAGTGGTGCAGGGACAGCCTTCGTGCGCCTGACGACCGTCAAGGCACGTACATCCTTGCGTATTCTGTCAGAGTCCAGAGATACCAGTGGCAAGGTCTGGTACAGGGTGGACTGTACATCGCTCAAGCTCAAACAGACCAGCGGCTATGTTGCGTCATGGGTTGTGAAAGTCCAGACCATTCAGGCTCCTCCATCCACCCCGGCGACGTTGACTGCGTCGTCTCTCGTGAGTCTGTGGAAGCCAAAGCTGCCGTCATCGGCCAAGACCACGGATGCATCGAACCTTCGCAGCGGACCTTCAGTCACGTTCGATCGGCTGGGTGTCCTGCCGTCGGGAACGAGTATTGTGATTACCGCCTACTCCATGAACGAGCAGAAGGAAACCTGGTGCCGAGTTACGGCTGCCGAAGAGACAGGTTGGGTCTATGCCCCGCTGCTGAGTTCATGGGAGAAGGTTTCGAACAGCCTTGTTGCTGCAACAGTTGGAAAGAGCCTTACTTCTGTGGGTCCATCAGCACGACTCGTTGCGTCGCCGTTTGCCACTGGGACAGACGGGTCGCTTCCTGCCAAGGGCAGAGTCATTGTCGGTGTTGCTACAGATGGAAAGCAGGTGTTTCTGGAAGTGTCTACCGACTCTTCATCTCAAGGCTGGATAGCGATGTCTGACGGTACGATGGTTGGCGGAACCGGTCCTGGCGGTGCGGTCTGCAGCCTGACGGGTATCGAGCTCGTATCGTCGAATGGCTGGACTTGTGTTACGATGCATATCGAGGGCGACAAGACCGGGCTGTCGACTGTTCTGAAGCATGATCCTGAACGCCTGGAAGTCTCCTTGCCGCGATTGGTGCAATCTGCACAGGCGGGCATCGCGGGCGTGCCGACGAAGCAGGTGTCAGCAGTGAGGGTCTGGGCGAGCTCAGCTGGCTTCGTGTCGAGCATCGTTATCTACCTTGCCGGGTCCGGAACTGGCCTGAAGCAGTCAGCCACGACTTCATCAGTTCAGCTCGTGCTGAGCTCGCCTGGATCTGCAGTGCCCTCGAAGGCCGTGTTTCTGCGCGGAGAGCTTCTGTCCAGCGGCGAAGAGACGTTCTTCGCAGAGGCGGCCACGTTTGTTCCCCTGGTCGACGTTGCCAACGTCTATGGCATACTCCTTTCGTGGGATGCTGCAAACCAGCAAACCAGCCTGACACTTGGAGATCGGCAGTATGTGGTGAAGGACGGTCTGCGCACACTGAAGATCGCTCAGGGCGACAGTCACTGGAGCGAGGAAATGGCCGTGGCGCCGAGGATCCTGAGTGGTTTGCTCTACGTTCCTGTGGCGACCGTCGCTCATGTGTTTGGGCTCGAGGTGTCTGGGGATGCCCTGAGAGTCTACCTTGACCCCATCATTTCATCCATTCGTGTGACAGGTACCTCCGGAGGTTCGCCGGGGAGTATCACCATCACTTCAGCAAGTGATCTGAAAGTAACGAAGTCAGAAGACGGTGACAGCTGTGTCTTTCGGCTGGAGGGAGTCTCGGCCACCGCAATCGCCGGAAACCAACTGTTGGCGGCCTGGGCCACTGTTTCGACGAAGCAGAGGTCAAATGATACTCCTCCTGTCATTGAGATACGGCTGCGCGTTCCGGCATCCACGGCAGATGTGCAGAGCCCTGGGACGGGGACCTACGTGATCGTGCTCTCTGAAAGCGCCAAGGGGAAGCTCGAAGGAAAGAAGATTGTCCTTGATCCTGGCCACGGCTACATGTCATCGACTGGATACTTCGACGTCGGGGCCGTGGGTCCTTCCGGGACGAAGGAATCGTCGATCAACCTGTCGATTGCACTTAAGATCAAAGCGTTGCTTGAGGCTGACGGTGCTCGCGTGGTCATGACTCGGTTGGACGATTCGTCAAAGGACAATCCCGACCTTACCAGGCGGGCACAGGTCGCCAATAGTTCAGGGGCTGATCTCTTTCTGGCAATTCACCAGAACGCCACGGATGCCGGATCATCGATCGGGGGGACGGAAACCCACTACTGGTTCGACCGGTCGCGAGTCTTCGCAGCGCTCATACAGAAACACCTGGTTTCGGGTTTGGCAAGAGCCGATCGTGGAACACAGAAGACGTCACTATACCTGGTATCCCACATCGATACGATGCCTGCAGCCCTTGTTGAGTGTGCGTTCATCAGCAACAGCGAAGAGGAGCGTCTTCTGCGCGAGGAATCGTTTCAGGAGAGAGTCGCCAAAGGCATCGCAGACGCCATTGTCGAATACTTCCGCAAGTAAAGAAGTATGGTGGAATCCTACGTAGGGGTATTTGACTCGGGGGTCGGAGGGTTGGCAGTGGTCCGGGAACTGAAGGACAGACTGCCACGAGAGGCTATCATGTATGTCGCCGACTCTCGCTTCTTTCCCTATGGAACGAAGCCAAGGGAGCAAGTGATCAGAAGGGCTACAACGCTGATCGAGTTCCTCGAGTCGCACGGAGCCCGGATGGTCGTCGTAGCATGCAACACGGCCTCCAGCGCCATATTTCCGGACATCCAGCGCCAAGTGAATGTTCCCGTCCTGGGGATGATCTCTGCCGGCGTCAAGAGTGCACAGTTGGCAACCCGCAATCACAGGGTCGCGGTTCTCTCTACTCCGGGGACCGCACGGAGCCATGGATACCTCAGGGCCATGGGGCTTATGGATCCTACAGTAGAGATGATAGAACTCCAGTCACAGGAACTTGTGAATCTCGTGGAGGCCGGAAGCATTGACGGTCAGGATGTAGCCGACTATGCTTCGGACGTACTGAAGCCGGTGCGGGAGTTCGGAGCAGATACTCTTGTACTGGGCTGCACTCACTTCCCCTTCCTTAACGACCTTATGGAACGCATCCTTGGATCTGCTGTCAAGATCGTGGACCCGAGCAAGGAACTGGCGTACGAGGTGGGATTGGTGCTCGAGAAGTGTCGGCTGACCACGGGAGCGGGACAGCAGGACAGGTTCTTCACCACAGGTGACCCTGGCGACTTCCTGGACAAGGCCCGCCTATTCCTGGGAGACTATGTCGGGGCAGTCGAGGTTGCGGACGTTTGAGACTGGCGCTTGTTACCGGCAACAAAAACAAGTTGCGGGAATTCATCGGCATTCTCGATGGCCTTCACTGCCAGCTTCCGCTGGAGGAGTTGGATGCGGAGAGCGTTGTCGAATGTGGTTCCACCTACTACCAGAATGCTTACAGGAAAGCTCGTGCAGGTCTCCTGAGCCTCCGGGTCAGGGATGCTGCGGACTGTGCTGTCCTCGCAGACGACTCCGGTCTTGAACTGCCGCTCTTTGGCGGCCTGCCTGGAGTCCATTCCGCGCGTTTTCAATATGCAGGTCTCTCTGAAGCGCCCGCGCTCGCGGCGTTTCTGACAGAGCACCACGTATTGTCAACGCCTGCCCGTTTCGTTTGCTGGATAGTCGCATTTCTTCCTGGGTCCCGCCAGTGTCTCGCTTGCGCAGGCGCCGTTTCGGGGACCGTGATGCCTGAGCAGCGCGGGTCTCAGGGGTTTGGATATGATCCGCTGTTCACGCCGGACGGCTGCTCTCTCACGTTCGGCGAGATGGATGCCGGCCTTAAAGACCGCGTAAGTCATCGCGCACAGGCTTCTGCGGCTCTGTGGTCATCTCTTCAGGCGTCTCCGTCGCTGAGACCTTGATTTTCAGCTGATTGCGTGTATTCTCTTTCTACTCGGGGTGTGGCGTAGCTTGGTAACGCGCATGGTTTGGGACCATGAGATCGGTGGTTCAAATCCACTCGCCCCGACCATGGGCCCATAGCTCAGCTGGATAGAGCAACGGATTTCTAATCCGTCGGTCGCAGGTTCAAATCCTGCTGGGCTCGCCAGCCTCATATGGTGGGTATAGCTCAATTGGTTAGAGTACTGGACTGTGGATCCAGATGTTGGGAGTTCGAGTCTCCTTACCCACCCCATTTTGCTTGTGAGCGCGGCCCTTGTACTGTGCGCTTTGCACCACTGCGCTTATAGCTCAGGCGGATAGAGCGATGGATTCCTAATCCGTAGGCCGCAGGTTCGAGTCCTGCTAAGCGCACCAGGATTGTCAGACGAGCGCCCATAGCTCAACTGGATAGAGCTGCGGACTTCGGATCCGCAGGTTGCGGGTTCGACTCCTGCTGGGCGCGCCAACTGTGTTTCAGGCCACAAGAGTCGACGGCGTGGCATGTGATGCAGGTGTGGCGATGAGATCGCTTGACACCCTCATGAATAGTCCTATAATCCTTGCGTTCAAGTTGTGGGTCGTTAGCTCAATTGGTAGAGCATCTGACTCTTAATCAGGCGGTTACAGGTTCAAGTCCTGCACGACCCACCACCACTTGCCCAAAGATTCAGTTCCCTGCGATGTCAGTAAGTATTCAGCGAGGGTGGCGGAACTGGCAGACGCGCTGGACTTAGGATCCAGTGGGTAATTCCATGCGGGTTCGACTCCCGCCCTTCGCACCAACCTGGAGGAGATCGTGGAATACACCACTACCAACAAGACCGGCAATTCGATTGTACTCTCTGCGGCATTCAGTGCCGACGAGGTCTCAGCAATGCGCCGCGAGGCGGTGCTGGCGATGGCCAGCAAACTCCGTATACCCGGGTTCCGTCCGGGTAAGGCCCCTCTCTCCATCGTTGCCAAATATGTCAGCGATGAGGAAATCAAGGATGACGTCCTTCAGAAGGCGGCCTCTCAAACGTATGTCACGTTCCTCAAGGAACACAAGGATACGGACGCCCTGATTTTCGAGCCTGAGATCGTCGAGTCTGTATCGAGCGACGATCCAGCCAATGGCCTGAAGGTCGACGTACGTGTCTTCGAGATGCCGAAGGCCGATCATGATCTGTGGAGCGGCATGGAGGTTGAGGACATCCCGACGGACACTGCCCGAGCCGTCCAGAGTCGCATCAATGCCCTTGTCGATGCTGTGACCGAGTCGTCTCCCAAGGACGGTCCAGCGGCGAGCGGGGATTCCGTCACGGTGACGATCGCAACCGAGAAGTCACAGAATCCCTACCACACCGAATTCACATTGGGCGAGGGTGAAGTCGGCAAGGCCTATGAGCCATTCCTGGCGGGAATGGTCGCGGGAGAGTCGAAGCATTTCAAGGTACAGATGCAGGAGAGCGGACTTGAGGGTGAGATCACGCTCGATGGTGTTGCGACGAAGAACATCCCTGAGGTCAACGACGAATTCGCCCGGACCGTCGGCGCTTTTGGCTCGCTCGAGGAACTCCGGAAAACTCTTGAAGAGGACGAGCAGCATAAGGCAGCCGAAGCCAGGAAAGACACGATTTTTGGCCGTGCCATCGAAACCGCTGCAGAAAGGCTGGGTATCGAGTTCCCTGGGTACGTTCGGCGCGATGCGACCGAGGAACGGCTTGGCGAAATAAAGGAGAGCCTTGCCCGCAATGGGCTTTCCCTCAACGAGTACCTGAAGTACAATGATATCACTACCGAACAGTTGACGAAAGATGTGGAAGCCGATGCTGTCAGGCTGCTCCAGCGTGACCTCCTGATGGAGGCAACCGAGAGAGCGTGCGGTATCGTGGCATCCGAGGCCGACATTGACACGTACGCTGAGCTGCATAAGGAAGAACTGGCCAAGGCCAGTATCGACACGACGACGGAGAATGGGCGCAAGACGATTCGCAACGTGATCGTATGGGACAATACGCGCAGTCTCATCGTTGGCGCAGTCCATGTGAAGGAGCCCTCAGTGGCCAAGCAGGAGGCACAATGAGCGTCATTCCATATGTCGTCGAACAGACGGCTCACGGTGAACGCGGATACGACATCTACTCGCGACTCCTGAAGGACCGGATCGTGTTCCTTGGCGGAGAGATCGACACGCAGGTGTCGAACCTGATCGTGGCCGAAATGCTCTATCTGACGGCAGAGAATGCCACCAAAGACATTTATCTCTATATCAACAGCGTTGGTGGCGAAGTGACTCCAGGCATGGCGATCTACGACACCATGCAGTATATCAACGCTCCAGTCTCCACCATCTGTCTGGGGCAGGCTGCAAGCCTTGCCGCGGTTCTGCTGGCTGCCGGCCGCAAAGGGAAGAGATTCGCACTGCCGAACTCACGTATCATGATCCACCAGCCCTGGGGCGGAGCGCAGGGACAGGCGACCGACATCGAGATCCAGGCAAAGGAGATCCTCCGGATCAAGGAGTCTGTCAGCAATATCCTCGCCTCACATACGGGGAAGCCTCTCGACATTGTGCGGAGAGACACCGAGCGGGACTTCTTCATGTCTGCCGAAGAGGCAGTGGAGTACGGTATCGTAGACCAGGTCATATCCAAGATCGGGGTCGCAGGGGAAGTCGGTCCGTCGGTGAAGAATGTCGAGCCACAATAGCGAAGAACCGTCCTGTTCGTTCTGCAGAAAGAAGTCCAGCGAAGTCGGACTGCTGATCAAGGGGCTGGACGGCTCGTACATCTGCGATGGCTGCATCGAACGGGGCAACCAGCTCATGCAGGAGTCGAGGCTTGAATCTCGCGCCATCGAGTTCAATGTGCTGCGTCCCAAGGAAATCTATGCGCGCCTGGATGAATACGTCATTGGCCAGAATGAGGTGAAAAAAGCACTCTCCGTCGGCGCTTACAACCACTACAAACGCCTGAGAGCCAAGAAAGACTCCAAGGTCGAGATCGAGAAATCGAACATTCTGCTTGCGGGTCCCACGGGGGTCGGCAAGACCTATCTCGCCAGGACCCTTGCCCGTATCCTGGATGTTCCCTTCACGATTGCCGACGCAACCACCCTGACTGAGGCGGGCTACGTGGGCGAGGATGTGGAGAACATTCTCCTCGGGCTCCTGCAGGCCACAGATTTCGACATCGCCCGTGCCCAGTGCGGTATTGTCTACATCGACGAGATCGACAAGATCGGGCGGAAGTCCGAGAATCCTTCGATCACGCGTGACGTGAGCGGTGAAGGGGTCCAGCAGGCACTTCTCAAGATTGTGGAAGGGACCATTGCCAACGTACCACCCCAGGGTGGGCGCAAGCACCCTCTCCAGGAGTCCATAAAGTTCAACACTCAGGACGTTCTCTTCATCGCGGGTGGGACGTTTGATGGGCTCGATACGATCAGGAGCCTTCGGGCAACCCCGAGGGAGGTTGGATTCGTTCATGAGCCCGCCGACCGCGAAGGCAAGAGACTGCTCAGCACCGACTTCGTCAAGTTTGGCATGCTGCCTGAGCTCGTGGGCAGGTTTCCCCTCAAGCTTGAGCTGGAAGAACTCTCAACAGGGGATCTGAAGAGGATCCTGGTTGAGCCGAAGAATTCGATCGTGCAGCAGTACCAGGAGCTCTTCTCCATGGATGGCGTCAGTCTGACATTCAGTGAATCGGCGTTGGAGCGTATAGCCGAAAAAGCGAAAGATATGGGCATGGGAGCCCGCGGATTGAAGTCCGTCGTTGATCAGCCCATGGTGGATCTCATGTTCGAACTTCCTTCCTTCAAGGGGGTTACGGGGGTATCGGTAGGAGACGAGTTCTTCTCGGATTGCCATGAGATCGTTGCGACGAGGACCGACGGGACGACCGAGCACATTCCCTTGCAGGAGTCTGCTTGATAGGAGAGAATATCATCAATGAGTGAACGCGAATGGGAGCTTTCTGAAGCGCCACTGATTCCTCTGCGGAACGTGGTCGTTTTTCCATACCATGTCCTTCCCCTCTTTGTGGGCAGGCCAAAGTCATTGAAGAGTATCGAATCTGCGCTGGCGGGCAATCGCAAGATCGTGCTTGTGTGCCAGAAGGATGAGTCGAACGAAGATCCAGCGCTTGCCGATCTCTACGATATCGGTGTTGGCGCCGAGATACTGCAGCTGCTCAAATTGCCCGATGGGAGCGATCGGGTTCTCGTAGAAGGCGTCCGCCGGGTGCGCATCACAAATGTGCGCTCGGACGATAACGAAATGCTTGTGGCCACCGTGGAGCCATTGCCGCCTGACGACAGGACGTCGACGGAGCGTCAGGCACTCATGCGCGTCGTTCTCGACCAGTTTTCTCAGTACGTCGAGTTGTCCAGGAAGCTACCGTCCGAGACCGTGAACAACGTTTCGGGCGTAGTAGAGCCTGACAGGTTCGCAGACCTTGTCGCCAGCAGTCTTCTGCTCGGGACCGATGACCGGCAGGCGTTGCTGGCGACGCCGGATGCGGAGGAACGACTTCACCGCATTGCTGAACTCCTGGCCAAAGAGATCTACGTGCTGGAGCTCGCCCGAAAAATCGAGAGCGATGTGAAGGCAAAGGTGGACCAGTCCCAGCGAGAGTACTACCTTCGCGAACAGGTCAGGGCAATCGAGAAGGAACTCGGAGAAGACAGTGAGGAAGCTGGCGAGGTAGGCGAGTATCGGCAGAAGCTTGAGAAGATCAAGATGCCGGCCTACGCCCGGGACAAGATCGATGAGGAACTGTCCAGGCTTGCAAAGACCCCGGCCATGAGTCCGGAGAGTTCAGTCATCAGAACGTATCTGGATTGGCTTGTCGGCCTTCCCTGGGATATCAGGACTGCCGACAAGATTGATCTGAAGCGTGCGCGCAAGGTCCTGGACAAGGATCACTATGGCCTTGAGGAGATCAAGGACCGGATACTCGAGTATCTTGCAGTGCGCAAGCTCTCGGACAAGGCCAAGGGCCCGATCCTCTGTTTTGTTGGACCGCCTGGCGTTGGCAAGACGTCGCTGGGCAAGTCAATTGCAGAGACGCTCGACAGGAAGTTCGTCCATGTATCGCTTGGTGGTATTCGGGACGAGGCGGAGGTGCGCGGCCATCGCCGAACCTACGTTGGAGCCATGCCTGGGCGCATCATCCAGGGAATCAAGCAGGCAGGCACCAAGAATCCTGTCTTCCTGCTGGATGAGATCGACAAGGTAGGAGCTGATTTCCGGGGTGATCCCACAGCAGCTCTGCTCGAGGCACTGGATCCGGAACAGAATACTCAGTTCAGTGACCACTACATCGAGATCCCGTTTGACCTTTCCGAGGTCCTTTTCCTCACAACGGCGAATGTATCAGAGACAATTCCCTCTGCCCTCCTTGACCGCATGGAAGTCATTTCTCTGTCCGGATACACGGACGAGGAGAAACAGCAGATAGCACGGCACTTCCTCCTCCCCAGGGCAATGCAACAGCACGGCCTGAAACAGGAGGATCTTGTGATCGATGACCGGGCAGTGCTGGCAATCATCCAGCGGTACACCCGGGAAGCCGGCGTGCGGGGACTCGAGCGATCGCTCGTCAGGATCTGTCGCAAGGTAGCAAGAGCGAAAGTCGAAGAGAAGAAGTCGTTTGCGGGCGTTAGTGTTCATGCGGATGGCCTGGCAGCATATCTGGACCTTGCTCCCTATTCGTATACGAATCTCATCAAGGAAGCGCGTGTAGGAGTGGCGTGTGGTCTCGTCGTGACGCAGTACGGTGGTGACACCGTCTATGTCGAGTCCACGCGTATGGACGGCAAGGGCAACCTCCAGCTCACGGGGCAACTAGGCGACGTGATGAAGGAGTCAGCCCAGGCGGCACTCAGCTACATCCGTACGCATGCTGTGGACATAGGGCTAGACCCCCACTTCATCGAGAAGACGGACTTGCATGTGCATGTGCCGGAAGGCGCGGTCCCGAAAGAAGGACCGTCCGCCGGCGTCACAATGGCGACAGCCATGGTCTCGGCCCTCACGGGCCGCAAGGTGCGTTCGGACATAGCGATGACTGGCGAGATCACGTTGCGGGGACAGGTGCTGCCTGTCGGCGGCATCAAGGCAAAGGTTCTTGGAGCGTACCGCGCCGGGATCAGAAAGCTGATCCTTCCCGAGCAGAACCGTCGGGATACGACCAAGATCTCGCCCGATATCGGAAAGAAGCTCGAGTTCACCTTTGTCAACGACATCGCACAAGTGCTCGACAAGGCGCTCTTGCCGACCGCAACAGCAAGCGGCCCGAAGCGTCGGCGTTAGGAGGAGATCAGATGGACCGCCAGCAGGCCGGAACTGCTTTTCGGGAGAAGAGAGCGACGATCGGGTTGTCTCTTGAGGACGTTGCTCGCGCGACACTGCTGCGCAAGTCTGTTCTCGAATCTCTGGAGTCGGGGGGTCCACCTGAGCCAAATGGGTTCTTCAAGTCATATGCCCGTCGTTACGCTGAGTATCTCGGACTAGATGGTGACGAGGTTGTTGCCGCATTCACGGGATCGTCTGTTGGAGTGACTATGGATTCTGACTCAGTTGCCGTGCGACCGGCGAGACTAGCTCGTTCTGCGGCGGCTGTTCCAGCATACAAGAAGAAGCGCAGCCTCATCTGGACTGTTCTGATCGTTGTAGTGGCCTTGATGACTGCTGTCGTTCTGCTTTCGCAGGACTGGCCGCCGACAGCCATCGTGCCCGGAGAGCAGACTGGACCGTCAGGTACTCCGTCAGTGCCTGCAGATTCAACAGTCTCTCCTCTTCCCGAAACGCCTTCCACGCCGAATATCACGCCGGTTGGGCCGACTGCTGGGGCGATCACTCTGAGATTCGCACCAACCACACAGCGTGCATGGCTGGAGATAGTGGTGGACGGGAGTGTCGTCTTCTCCGGAGTTCTGCGTCCGGGAGACAGCACACAGGCTACTGGGAATCACGTTGTCGTCAACTTTGGGAATGCCATGTATACACAGGTCGCCGTTAACGGTGTTGACCAGGGAGTCGTTTCTCCCGACAAAACGGTCATGACTCTTGAGTATGGTTCGCCAGAGAATACACCGTAGGCCTCGAGTCTGCGTGGTCAGCCTGGGGTGCGCAAAGAACCTGGCTGACAGCGAGACCATGCTTGGGCAAATCGTCGCTGCAGAACCAACCGCTCTGGTGTGTGCCGATCCTCAGGATGCCGATGTTGTGGTCGTAAACACGTGCGGTTTTCTGAAAGCGGCTCGTGATGAAGCCGACGAGACTCTTGATGCTGTCGAGCGCCTGCACGCAGAAGGGCATGTCGTGCGAATCGTGGCGGTGGGCTGCTATCCGCAATTGTGGAAGGAGCAAGTCCTGAAGCGACATCCAGGTCTGTCGGCCGTCATGGGTGTGGACGCGGTGTACCAGAGAACGTTCTGGGAAAGCCTGCTGAAGCAGGCTCCGCCTCGTGGTGTCGAGCAACCTTCTGACCCGGATACCATGAGGGTGTTCGAGGCACCGCGCCTTCTAAGCGGGAGCAGCTCCTATGCTTACCTTAAGATAGCGGATGGTTGTTCGCAGCGATGCACGTACTGCACTATCCCCCGGATCAAGGGGCCGCTCATCAGCCGCACCCCCGAAGTTGTCCTCCGTGAAG
>CAYRQW010000039.1:0-13103 GCA_964426505.1 uncultured Caldisericota bacterium
GGCTGAAGGATGAGAGGCCAGTGGAGCAGGACGGGGATCAGGCACAGGCCCGCGATCGGGACGTGGACTGCCAGGATGTAGCCCATGGCCTTGCGGATGTTGTCGAAGATACGGCGGCCCATGCGCACGGCTGCAACGATGCTGTTGAAGTCGTCCTTGAGCAGGACGATGGCGGCAGATTCGCGTGCGACGTCGGTCCCCCGCTCGCCCATGGCGATACCGATGTGGGCGCTCTTCAGGGCTGGGGCGTCGTTGACGCCGTCGCCGGTCATGGCGACGATCTCGCCGTTTGCCTTCAGGGCCTGGACCAGGCGAAGCTTCTGTTCGGGGACCATACGGGCAAACACGCTGACGTCGCTGATCCTCTTGCTCACGTCTTCTTCGGACATTGCCTCAAGCTCCGGCCCGGTGATGATGCGGTCGGGGTGCTGCAGACCGATCTCGCGGGCGATGGACTGAGCCGTGCCGGGGTAGTCGCCGGTGATCATGACGACGCGTACGCCCGCACGCCGGCACTGGGCCACAGCGTCAGGCACGGTCGCCCGGATGGGGTCGGCGAGACCGATCAGACCGATGAATCTGAAGTTGAAGTCGTGCTGGTTGTCCGGCAGATTCTCGCTGTCGCTGGAGGCACGGGCTACTCCGAGGACACGCAGGCCATCGTTCGCCATGTCCAGGACCTGCTTCATAACCAGCTGCTGCTCAGCCTGCGGCATGTGGCACAGGTCAAGGATCGCTTCGGGCGCACCCTTGGCGGCTACACGGCCATCGCCGGAGTGCATCTGCCATGCGTGGGACAGGGCCAGCAGCTGGCGCGAGAGCGGATACTCGCGCTGAAACTGCCAGTCCTCATGCAGGTGCTCGGTCCCCTTGAGGGCTCCCCGGCCCATGTCCAGGATAGCACGTTCCATCGGATCGAAGGGGTCGGCCTCACAGGCAAGGACAGAGTACTCGACCAGCTCATGGAACCGTTCAGGAAGGACGCCGGGCAGTCCTGTCGCGGGGATGTGAAAGTACTCGCCGCTGGCGGCAAGCTTGCGGACCGTCATCTTGTTCATGGTCAGCGTGCCCGTTTTGTCGACGCACAGGACCGTCGCCGACCCCAGGGTCTCGATTGCCGGCATGCGCCGGGTCAGGACCTGGTTCTGGGACATGCGCCAGGCGCCCATGGCCATGAAGATGGTCAGGACCACGGGGAACTCCTCGGGCAGGACGCCCATGGCCATGGCGAGTCCGGAGAGGAAGCCTCTCTGCCAGGCGAGTGCATTGTTGCCGTTGGTAAGGCTGAAAACCACCGTGACGATGACGCACATGCCGACCCCGACCAGGCCCATGTCGCGTACCAGGTTCGTGACCTCTCTCTGCAGCGGCGGCTTCTCCGTGTCCAACGTCTGGAGCGCCTTGCCGATCTTGCCGATCTCGGTACGGAGCCCTGTGCCGCGCACTTCGGCGACACCCTGTCCAGAGACGACGAGCGTGCCCGAATAGACGAAGGGCAGGTCTTCGCCGCCTGGGCGGCCCATTTCCATCTCACCATCCCAGTCGGCCTTGCGAACCGGGACGGACTCGCCGGTGAGCAGTGCCTCGTCGGCGTGCAGGTTGGTGCAGGAAAGGACCACGGCGTCGGCGGGGACACGATCTCCCTCTGACAGCATCATGACGTCGCCGCGTGCCACGTCGCGACCAGCGATGCGGATCCATTCGCCGTCACGCCTGACCAGGGCGCGCGGGCTGGAGAGGTCTCGCAGAGCGTCCAGTGCGTTCTCGGTCCTCTTCTCCTGGTAGTAGGTGATGCCGATGACGACGAAGACGAATCCCAGCAGCATCAGGGCTTCTTCGCGGTCGCCAAGAATCAGGTACAGTGTGCCGCAGGCGAGGAGAAGGAGGAACATCGGTTCCTTCACGATCTCGAGCAGGATATGGATCCATCCACGTTTGCTCGCCGTGGGCAGCTCGTTGAGCCCTTCGTCCTTGAGGCGTCGTTGTGCCTCTGCAGTCGTCAGACCCTGTGGTTGCTCTGTGTCTAGTGTACTTGTCATGACAGAAACCTCCATGCAAATAGTGTGGTGGGTTCCCGACCTTGATATGGATTGACTCTGGCAAGCCCTGCGTCCAGCTGCTTTTGTGCAGCGACTGGCGGCGACCTGTCAGGAACACCACCATGCTAAGGCCAGAGCCCGATGGTGTCAAGATGATGGAGCCGCAGGGTGATGAATGGGATGGATGCCCGCTCTGTGGGCGGTGTCACCGCCAATCGTGAAGAAGCTTGTCAGACAGTGAGCGTCGCGGGATGCTACCTCTGCAGGGTGGCGCGCGTGTAGGCGACCCTGAAGCCGGCTCGCTCCAGGTTGCGATGCGACACGCTCCCCGGTGTTGCCAGCACGGAGGCGGTCGTGCAGCCGGCAGAGGCAGCCGCCTTCAGGCGTGCAACAACGAGGCCGTTCTGAATGCCTCGTCCGCGGAAGGGCAGCCTCGTGCTGGAGGAGAAGAGCGCCGCAAGACGATTGTGCAGGATCATGGCCCCTCCACCGGCAGGCTGGCCCGCCACGGTAGCCATGTAGCAGACAACGCCGGGACTGTGTGCAGCGGCGCGCGCAAGGATGACATTTGCGTCCGACTCGTCGAGTCCGTCGGTCGCCGCAAAACCCGATGCGACTGCCTGTGCCCATATCTCAGCATCGTCAGCGGTGATCGCGCGAACTTCGACGCCGAGCGGCACGGCAGGCAGGGGATCCTGTGACGGCAAGTCCATGGACAGAACGTCGAGGAACCGGACGACGTGGTAACGGCGTTGTGCTGCGAGTTCCAGCAGGGATGGGTCAGCCAGGGGACAGAGGTCGAGTTGAGTTGGTACCTCACGATCAGCAAAGAAGCGTTCGATCTCATCCATCTGACCAGCGGTGACCGGCGAGGTCAGTCCCATGCCCGCAGCCCTGTTGACAGGAAGATCCGGCGACGTGTAGACGCAGACGCCGTCGCCAATGGGTTCGGTGGCGGCCGAGGGCCTCAGGCCCAATCGCTTGAGCGTCTCTGCATAGTTGACCAGTTCCAGTGCCCACACACCTTCCAGCTGAGCGGCAACATCTTGGTCGACGAACGGCATGTTAACCTCCCATTCTCTGCTGCCCGATCGGCGGGAGCCACATTTCGGCACTCGGGCCGACGGCATTCACCCATCGTCAGGATCGACGAGGATCAGTGTCTCGTTGTCTCACGTTCTTCTCCAAGTATAGGAAGGTTAAGCCCTGCAGGAAAGGGCAATCAGGAGGAGTCTGTCTCGATGCCGTGGCGGAGCAGGGTTATATAGATGTCCACCTCCCCGAACATGACGTTCTGTATGCCAGCGAGGTCAAGAGGCTTCTCCCGGAGGAGGGCCGCGTACTGCTTGCTCAGGCCGTCGAAGGTCCAGGTGAGCAGACGCATGGCCTGTTCGACCGTCACGCCTGGTCTGAAGCAGCTCGTGTCGATCCCGCTGAAGAGCCGCTGGTAGGTCGAGGCCGTGATCTCGGCTGTCGACGCGATCAGAACGTCGCGGAGCTCGAGCGGTGGGTCCGTCATGGCTTCCTGAAGGAAGGCGAATGCTGTCTGGTCCTCTTCAAACAGGGACCACTTGGCCAGCGTGTACTGCCGGAGACGCTCGAAGAGATCAGCGCTGGTCGGTCCCAGGCGATCGTCGAAGCGACGCATCAGTTCCCTGGTGCATGTCTGAACAGCCTCAAGGTACAAGCCCTTCTTGTCCCCAAAGTAATGAAACAGGAGTCCCTTGCTGACCCCGGCCGCCTGGACGATGCAGTTTGTCGAGGCAGCCCGGTAGCCGGCAGTGGCGAATTCGCGGATGGCTGCACTGACGAGAGCAGTCCGCCTGCTGTCGGCGAAGGGCTGTCGGAGCCGTTCCGCCATTACTCTCGGGCAGCCTTGAGGCTGACGGCCATCTGAACGCCGAGGACTTTGCGCCGCGCGGCTCTGAGCGACACCAGATACGTTCCCAGCATGATCCCCGCGCATACGATCACTGAAAGCGGCGAAAGCCGTATGGGAAGACTGAAGGTCATGGTGCTTGTCGTCTTGGCGAACAAGCTTCGCCAGGACGACAGCAGAAGCGGCATACTGATGACGAACCCCGCTGCGACGGCGATGATGCCCGATCCCAGGACCATGGCGTTGAGCTCGTCAGCGTGATACCCCAGGACCTTGAGAACGGAGATGCTGTGCCGTTCCTCCTCCACGGTAAGGGTCGTAACGACTGAGAGAGCCATGAGTGCGATGAAGACTGCGAAGACAGCTATGAACCCAAGGACGATCCAGACGGGTTCTATGACGGAATCGAAGGCAGCCTTGCTTTCGGCCATGGACGTCGACATGACCACGTCCTGGGATGGCACGTCGAGCCTGGCGGTACTGAACAGGGCGTTGAAGCTGCCGGCTGGCGCCCCGAGAATGCCGTTGAGACGACTCTGAGGCAGAATGACGGCTGCTGTCGCATACATCTCCGCCACCGCGTCGACCGTGAGCGTCAGATCCTGCGCAGTGGCCGTCTGTGTGACGGCCAGGGAGTCGCCGACCTCGAGACCGAGCTTGTCTGCCAGAGCCCTGGTGATGATGACTCTGTCGATGGGGATTGCCTCGCCTTTCGTGTTGCGGGGAACAAGCAGGGTGGAGGTCCGGGGAAGCCCCATCACCTGGAAGGTCAGCTGGCCATCAGCGGTCGTGAATGGCGCGATGGTAAGGCTTTCGCCGCCCCACGGGTTTTCCACGCGTGGCGCCGTCAACACGTAGGTGTAGTTGTACGTGGTGTCCCGGAATGCACTGCGAACAAGGGAGTCCATGGAATCGCGCATGGCTCCGCCGAAGAGCAGCAGGTAGCCGGCGAGCATGGCGCCCAGCATGAGCAGGGCCAGGCGTGTCAGACCTCGGATGGCAGTCCTTGTCGCGAACCGCTTCCTGAAGGAACCACCACGCAGATGAATCGAGCGCTCGAGCAGGTTCACGTGGTTGTTTGCGACAGTCGTCTGCATGAGCTTGATGGGGGTTTGGCTCAGTAGGCGCGTAGCCACGAGAGCAACTGCAGGAACCAGGAACGTGACAGGAGCGACCAGGGCGAAGATGATGCTGGGCCAGGGTACGGTCGTCACGTACAGCGGTATGCTGAAGTACGTGACCATGAGGTCGAGCAGGGAACGCGTCGTAAGGATCGATATCAGGATTCCGACCACGGACCCTGTCAGCGCGATGATCGCGGGGAGTGCAAGTTCGTGAACTACAAGCTCCCATGTCGAATACCCCAGCGCCTTGAGTGTTCCCAGCTGCGCGCGCTGCATGCGAACGATACGACCTTGTGTGGCCGCCAACAGCAGGCACGTCAGCAGGAGGATCACCAGGGGCATCGTTGTGGAGACTGAGGACGCTCCCTCGAGTTTTGCCGTGGCCAGGGTGTAGCGGGGGTTTGCCGTCAGGTCCTGCCAGAACGTGAGACCCACTGTTCGGGATAGCTCCTGTTTCGCAGTGGAAGTCGACCCGTCGACGGTCCGGATATGCCAGGTCGCAAGGGCTTCGGGTGCCAGTGCGTCCATCGCCGAAGGTGTGATCACCGCGATGCCGAACGCCTTGGGGTCCAGCATGATGCCGGTGTCATCTGTTGTCCGGATCGGATACAGGTAGTCCGGTACAGAAGCGAAGCCGACGACCGTGAATGAACGTCCCAGCAGTGTCATGGTCGTCCCCAGCCGGGACTTGAGGGCAGCGGCGACGGTCTGACCAAGCAGCATCTCATTGTCCGCCCGCAGGTCCCGGCCGGCGGTGATGGCGGGGATGTTCACACGCGCTGTCTGCTCGAACACGCGCAACGCGAGACCCTGTCCGACAGCAGCGTCAACCTCCCGACGGCGCTCGATGGCGAAGCCATGATCCTGTTCGAACGTCGACAGGTCGGCGAAGGGTTCCCGTGGAAGGAATGTCGCGGATTCGATCCGGGAATCGCGTTCGAACCGCGCCTTGCTCTCACTGATGTCGATAAGGAGAGCGTTGATGCTGACATAGAGCATGCAGGACATGACGACCAGCGCGACACAGCCGTAGACGAGCCACCGGTTCGAGCGGATCGTGCGGGGAAGGCGCTTCAGCAGGGTGTTCACCAGGTCACTTCCTCTGCTTTGATGAGACGTCCGACCAGGCGGTCCTCTTCGATCTCTCCGCTGCGCAGGCGGATGAGGCGGTCCGTCATGTCCGCGATGGCGGCATTATGCGTGACCAGCACGATGGTCGTGTGGTAAACCTCGTTGACCTGGACAAGGAGTCGCAGGATATCGCGCGATGTGACGAAGTCGAGCGATCCCGTCGGCTCGTCGGCAAGCAGCAGGGCTGGGTTCTTGACGACCGCCCGGGCAAGTGACACGCGCTGCTGTTCACCGCCCGACAATTCCGAGGGAAAACGGTCCGCCAGACCAGTCAGGCCGACGGCATCCAGGACCTCGCCGATGGGCAGGGGCTTCTTCACGATGTCCGCTGTCACCTCGACGTTCTCGCGGACGGTCAGGTTGGGGATGAGATTGAAGAACTGAAACACGAACCCCACCGTGTCTCGTCGAAACTGCGTGAGGTCGCGTTCCGATGCGTGCGAGAGGTCGACGCCGGCGACGCCGACCGTGCCCGTGTCAGCACGGTCGATGCCACCCACAATATTCAGCAGTGTCGACTTGCCCGAGCCCGACGGTCCCAGAATCGTTACCATCTGACCTTCCGGGATGTTCAGTGTGACGTCCTTGAGTGCCCAGAACTCGCCCTGGCCCATCTGGTACTTGCGTCCAACCCCGTTCAGTTGAATCAGCATGTGTTGTCTCCTCGCTTTCTGTCTATCCAGCGGTCTGTCGACCGGGTGGTCATTGACCAGTCGGTCAGTATTGTCGACAAGTGTGTGCTGCTGTCAAGCCCCATCGGTCTGGAATCCCATGGAGCTACTGCTACAATACGAGTGTGCTGTGGTGCGCCATGACTGTCAGATTGACCGCTGCAGGGTTGGCCATGTTGCTCGCAGGAGTGCTGAGTTGCGCGTCGGGCAGACACAAAGGGGGTTACTGTGGCGAAGGTACTCGTGAGCATGAACGCGTTCAAAGGGAGCATTTCGACGAAGGCGGCCACGGATGCTGTGGCGTCAGCCTTTGAGGCGGCCGGATTTCAGGTCGAGAAGGTGTATCTTGCCGATGGCGGAGACGGCACCATCGACGTTGCGGCGACGCTGGGCGCACGCATCGAATTCGTAAGTACGTTCGATCCCCTGATGCGTCCGATCGAGGCGCCCGTGGCATGGCTTGGCCAGACGGCTGTCATCGAGATGGCCAAGGCATCCGGCTGGGCATTGATTGCAGCTGAGGAGCGGAACCCGATGGTGACGACAACCTGGGGGACGGGTCTGTTGATCAGACACGCACTGGAACATGGTGCGGACCGCATCATCCTGGGGGCTGGCGGTTCTGCGACGGTGGATGGGGGGCTGGGTATGCTGGCCGCACTGGGCTTCAGCATCACCGACGAGGCCGCCAATGCCTCATGGCGGGGTGGTGATGGGCTTTCCAGGCTGGCCCGTGTCGTGGCAGGCTCGCCCATGAAACAGACCAGGCTGATCGTCGCCAGCGACGTCACCAATCCTCTGGTTGGCCCCACAGGCGCCGCTGCGGTATTCGGTCCACAGAAAGGGGCCACACCCGACATGGTGACGCTGCTGGAGAAGGGACTGGAACGGCTGGCGGACACAACGTTCCAGGCAACGGGTGTGCGTCTGCACGACATGCCGGGCGCAGGCGCTGCCGGTGGTGTCGGCGGCGCTGCAGTTGCTTGGCTGGGGGCACACCTGGAGCCAGGCGCTGAACTCTTCATGGACCTGGAGGACTTCGATGCCCGTGCTGCGGGGTGCGACGTGCTCGTGACCGGAGAGGGGAGCATCGATGCTCAGACGGTGTATGGAAAGGCGCCGATCCGTGTGGCTCGGCGTTTTCGCAAGGCTTCTCCGGAGGGGCTGACGGTGGCTATCTCGGGGGCCGTGCGTGACAGGGCACAGGTACGGGCAGCCGGCATCGATGTCTTCATCACGATGCTCGATCGGCCCATGAGCGAGCACGAGGCCATGGAAAACGGCCAGGCTCTGCTGACCCAGGCCGCCGCCGAGCTGGCGCACCTTCTGTCACGGACAGCATGATGCAGGTCTATTGTGCGATATACTGACGATATTCTCGACCAGGAGGTACACATGACGACAGTCGGCAACACGCTTCCAGTCTTCGAGCTGCAGGATCAGCATGGCGGGACCGTACGTGACACCAACCTGCGAGGCCACTGGATCGTCCTCTACTGCTATCCCAGAGACATGACGCCGGGATGTTCGCAGGAGGCAATGGGCTTTCAGGATCAGCAGGACGAGTTTCTCCGGCTCGGCTTCCGGATTTTTGGCATCAGCGCGGATTCTGTCGCATCGCACACGCGGTTCGCCCTCAAGGACAGTCTCACCTTCACCCTTCTGTCAGATCCCCAACATACCCTGCTCGAAGCTCTCGGTGTCTGGAAGGGGAAACGACTCGCGGGCCATGACTTCATGGGAACAGAGCGGACCACGTTCATGATCGATCCCGACGGGAAGATCGTGCGCGAGTGGCGCAAAGTGAAGGTCAAGGGACACATCGCCGCTGTTCTTGAAGCAGCGCACGAGGTGCGAGCGTGACAGAGCTCGAGGAATACCAGAAGGCGAGGGACAGGGTCCAGGAGATCAAAGGGCTGTACGCGCACGCGGCCATGTACCTTCTGGCGAACACCTGCCTGGCCGTTCTCAACGTTGCCACGCTCAAGAAGAATGACGGTGTCATCTGGTTCATCTGGCCTCTCATCGGATGGGGCATCGCTCTCGCAGTACACGCCATCTCAGTGTTTGGCATCGGGCGGTTCCTGGGCAGGGACTGGGAACAGCGCCGTATCCAGCAGGAGCTCGATCGGCGACACACGGACGCCCAGACCTGATCCAAGGTGCCGCGCACGCGTACCGTGACGGGGCTATGAACTCTTGCGAAACTGCTTCGGGATGGTGATCGCGAAGCGACAGCGGTCGCTGCCTCCAAGCGCGCTCTCCAGGACTTCAACCTTGACCGGCTCCCCGAAGATGACGTCAAACGGGAGCTTCTCGTAGCCGGCACTGCAGTAGCAGAAAACGGATGAGACCTCCCGCTCTCCCGAGATGATGGACGTGCGCGCCAGTGGGCAGTGACATGCATAGTACCGCTTTCTCGTCGGGTCCTTCTCGTCAAGGTATGCCTGGGGGGCAAACGGGATCTTCGCGACGTGGATGATGTCGCCGTCGCGGACGCCACTCTGGATCTCGGGGTTGCTGCGGACATACTCCAGGACCGCGGGAGTGATCTCCTGCTCGTACCATAGCTTGTTCTGGTTCATGTGGTCCTCGAGTTCGCCCACGAGACGATCATGACGGTCCGCCAGGAGTGCATCGATGTCGGGGTTGCCCTGGAATCTCTCCTTCATGTCCGCGAAGGATGTCTCTGGTATCTGGTGCATGTTGCCGGCCAGCACCTGCTTGCACGTCTCGGGCGGAAGAGTGGCCTGCATTCGTTTCAGGATCTCCTCGACAACACGTGGATAGGCATCGATGGGCGACCCTTCCGGCGGCAGGTCCACGCCGTCGAAGACCTTTTCTGCAGCTTCATCGCCGACGATCTGGCGAGCTCGCGCTCGCAGCACTGGCAGGATGCCGGGTGCCTCCGCGACGTGAACGAGCTGGAGAAAAAGGTCGTTCCGGTGAGTGACATAGCTGTACCTGGCCAGCGCAATGAGTCTCTCCTCCGAAGCAGTCCCCGCTCGCGACAGTTGTTGCAGGTAGTTCGAAAGGTGATCGGTCGTGACCGTATCCAGCGTCGCGCCGACGGCAGTCGCATAGTGCTCGAAGTCTCGCACTGTCGTGACGGATGCCTCGGTGGTCATGTCATCAAACCTGCGCTGCCGGCAGTACTCTCTGAACAGTGTCTCCTGCATGATTACATTCCTCCTGGCGTGCGACGATTGAACGATCGATCATGCGTGCGCTTGGGCTTGTAACGTTTTTCGGTATCCTGCTATTAGTATAATCGGACTGTGCTGAGTGCGGTTACGCACGAGTGAGATCAGGGGAACAGGGGTGATCATGAAAGACGTCGCTGGAACTGAAGAGCAGACCGTTGTCGCGTCGTCGCACAGGCCAAAGGGGATGACTGCGTTCACCATCGTCTGGTTCGGGCAGGTCGTATCCCTTGTAGGGACTGCGATGACCGGATTTGCGCTGACACTGTGGGCGTACCGCACGACCGGCCTCGCGACCGCGCTGTCCATGGTCGCGTTCTTCGGCTTCGCCCCGATGATCATCATGAGCCCGATCGCAGGGGTCCTGGTGGACCGATGGAACCGCAAATGGACGATGGCACTCTCCGACCTTGCGTCCGCCACTGGCACACTGGCGATCCTCATCCTCTTTGCCAGCGGGCATCTCCAGGTGTGGCATCTATACGTTGTCGGGGCCCTCACAGCGGTCTTTCAGAGCTTTCAGTGGCCGGCGTACAGCGCCGCCATCAGCATGATGGTCCCAAAAACGCAGTATCAGCGTGCCAGCGGAATGATCGCCATGGCCGAGAGCGGGTCCGGTATCGCGGCCCCCATCCTTGCGGGCGCCCTGATCGGTATGGTGGGCTTCGAGCGCCTGTGGGTCATCTTCGCCATCGATCTCGTGACCTTCGTGATAGCGCTGAGTACCCTGGCTGCGGTCACCATCCCGAATCCGCCGAAGACCGTTCCGGAACAGCAGGAGAGCTTCCTCAGACAGTCCACGTTTGGCTTCCGGTACATCTGGAACCACCGTCCGCTGTTCAACCTGCAGATGATGTTCTTCTTGTCGAATCTGCTGGCAAGCCTCTGCATCACGATCCTGCCGGCATTGATCCTCGCCCGGACCGGAAACAACTCGACCGTGCTCGCGACCGTACAGTCTGCCTCTGCTGTCGGTGGCGTGATCGGAGGCGCGGCGCTGACGGCCTGGGGAGGGCCCAGGCGCAAGGTCGACGGCGTTCTCCTCGGTATGGTCTTCGCATCCTTGTTCGGGACAGTGGTCCTGGGACTGGGTCGGTCGCTGCCGGTCTGGGCGATCGGCGGATTCTTGAGCATGATCTTCCTCCCGATGCTGAACGGCAGCAATCAGGCCATCTGGCAGTCGAAAGTGCCTCCTGCCCTGCAGGGGCGTGTCTTCTCCATCCGGCTCATCATCGCCCAGGTCACGGCTCCCATCGCCATGCTGGCTTCGGGACCTCTTGCTGACAGGGTATTTGGCCCAGCGATGCAGGCCTCCGGTTCTCTTGCGCCCGTGCTCGGCTGGCTCACGGGGACAGGCAGCGGTGCAGGCATCTCGCTCATGTTTGTCCTGTTCGGGCTGGCCGGGGCTGTGGCTGGCATGGCTGGGTACCTGATCCCGAGCGTCAGGAATGTCGAGCGGCTCATCCCGGATCATGACACGCCGGCAGAGCCACAGCAGGTCTGAGACGGTCGTCAGGGCGAAAGGGGATGTCGTGGACAGTGGCAGGAACGCTCCAGATCTGATCGACACATACATCGCGCAGTTTCCAAAAGAAGTCCAGGAGAGGCTCAGGACGATGAGAGAGATCATCAGGGATGCCGCACCAGAGGCTGAAGAGAGGATCAGCTACCGGATGCCCACGTTCGTCCTGCACGGGAACCTCGTGCACTTTGCCGCCTTCAAGAGCCACATCGGCCTCTATCCATCGCCGAGCGGAGTCGAAGCCTTCATTCGGGAGTTGTCCGCGTACAAGAGCGGCAAGGGTTCGATCCAGTTCCCGATGAGCAAGCCGTTGCCGGTTGAACTGATCGGCAGGATCGTCAGGTTCAGAGTCGCGGAGAATACCAGACATGCTGAAGAAAGGCTGAAGAACAAGGCGAGGAAGGGCTGAAAGAATCACCATTGCTCCGGGCATGCTGCCCGGCGTTTCTGCCGAAAGTCAGTGAACGGGAGGGTAAGCGATGATACGAAACCAGTGGTACGTCATTCTCGAGTCGCGTGAGGTCAAACGAGGAGCGCTTCTCGCGGTCCGGCGGATGGGCCGGGACCTGGTCCTGTGGCGGGATACGAAGGGCACGGTGTTCTGCATGAGCGACCACTGCATTCATCGGGGTGTTGCGCTCAGCGCAGGGAAGGTGAAGGGCGACTGCGTGGAGTGCCCGTTCCATGGGCTGCAGTATGATGGCAAAGGTCATGTAACGGTCATCCCGGCGAATGGAAAGAACGCTCCCGTGCCGACCACCTTCCAGGGTGAGGCATTCGTCGTGCGGGAGGCACATGGCTACATCTATCTGTGGTGGGGCGAACCGCGCGAGGAATTCCCTGAGCTGCCGTTCATCCCCGGGCTGGATGACACGAGGCTGACCTATGGCACATGGCGCGACCCATGGAATGCATTCTATACGCGTGCCATCGAGAATCAGCTCGACGTGGTCCACCTGCCCTTTGTTCACTACAACACCATCGGTGCAGGGAACCGGACGGTCGTCAACGGCCCTGTCGCTGAGATGGATGGCAATGTCCTGCGCGTATGGGTCGACAACGAGAAGGACGCGGGCCAGACGCCTCGCCGGCCAGATGAAATGACGATCCCGAATCGTGAGTCGCAGCTGACCTTCGTCTTTCCCAACCTCTGGCAGAACAACCTGGGACCGAATGCGCGCATCACCGCGGCGTTCGTCTGCGTCGACGAAGAGCACAGCATTCTGTACCTGCGCTTCTACCGCAGTTTCGGCCGCCTTCCGGGCGTCAAGCAGCTTTTCGACTTGCTCACCGGGCTCGCCAACATCACGATCGCGCACCAGGATCGCCGGATCGTACGGACACAGCGCCCGTTCATCAGTAGTCTGAACGGAGGGGAGAAGCTTATCCAGGGCGACCTGCCGATCATCCTGTATCGCAGGCGGCGCGAACAGCTCCAGAAAGAGGCCGAAACGCCAAGGGTCTGAACACAGGAGAGAAGACGGCCCCGGGAGGCATCTCCCGGGGCCGTCCCCGTGGCGCATCTGCTGAAGGC
>CAYRQW010000040.1:0-13103 GCA_964426505.1 uncultured Caldisericota bacterium
TGGGGAGGCACTCTCCGGTCTTCGCATGCTTCCGCGGTATTCGGCGGATTCGTGGTCGACCAGCGTGGGTAGTTCATCGTCGCTCATATGCATCATTCCATGAATACTTGGCGCTCATGCGCCCATTCCGTCCAGGGGAGGCACGTATGACTCAGTCTGTGCGAGTACGTCGATTTCTTGCGCTGATTCTCGTCGTTGCAGTGGTGGTCATGGGCGTAAGTGGATGCGCGAAGCGCAGCTCCGTCTCGCCGGAGTTCGACGGCGCGACATCCGGCAACACCGCGGACAACGGTGTCATCAGCAAGGAGTCGTCTGCTCCACCTTCTTGGACAACGACTGAGCAGCAGGCGGTCACTGACCGCAAGATCATTTTCAATGCCAGTCTTGCGCTTGACGTCGTCGACGCCGAGAAGGCTTTCAGTGACTGCGAGGCCCTTGCTGCCAAGCATGGCGGCTTCGTGGCAGAGTCATCGCTGCGGAAATCGGATACGCAGGTAGTTGCGACAGCCACACTACGCGTGCCCTCAGCAAAAGTCGCTCAGCTTATGACCGATCTTGCTGGACTCGGTACGGTTACGAGCCGCAGCAGCGGTTCGGAGGATGTCACGTCGCAGTACATCGATATCCAGGCTCGCCTTAAGGTTCTTCGGGCGGAAGAAGAGCAGTTGGTGGGGTTCCTGAAGAAAGCCACAAACATCAAGGACATGCTGGCAGTTCAGGAGCAGTTGCGGTCGGTTCGTACACAGATCGAACAGTATGAGGGTCAGCAGCGTTACATGGACAATGCCACGTCGCTCGCTACTGTCACTGCACAGCTGGTACAGACAACCGAAGCCTTTGTCGCACCTCGAGGCTTCTGGTCTGCGTTCGTCCAGTCTCTTGCCCGGTTTGGACATGGACTGGCTGCATTCTGGACGTGGTTTGGCGGTGCCGCGATCTTCCTTGCGTTCTATGGGCTGCTTATCTGGGCAGTCGTGTGGATCGTTCTTAAGCTGAGGAAGCGCCGTTCGCCCAGGAGCCTGCCACCGCAGAACTGACGGAAACGACAGATCGCCGCACTACCAGCCGGGGCTGCAGAGCTCCGGCTTTCTGCATGCGCCTCTGGCCGGGCTGGAGAACGTTTCCTGAAGAGGAGCTCCACGCCGGTCTGAAAGTATGAATCTTGCGTGCAGGCTCAAGCGACCTATAGTTAATGCATGGCTAAGAGAAATCTGTTCGGAACGGACGGCGTCCGGGGTGTCGTGAACGCCCAAATCACGTCCAAGCTTGCCCTGTCTCTCGGAGCGGCCGCATCAATCTACTTCGACGGACACCTTGGTCAGTATGTGGATCGGATCGTCGCCATTGCCTGGGATCCACGTGTCTCATCGGAGATGCTTGCTGCGGCGCTGGGCGCCGGCTTCATGGAGACGGGAGTATCCGTTGACTACCTGGGGGTACTGCCAACACCGGGGCTTGCCCTTATTCTGGCTCGCGACACACGGTACATGGCGGGAGCCATGATCTCCGCGTCACACAATCCACCCGAGTACAACGGAATCAAGTTCTTTGGCCCTGGCGGTCACAAGTTGGCAGATGCTGACGAGGAAGCAATCGAGGGGAACCTCGGACTCGTGGAACTCGGCAACCCTTCGAGAGTACGTGGCGATGAAGTGGGTGGCGCTCACAGAGTTGAAAATGCGCGAGAAGAGTACATAGCCTTCGTCAAGCAGAACAACCCAGGGCTCTCGCTCGAAGGCCTCAGCATCGTCGTCGATGGTGCTCACGGGGCGACAGGCTACACGACGCCGACGCTGCTGCGACAGCTGGGTGCCCGTGTGATCGAGATGAACACAGACCAGGATGGCAAGCTCATCAACAAGGATTGTGGATCCACGCACCCCGGCGCGGTTGGAGCGCGGGTCGTAGCAGAGAAGGCAGACCTGGGTGTTGCCCACGACGGTGATGGCGACCGGGTTATCATGGTTGACCGATCAGGGCGCCGTGTCTCCGGTGACGTCATGTTGTATGTCCTGGCTCTGGGATTGGCCGGAGAGGGCCGCCTTAGTGGGAACACGGTTGTTGGAACCGTTCTGACCAACCTTGGCCTTGAGAAGGCGTTGGAGCCACACGGGATCAGGCTCGAACGGACGAGTGTCGGGGATCGATACATACTGGATCGCCTGAACGAGGGTGGCTTCGTGCTCGGTGGGGAGGAGTCGGGACACATCATCAACATATCCCAGAATGTGACAGGCGACGGCCTCGCGACGGCCTTGGCAGTGCTGGGATTTCTTGTCCGAACGGGGCGGGACCTGTCGGACGTTGTCGACGAAGTTGAACTCTATCCTCAGATTGCCGAGAACGTCAGGGTGAAAGACAAATCCATCGCCTCATATCCGGAGTTCGTGACGGCCGTCGAAGCGGCGCGCCTGGAGTTAGGAAATGCCGCCAGACTGGTTGTGCGCCCTTCCGGGACGGAGCCCCTGGTACGTATCTTCCTGGAGGGCAGGGACACTGAGCGCCTGATGGCAGTGGCAGAACGGCTGAAGGGCGTTTTGCTGTCGGCTGGTCAACAAGGAGAGGAGTGACATGTGTGGAATCATTGGGTATGTTGGACCGCGTAAGGTAGTTCCTGTCATCATCGAGGGTCTGCGCAAGCTCGAGTATCGAGGGTACGACTCCGCAGGCATGGCTATTCTCGAGAAGGGGGAACTGGTCGTCGTGAAGAAGCGCGGCAAGCTCAAGGCTCTTGAGGAGGCCATTGAGGGCAAGGAGTATACTGCTATTACCGGAATCGGTCACACACGATGGGCCACGCATGGCAGGGTCGAGGACAGAAATGCGCATCCACACGTAGACTGCAAAGGTGCGATCGCCGTTATCCACAACGGCATTATCGAGAACTACCAGGTCCTCCGAGATGATTTGATCCGCAAAGGACACGTTTTTGTCTCCGAGACCGACACCGAGGTCATTGCTCACCTTATGGAGGAGCAGATCGACGCGGGCGTGGACTTGCTCGATGCGGCGCGGAAGACTGCATTGCAGCTTGACGGAGCCTTTGCGTTCCTCGTCCTGGCGAAGGCGTTTCCCAGTCGCATCGTGGCGATCCGCAAGCTGTCTCCCCTGGTGCTCGGTGTCGGCGACGGAGAGATGATCCTTGGCTCAGACACTCCGGCGCTTCTCGAGTACACTCACAAGATCATCCCGATGCATGATGGGGACATTGTAGAGATCAACGAACGGGGATATGCCTTCTACTCACTGGATGACGGGCGTCCTCTCGATCGGACACCGATGACCGTTCAGTGGAATGCTTCTGCTGCTGAGAAGCAGGGATACAAGCACTTCATGCTGAAGGAGATCCATGAGCAGCCGGTCGTCATCAGAGATACGCTATATGGCCGCATCGATATCGACAGTGGGCATGTCGAGCTCGAGGAATTCCAGGGTCAGCTCGTCCCAGAGCGCATATCGATTGTGGCGGCAGGAACGTCCTACCATGCCGCGCGCGTAGGAAAGTACCTTCTGGAAGAACTGGCACGCATCCCGACCGAGGTGAGTTTCAGCAGCGAATACCGCTACCAGCGGCCCATTGTTCGACCGGGGACGATGGGGATAGCGGTCACACAGTCGGGAGAAACTATCGACACCCTTGCTGCGCTTCGACTTCAACGAGATCTGGGTGCCAGGGTCGTCGCCATCACGAACCGACCCGAGAGTACCGTTTCGCGCGAGTCAGACGTGACATTTGTTACTCAGGCGGGTCTCGAGATCGGCGTTGCAGCCACGAAGTCGTTTATGGCTCAACTCATCGCCTTCTATCTGATAGCCATCAGTTTTGGTCAGCGCAACGGCACGCTCGACGCGGAGACGTCGGCTCACTACGCTTCTCAGTTGTCCAGCCTCAGCCAGAAGTGTGAGCAGGTCCTCGAATACGCGGGCATCATGGAGGCGATCGCGCATAAGTTCTACAAGGTCCACGACATGATCTATGTCGGACGCGGCGTCAACTACCCCATCGCTCTGGAGGGGGCCCTCAAGATGAAGGAGATCAGCTACATTCATGCCGAGGGATATGCTGCAGGAGAGCTTAAGCACGGCCCTATCGCCTTGCTGGACGAGGACGTGCCCGTGGTGGGTATCCTTCCACAGGGGGCGTTGTACGAGAAGATCTACTCGAATCTGCAGGAGTCCATCGCACGCGATTCGCCGCTCGTGGTGCTGGCCGACAAGAAAGACAAGAGAGCTCAGAGCATCGCTACCGACTTCATCCCGATGCCGCCGGTCGAAGAGTTGTTCTCTCCGGTTGTCTACTTACTGCCGCTTCAGCTCCTGGCATACTACACGGCTGACGGCAAGGGCCTCGACGTGGACCAGCCACGGAACCTGGCAAAGAGTGTGACGGTAGAGTAGCTGAGCCGTGTTTTGTGAGGTGCTGAGCCAAAGGCCGACCTTGTACAGGGTCGGCCTTTCTGCTATACTGGCCGACGTGTGCGCCCGTGGCCCAACTGGATAAGGCGATGGCCTCCGGAGCCGTAGATTACAGGTTCAAATCCTGTCGGGCGCACCAAGAGTACGATACTGCACCCAGACGACCTTCGAGGTTCCTCGGGAGCAGCCCCTCTCTCGCGACCTGGTCATCCACAAACCATGCTGTGCTACGCTCCAGGGAGTCCATGCTCGGCGGCACATGCATGCGCATGAACCCCTCTGTGGTATGGTGCGAGGACAGTTTGCCTGCACGTCAGGGGAGCGGTTGCAATGGGTAGAAGACTGTTCTGCGAAATATCGCCGACAACGTACCAGATATCTGTCCTCAAGAACATAGTGGCGAGAGACGTGAAGAACGTTTTCTCTCGTCAGGAATTCGCGACCGACAAGACGGACAGCCCATTGCCCTTCCTGATCTACGGGAACAAGTCCTTGATGCGCAGAGTGCTCGGGAATGTCGATCCTCTGCTGCAGGAAAACAAGGTCATCAACCTGGCTTTGTCTGCCCCGAAGGTTACGAATGTCCTGATTCGCCCGGGACAGACCTTTTCCTTCTGGAAGCTGGTCGGAAGGTGCAGTGAGAGAGAAGGCTACAAGAAGGGGCTTGTCATCAGTTCGGGAAAAGTGGCTGAAGGAATCGGCGGGGGGATGTGCCAATTCACGAACCTCATTCACTTTCTGGTGCTGCACTCACCTATGGAGATCGTCGAACATCACCATCATGATGCAATGGATCTGTTTCCTGACTTTGGCAGGCAGATTCCTTTTGGAACAGGAACATCGATCATGTACAACTATCTCGACTATCGCTTCAAGAACAATACAGATACTACATTTCAGCTCATCACCTACGTTACAGACAAGTACTTGTGCGGCGAACTGCGTGCGAACAAGCGCTTGGACGTCCGGTATCACATCAGGACGAAAAGCGAGTACTTCTCAAGGGAAGGCGATACTGTCTATAGAAACGGTCTCGTCTTCAGAGAACAAGTAGATGAAAGAACAGGCAATCTTCTCCAGAGAGAACTGATCAAGAAGAACCATGCTGTAGTGATGTATGATGTCGATGACAGGAAGATTCTCCGCCACACGAAGTGAGTACTCTCTGCGGCGGTTGCGTCCACAGTGAGCAACAGAGGACTGTCCCGATGCCGACCCTTTGACCTCTTGTGGCAGCTTCGTGTCACTCACTGGCTCTCGCGAAGTCTTTCTGCTGATAGCAAGTCTATCGTCCCTGGAGTTGCCAGCCTGGCATTGACAAGGTCGCAGACTGGACCCAGTGGACTGAGAAGCCTCAGGCACTTGCCCGGGGTTGTTTGTGTGTATAATGGGGACCGTTACTGTCGATGCATCCAAGGAGTCGTCGTGAAGAAGCTTGTCATAGCAGAAAAGCCGAGTGTGGCGGAGCAACTTGCTGCGGTCATTGATCACTGCAAGAAGAGTCGTGACTATTATGAAGGTGAACACTACATAGTCTCGTGGGCGGTGGGCCACCTTGTTGGATTAGCAGAGCCCGAAGACTACGACAAGAAATACAAGCAATGGTTGCTGTCTTACCTCCCAATCATTCCTGAAGCATTCGGATTCTCAGTTCTGGAAGGAGCTGAGGAGCGTTTCAACGCTCTCAAGAAGCTGATCGGATCCAAGGACGTGGATGAGGTTATCAACGCTTGCGATGCGGGTCGCGAAGGCGAGTTGATCTTTCGCAACATCTATGTGCTGGCGGGGGCGAAGAAACCTGCGTCGCGCTTATGGCTGTCCTCCTATACGGATGAGAGCATTCGTGACGGGTTCAAGCACATCCGTCCCGAGTCGGAATATGACGACCTGGGCAGGGCTGCACTGGCTCGTTCGGAGGCAGACTGGCTGGTCGGCATTAACGCCACTCGGGGACTGACCAGGCGCAACGGCTCGCTTGTTACAGTGGGCCGCGTGCAAACGCCAGTCCTGGCACTTATCGCCAAGCGCGAGAAGGAAGTCCAGGCATTCACTCCCGTGCCCTATTTCGAGGTCGAGGGTGAGTTCAGAGTGGTGCCAGATGGTGAGCCGACCTATGCAGGACTGTGGCACCGGGGATCCGAGAGCAGACTCGCCGACCAGAAGATGGCCGAGGTCATCGCCACGAAGTGTTCAGGGCGCAAAGGGGTGGTTGCGTCGGTCGCCCAGAAAGAGAGCCGCATGCAGGTGCCCTATCTGTATGATCTTGGGTTGCTGCAACGGGAGGCAAACGGGCTGAATGGTCTGAGTGCGAGCCGCACGCTCAGGGCGGCACAGTCGCTTTACGAAGAGAAGCGCGCCATCACCTACCCAAGAACCGACAGCAAGTACCTGCCCAAGGCGCTCCGCAAGGAAGTCATCACTGTACTTGGCGATCTGGGAATAGGGGAATATGCCCCATACGTGCAACACGTGCAGCGCGAGGGGTGGAAGATGCGGCCCTTCGTCTTCAACGACGAAAAGGTCAGCGACCACTATGCTATCATTCCCACTGGCACGCGGCTGGACCGAAGCACTCTTTCCCATGACGAGAGCGTGGTCTACGACCTGGTTGTGCGCCGGTTCCTCGAGCAATTCTATCCCGAAGCCGTTCTCATGCTCACCCGTGTCGAGACCCTGGTCGAGGGCGAGACTTTTGGCAGTGACGGCAGAGTCGTGAAGACCTCAGGATGGCTGGAAGTTGCTCCGCGAGAGGCTGACAGCAAGGACTTGCCAGATCTCAGAGAGAAGCTCAGTGTCCAGGCATTCAGGGTCGAGAGTGAACACAAGCTGACCAAAGCTCCGCCCCGGTTCACGGACGCGTCCATCATAGCTGCCATGGAGACGGCCGGGAAGCTGGTCGACGACGAGGAGTTGGCTGAGGCGATGAAGGAGCGCGGACTGGGGACTCCCGCTACCCGCGCGGAGATCATTGAGAAGCTGATTCGGACCGGGGTGGTCGAGCGGAAGGCCCGGAGCCTGGTCGCCACAAGGCGTGGTGTTGACCTGATCGATCTCCTTGAGGCGATCCAGTTGGCGGATCTTGTAGCCCCGGATCTTACTGGCGACTGGGAAATGAGTCTGCGCAGGATAGAAAAGGGGTCCCTGGACAACATCGAATTCCTCCGGCGTATCGAGGCGTTCACCAGGCAGATGATCGAGAAGATCAAGGGGTACGAAGCTCCCACGCAGATCGGCATCGAGTCGGCCGAACCACTGGGCGTGTGTCCGATCTGCGGTGGCAACGTGCTTGAGCGCCCTGCGTCGTACGTCTGTGAACACCATGGCCGCAAGAAGACCGACTGCAAGTTCAGTATTCCCAAGATGATTCTCAGGCGCTCCATCAATCGCGAAGAGGCATTACAGCTTATGACCGAGAAGAGGACGGACATGCTCGACGGATTCGTGAGCAGACGAGGGTTCAAGTTCAGCGCGCGACTTCTGCTCAAGCCCGACAACAAGCTGGAATGGGAGTTTGCCGAGGGATCGGGTGGCAGTTCCGCAGCTACCGAACCTGTCGTCAATGAGGAGCCCCTGGGCCGTTGCCCCGTCTGCCAGGGTTCAGTGGTGGAGACCACCGAACATTACCGGTGCACCGGGGAGGATTGCCGTTTTCAGATGAAACGTGTCTACGCGGGCAAGACCATCGACCGTGAGATGGCGAGAAACCTGCTCGAGAAGGGCAAGACGGATCTCATCGAGGACTTCGTTTCGAAGTACAATCGGCCGTTCTCCGCCTATCTGAAGCTTGGGGACAAGGGCAGAGTGGAGTTCGAGTTTCTGAACAAGGGACCACGGACGGGGAGCCGAACAGGTGGCCGCACGACCAAGACGAGGGTCCCCACAACGAAGGCAACCAAGGCAGAGGCCTCCACGACAAAGACAAAGAAGACAAAGTCTTCTACAGTGAAGGTGACCCCCAAGACATCCAAGGGCAAAGGTGGTGCATCATGATTCCATTCAGTGCGATTTTCAGTCTCGACTTCTTCTTCAATCTTGGGTATGTGGTTCTTTCGGCGGTGGGACTTGTACTCGCAGTGTCCTACAGGCGCTCCCGGGAAGGGAAGGTGAGTCTGTTCCTCCTGTTTACGACTGCGCTGGTAACGACATACTACACGCTGCAATGGCTATTGAGCAGCTTCATTTCTTTCTACGTCAGCAACTATGCGGCGACGCACCCCGACTTCCAGATGCCCTCATGGGTGAACCTGGCTCTTGTCATCCTGTTTACTGCCCTGAACTATGGGTATGTCGTGACCCTGGGGTTGACCGCCTGGTTCGCAGTGAGAAGCAACCGTGCTGAGAGATCTGTACTCACGCAGAGCCTCGAGGATACGAGTCCCGAAGAACTTGCATCTGAGGCGGTCCTGGACGCCCAACAGTCCGATACGACCGAGGACAACGTGTCTCCCGCCGAACCGCCTGTTCCGGGGCCTGAATCATAGTTCATGAACCGCGAGGAACTGTACCAGATTATCGTTGAGCGTACACCGTCGCGGAACCTGGTCAACCATATGCTCGCCGTCGAGGCCATCATGCGTGGCCTTGCATCGCACTTCCATGAGGACGTCGAGAAATGGGGCCTGGCCGGTCTTGTCCATGACATCGACTATGCCGAGACCAAGGACAAGCCCAACTTGCACGCAATTGTCGGATCAGAGCAACTTCATCTGATGGGAGTGTCTGAAGATATCTGTTATGCGGTGCGCGTGCATAATCCGCTGCATGGCTTGCCACGCAGGAACATGATGGACAAGGCGTTGTACGCGGCGGACCCGCTGTCGGGCCTTATTGTCGCATGCGCTCTCATCCGACCCGAGAAAAGGCTTGCACCCATCGATACGGACTTCGTCATGGTTCGCTTCAAGGAGAAGCGCTTTGCTGCCGGAGCGAACCGTGATCAGATACTTGCTTGTCAGGAGTTGGGATTGGATCTGTACGGGTTCGTCAATATCGGCCTCGGTGCCATGAAGGAGATTGCTGGAGAAATCGGTCTCTAGGCAGGTCTGTCTGATCCACTTGAAAACCGATGCCCGCCCCACGGCGGGCTTTCTGTTATGTCCAATAGAGGTATACTTCATTGGTAAGTAGCCTTGTGTGTTCTGTGTGATGGACACTTGCCGAAATATCATCGCAATGAGGAGGCTTATCGATGTCGTTGAACGCAGAAGAGTTGTTCTCAGAAAGGGCACTGAGTTTCAGACCATCCGAAATTCGGGAGCTGCTCAAACTCGTCGACAGTCCGGAAATTATCTCTTTGGCAGGCGGTATGCCGGATGACCGGTTCTTTCCCATCGACAGAGTCATCGAGGCCAGCACGTTTGCACTCAAGGAATACGGCAAGAAGGCTCTTCAGTATGGGTCCACCGAGGGCATCAAGAAGTTGCGCATTCTGCTGATGGATCGGATGGAGAAAGAGGGTGTCAGAGGCATTGATCTGGAGAACGTCATCATCTCGACCGCCTCACAGCAAGGCCTCAGCCTCGTCGCACAGGTGTTTGTGAATCCGGGTGACACCGTCATTGTAGAAGAGCCATCCTATCTTGGGGCGATCCAGGCTTTTGGAAGCATGCAGGCCCAGTTTTGCACGGTCGCGTTGGACAATGATGGCATGCAGATGGACATTCTCGAGGACAAGCTCAAGGAACTGCAGAGGACACATATCCGCCCGAAGTTCATCTACACGGTACCCAATTTCCACAACCCTGCCGGCGTCACCATGACACTGGAACGGCGCAAGAAGCTGATAGAGCTTGCTCAAGCGTATGATCTGCTCATTGTCGAGGATGATCCATATGGAGAGATTCGCTTTGAGGGTGAACCGATTCCATCGTTGCTGGCACTGGGTGGCAAGGACCGCGTCGTGGCATTGCGTACGTTCTCGAAGATCAGTTTCCCCGGGCTCCGCCTGGGTTGGATCGTGGCGCGAGAAGACATCATGAACAAGATCATCGTCGGAAAACAGGCAGCCGACCTTTGCTCTCCGGCCATGACTCAGTACATATCCTATGAGTTCGTCAGCCGTGGGTGGCTGGACGACTACGTCGACGTCGTGCGGCGCGAGTATCCAAAGAAGAAAAATGCAATGATTGCCGCTCTTGAGAAGTTCTTCCCTGCTGGCAGCAGCTGGACCGACCCGCAGGGCGGCCTGTTTGTATGGGCGAAGGTGCCTGACAGTATAGACACCTCGGCTATGTTCCGTGAGGCAATCAGCGCAAAGGTTGCGTATGTTGTGGGCATTGCCTTCTACCCTCATCGGAACGACAACTGCCACATGCGGCTGAATTTCTCTGCTGTGGATCCCGAGCACATCACTGAGGGGATCCATCGACTGGGTGACTTGCTGAAGACCAAGGCATAGTCCCTGCTTGAAGCAGATCTGTCACAACCCCTGCTCGCGTGTTGCGAGGCAGGGGTTGTGGTCTTCTGAGGGGCAGGAACTAGACGCGGCGGAATGTGGGACAGATATCTCGATAGTCGCAAGAGAAGCACTTGCTGCTGCGCCTTCCGCGAAAATCGCCCTGGGCAATCCGATGGGCGGTTGCTGCCAGTACCTGTCTGGACTTGGCGATACAGAGCTCTGTCCCCTCGTCCATCTCCGCCTTGAGGTTTTCACGGAGATAATAGGTCTGAAGGATGAACCGCTTGCCACGAAACTCCTTCAGCTGACTCAGTGCCGAAGCGTAGAGAGACACCTGAAACCGATGAGACGTCAGAGCTGATGCTTCTCTCGGTCTTGCGGATTTGTAGTCGACGATTCGCAGGACGTCGTCATTGATCCGGTCGATCCGGTCCACGATACCCGTGAATGGGATGCCGTCAATGTCCGTTTTGATGAGGTGTTCCGCGTAGATTATCTGTTGCCACGTGGACCGGAAGACTGGAAAGAACGCCGTAAGCACACGGAGAGCCTGTCGCCGCCTCCTTTCCTCATCGGTAAGGTCGACGTATCCGTCGGTCAGCCAGTTCTCGTCCAGGAGCTGAGAGAGAGACGTGGGGAAGAGGGCCGCATCATCACCATAGAGTTGGCCATCTTTGCCCAGGTGACATGACAGGAGCCTCTCGAGAACAGCGTGAATACTCTTGCCATAACTGAAATACCAGTGCGAGGGTTCGGGGATCTTCTGGACGTACTTGAGCTCGAATCTCTTGGGGCACTGGTTGTAGGTCGATACTCTCGTGTAACTCAGCGGTTCTGCAAGCGCGTTTTCCAAAGCATCTCCACCTGGTCTCGGGTACGCTCGACATCCATCGTGTTGTCGATGATGGCGTCGGCATATGCCAGTTTCTGAGCCAGAGGCATCTGTGCCTCAATGCGGCTCGTGGCTTCGTCATGGGAAAGATGATCGCGAGTCATGAGTCGCTCCAGTTGTTCGCTTTTCGAGGCTTTCACAACCCAGACTTCGTCGACCAGTTCTTGCCAGCCGGCTTCGATCAGGATCGCCGCGTCAAGGACCACGACGCTTGATGATTGGTGAAGCGCTGCGAGTTCACGAGTGACGAGTCTCGTCATGATGGGCATCATGATGCCGTTGAGCTTCCTCAGGAGATCAGGGTGTCCGAAGACCAGATTACCCAGAAGACGACGATCGAGCTGACTTCCATCGAAAACGCAGTCGCCAAATGCGGATCGCACATGGCCAAGCGCCCCTTCAACGTTCTCGGCGAGGACACGCTTGCCGATCAGATCGGCATCGAGCACCGCTGCTCCGTGTGCCTGCAACATGCCCGAGATCATGCTCTTTCCGGAGGCGATGTTGCCCGTCAGCCCGATGTCGATATTCATTCGAGGTCCCGGAGATTCGGGCCGGCAGAGAGGTGGGTCACAAGAGGAATCGCAAGGTGTATCGCTGACTCCATGGACTCCTGCATCATTCCACGGACGCGCTCGAGTTCTTCGGGCGGTGTATCGACGACGATTTCGTCGTGCACCTGAAGAACCATTCGTGCCTTGAAGGGCTGAAGTTCCTTGCTCAGAGATATCATGGCCATCTTGATGACGTCGGCGGAACTCCCTTGTACAACTGCGTTGAAGCCCTGCCGAATTGCTTCCTGCCGTTCCACGTTATTGTGACTGTTGATGTGCGGAACTCTGCGAAGGTGTCCCAGAATCGTCTTCACATAGCCGTCGCGCTGGGCTGCCTCAATGACCCGGTCACGGTAGTTCCGAATACCCGGGAACCGCTCCATGTATCGTTCGATGTACTGATGGGCAACGTCACCGCTGATGCCGAGCTGTCGAGAAAGACCATAGGGAGAGATGCCGTAGATGATGCCAAAGTTGATGGTCTTGGCACGTTTTCGCATCTCAGAAGTCACTGCTGACTCTGGAACGTCGAAGACCTGAGAAGCGGTGTGGAGGTGAATGTCCTCGCCCTGGGCAAATGCGCTGCAGAGGTTTGCATCGGCAGAGAGATGCGCAAGCATCCGGAGGTCGATCTGGGAGTAGTCTGCTGAGACAAGGAACCAGCCATCGTGGCTGGGGATGAACGCCTGTCTGATTTCGCGCCCGACCTCGGTTCTGGCGGGGATGTTCTGCAGGTTGGGGTCGATGCAGCTGATGCGTCCCGTCGACGTGCCGGTCTGGAGGAACGTCGGGTGAATCTTCCCGTCCGGTGTGACATATCGCACCAGCGAATCCGTATAGGTTC
>CAYRQW010000041.1:0-12851 GCA_964426505.1 uncultured Caldisericota bacterium
CTCCGGTACCGCGTCCTTCTTCAGGTCGAGCACGACGCGTATTCCCTCGCGACTCGACTCGTCACGCAAGTCAGACAGTTGAGTCAAGCGCTTGTCTTTCATCAGATCGGCGACTTTCTGGACGAACTCAGCCTTGTTCACCTCGAATGGCAACTCGGTGATGACAAACCTCGTCTTGTTGCCATCCTTCTCGATAGTGTACTTGCCTCTCGTCACAACGTTGCCCTTGCCGGTTGTGATGTACTCGTCGATGCCATCCGTGCCAACCACGAGGCCTCCACCGGGAAAGTCAGGACCCCTGACGAACGACCGCATTTGGCCAAGGTCTTCCGGTTCGCCGCCAATGCGGCAGTCCAGCATGTACTTGAGGCTATCGACCAATTCGCCAAGATTGTGAGGGGGAATGTTCGTGGCCATACCCACGGCGATTCCGCTGGAACCATTGAGCAGAAGCTGCGGCACCTTGGCTGGCAGGATACTCGGCTCTTCCAGACTGTTGTCGAAGTTCGGCGTAAACTCGACGATATCCTTGTCCAGCTCATCCAGCATGAGCGCAGAGACGGGGGCCAGCCGGACCTCCGTATAACGCATGGCCGCTGCAGAATCGCCATCGATGGACCCAAAGTTGCCGTGACCGTCGATCAGCGGATACCTGAGCGAGAATTCCTGCGCCATACGGACGAGTGAATCATAGATGGCCGTATCGCCGTGCGGGTGATACTTGCCAAGGACGTCGCCAACGATACGGGCGCTCTTCTTGTACGGCTTGTTCCAGAAGCATCCCAGTTCATACATGGCGAAGAGGATGCGGCGATGCACGGGCTTCAGTCCATCGCGGAAGTCGGGCAGCGCTCTGCCGATGATAACGCTCATGGAGTAGTCGAGGTAGGACTTCTTCATCTCCTCTTCGACGTAGACGTTAAATACCTTATCGTTTTCTGGCATCAGTGTCCCTCGCTCCGTCAAATGTCCAAGTTGTAGACTTCACGCGCATGATCAACAATGAACTTGCGACGAGGCTCCACCTTCTCGCCCATGAGCAGCGTGAAGATGCGTTCAGCTTCCTCGGCGTCCTCCAATGTGACACGTCCCATGAGGCGAGTTGCCGGGTCCATGGTCGTCGACCACAACTGCTCAGGGTTCATCTCTCCCAGGCCCTTGTACCTCTGGACATCAGGCTTGCCTTTCGTCTGTGATAGCATTGTCCGGAGCTCGTCGTCAGAGAAGGCGTATCGTGTTGCCTTGCCATCAAGAAAGGAGAAGAGTGGAGGCTGAGCGAAGTAGATGTTCCGGTTGACGACCAGCGGACGCATATATCGGTAGAAGAATGTGAGGAGCAGTGTCCGAATGTGCGCTCCATCGACATCGGCATCTGTCATGATGACGATCTTGTGGTACCGAAGCTTCTCGATCTTGATGTCGTCCATGACCCCTGTACCGACGCATGTGATGAGAGCCTTGATTTCCTCATTCTCAAGCGCACGGTGAATGCCAACTTTCTCCACGTTCAGGATCTTGCCTCTCAGGGGCAGAATTGCCTGAGTACGCCGGTTTCGACCCTGCTTGGCACTGCCGCCTGCTGAATCGCCTTCAACGATGTAGAGCTCCGACTCCGCTGGGTCCTGGGACGAGCAATCCGCCAGCTTGCCTGGTAGGCGCCCACCATCCAGTTCGGTCTTGCGGCGCACAAGATCACGCGCCTTCCGGGCAGCCTCACGTGCAAGCTTCGCACTGACAGCCTTGTTGGCCATGGCCTTGAACTCATCGATGTGTTTGTCAAGGTAGAGTTCCACTTCCTCCTCGACGGCAGCCTCGATAGGTCCCTTGAGATCGGCATTCCCGAGGCGTGTCTTGGTTTGGCCCTCAAACTGTGGATCGGCGATACGAAGGTTGACGATAACGACCAAACCCTCGCGGATGTCTTCGCCCCCAAGACTGTCTTCAGGCTTGATCAGCTTGATCTGACGCGCCTTGGAGTTGAAAAGGCGCGTGTAGGCATTCTTGAAGGCCAGCTCGTGCACGCCGCCGTCAACCGTATTGATATTGTTGACATAGGAAATCATCTGATCGTTGTAGCCAGTGTTGTACTGGAAAGCAACTTCGAGAAAGAGGCCGTCCGTCTCTCGCATGAAGTGAACCGGATCTGGCGGCACGACTTCACTACCCTCGTTCATGTAACGCACGAATTCGATGAGTCCCTTGTCATACTTGAAAACCTGGACCTCTTCCGTTGCATGGTCGACGAAGTCGATTTCCAGTCCGGAGTTCAGAAAAGCCAGTTCGCGCAGACGTTTGCTGATGCGCTCGGGATCAAAGACATACTCACCGAAAATCTCCTCGTCAGGCGTGAAGCTCACATACGTGCCCGAAACGCCAGCAGAGATTCCTTCCTCCTTGACACGCAGGTGATATATGGGCTTGCCGCGAGTGAACTCTTCCTGGTACACCTTCCCCCACTGCGTGACTTCGACGTAGAGACGGTTCGAAAGAGCATTGACACAGGAGACGCCGACGCCGTGCAATCCACCCGACACGTGGTAGCTCTTCTTGTCAAACTTGCCACCCGCATTGAGGCGTGTCAAAGCCACCTCAACGCCCGATATTCCCAGGACGGGATGCATGTCGGTTGGTATGCCACGGCCGTTATCGCGCACGTCGACGGTCTTGTGGTCTGCGCTGAGCCCAACGTCGATCTTGGTGCAGAAACCGGCCATCGATTCGTCGATGGCATTGTCGACGACCTCCTGCACCAGATGGTGCAGACCCCGGGAATCGGTCGACCCTATATACATTGAAGGTCTGGTTCGAACGTGTTCCAGACCTTCAAGTACCTTGATATCTCTAGCGGTGTACTGGGAATCCTGCATGCGCAATCCTCCTGTTTTCTGACTATCATATGGTATCATGGAATAGAGGAAATGCAATGCAGAAACAAGGGTTCAGGCTCTTTCCGCACCCAACTATGTCAAGTACATTTCTGTCAGATAACCATCCTAGACTAGGACAGCTTGTCAAACGTCTCCCAGACAGCCTTTGCGACCTTTCGTGACTCTCGTTCGAGGCTCTCTCTGTCCACACCCAGGACATGGTGTCCTTTCACGACGACATTCCCATTGACAACAACGGTGTCAACCAGATCCGCTGAGATGCCAAAAAACATGTGCCCAAAAGCGTTCTCCGACGTTAGTGGAGTAGGACTGGCATAGTCAACCAGAATGAAATCCGCGGTCGCTCCCACTTCCAGGCGGCCCACCGTATGCCCCGTACAGCGCGACGCGATGTCGGCGTTCGTTTCGATCTGGGCTTCCTGCACCTCGGTCCAGAAACCGGCCGGATCCTCGTATCGGTGCCTGAGCCCCACGAGGGTGTTTCGGAACTCCTCGAACATGTTCGCCGTGTAACCATCGGTTCCAATGCCAATATGTATACCTGCGTCCAGCATCTCTCGAACACCCGGAAGGCCTACGGCGTTGTTCATATTGGACATGGTGTTCACGACGACGGGCGTCCCTGAGTTCGCCAGTAGTTCCCGCTCTGATGCGTCGATGTCGACACAGTGCACGGCGATCGACCGGCGACCGAGCAATCCCGCATCACCCAGGCGGGCAACGATGCGTTTGCCGTACTTCCTGAGACTGTCTGTTTCGTCAATTGCGCCTTCAGCCACGTGAATATGATATCCCACGTCACGCGACCCAACTCTCTCGCGCAAGATCGAAAGCGTGGCGTCCGAAATCGTGAACGATGCATGCAGACCAACCATCCCCGACGCCAGTCCGCTATGAGCGTTGACCTCATCGAAAAAGCGGACGTTCTCCTCGATACCTGCCATTGCTCCCTGCTCCCCGTTGCGATCTGTGACCTCATAGGAAAGCACGTGTCGAAGGCCGATCTTGCTCAACGCATCGGACAGTGTCGAAAGACTCCCGGCAATATAGCTGGGCGAAGCATGATGGTCGATAATGGTTGTCGTTCCACAACGCAGAGAGTCCATGCCGCTGAATGTTGCGCTCATCCAGCAGGCATCCTCCAGCAGAGAACGGTCGAGGCGCCACCAGAGGTCCTGGAGGACATCGAGGAAGCTATGGGAGACACGCCCGCCAGCGCGAATGCCTCGGGAATACATCGAGTACAGGTGCATGTGCGTGTTGAGAAGCCCCGGCATCAGCGTCATGCCGGCCGCATCGATCTCCTGCCGTCCCGGAATCGGTTCAGCGACGTCCCTCGGGACACTCCCTGTGGCCAGGCCTGCAATGATGCCGTCCCGCGCCAACAGCCAACCCCGATCGATAACAAAACCATTCGTGGCTGGGTAAACGAGACGGGCATTCTTGACGAGGACTTCGGCCATTCTTGTCCTCTACTTCTTGTTGACGAAGTCGACGCCGGCCTGCAGGGCCCTCTTGTTGACCTCGATGAAATCGGCCTTCTTGCCCGTCAGGAATACTGCCAGAGCTCCATGGACCGATGCCATGCTGATAGGATTGACTTTGCCGAGATAGGCGCCCAGAAGTACCATGTTGGTGAATTTCGAGTTGCCCAGTTCAGAGGCAATGTCGGTCGCTGGAATGTATACCACGTCCAGATCCGCACGTGAAGACTTCCTGTCGATCAGGGTTGCGTCTGTGACGAGCAATCCTCCCTTCGCTATGACAGGTTCGAATTTGTCGAATGACTGTCGATTGAAAACGATTGCTGCCTGTGGCTCAGTCAGCAGCGGAGAAGCAATTGGCTCATCGGCGACTACCACGGCGCAGTTGGCTGTTCCACCACGCTGCTCGGGGCCATATGAGGGCAACCACGTGACCTCCTTGCCTTCGTCCATGCCTGCATGTGCCAGAAGTTCCCCAATCAGCATGACGCCCTGACCGCCAAATCCTGCGATAACGACGTTGTGTTCCATCACAGCACCCCCTCGACGACCTTGAACTCGCCAAGTGGGAAGTAGGGCATGACTTCTTTGCGGACGTGTTCCATCGATTCAACGGGTGTCAGTTTCCAGTTGGTCGGACAGGTCGACAGACACTCGACGAGTGAAAACCCAATACCACGCACCTGCGCGTTGAAGGCTTTGCGCATGGAAGTCTTCGCCTTGCGGATGTTGGCCGGCGAGTCAAGAGAAACCCGTGCAATGTACGCCGGCCCGTCAAGCTGAGAAAGCATCTCGGCGACACGGATCGGAAAACCATTGACCTGTGGAGTCCGGCCAAGAGGGCTTGTCGTCGTCTTCTGGCCAAGGAGCGTCGTTGGCGCCATCTGGCCCCCGGTCATGCCGTAGTTCCCGTTGTTGATGAAGATGACGGTAATGGGCCAGCCGCGTGCCGCTGCATGGACAATCTCCGCCATGCCGATGCTCGCAAGGTCACCGTCTCCCTGGTAGGTGAACACGAAGTTGTCCGGATTCGTGACCTTGATGCCTGTAGCCATAGCCGGAGCACGGCCGTGTGCCGCTTCGACGCTGTCGAAGTCAAAGTAGTCGTATCCAAGAACGGAACAGCCAACCGGCCAGACGCCAATGGTCCTATCCT
The DNA here is from genome assembly GCA_964426505.1 of uncultured Caldisericota bacterium. Lineage (GTDB taxonomy): Bacteria > Caldisericota > Caldisericia > Cryosericales > Cryosericaceae > Cryosericum. The sequence continues at coordinate 5,529 of CAYRQW010000041.1, forward strand.
GGAGTCCCATCTCATCCACCAGCTCGGCAAGCAGACGATGGGCGACTCCGTGCGTGCAGCCCGGACAGTAATGTGTTACCCGATTTGCCCACGATACAGGGCGTTCGTAGATGACATTCATCTGTTCAGCCATGGCTCTACCGTCCTTTCCCAAACTGCTCTTCGAATGCCGCCAGTATTTCCTGGGGTCCCGGCACGATTCCGCCACCTCGTCCATACCAGCCCAGAGGTACCTTGCCGCACAATGTCAGCTGTACATCCTCAAAGAGCTGTCTGTACGCAAGTTCGACCGTCAAAGTCCCCTTCAGCTTGCCGATGTACGTTTGCATCTGCTTCGCAGGAAATGGCCAGACTGTTATTGGACGCAGCAATCCCAGCTTGATGCCCTTGGCGCGCGCGATTCGAACGGTGGTTTTTGCGATGCGCGCCATGGTGCCGTATGCGATGATGGCGTAGTCGGCATCATCCATCTGGTATTCCTCGATCCGGCTTTCGGCCAGCTCGACCTGCGCATATTTGGCCTGTAGCTTGAGGTTCCACTTCTCCAGCCCGGCCGCGTCCAGCGTAAGACTGGTGATGACATTTGCATGATCACGCCCATGTCGCCCGACTGTTGCCCACTCGGGTGTCTTCAGGGTCGAGACGTCGACCCTGGTCTTGAACTCCACAGGCTCCATCATCTGCCCGATGAGACCATCAACAATAACCATGACGACCATACGGTACTTCTCCGCCAATTCGAAGGCATCGACAAACAGGTCTACACCTTCCTGGATCGAAGAGGGAGCTACCACAATACGCCTGTAGTCCCCGTTTCCGCCCCCTTTGACCGCCTGGAAATAGTCTGCCTGGGCGGGAGCAATGTTGCCGAGTCCAGGCCCGCCACGCATGGCGTTCATGATAACGCAGGGAACATTGGAACCGCTGATGTAGGAAATGCCTTCCTGCATCAGCGAGATGCCTGGGCTGGAAGATGACGTCATTGTCCGAACGCCCGTGCATGCGGCGCCGTAGACCATGTTGATGGACGCAACCTCACTTTCAGCCTGCACGAACCGGCCACCCACCTCTGGGAGACGGCGACTCATGTACTCGGGCATCTCATTCTGCGGCGTGATGGGGTAGCCAAAGTAGTAGCGGCACCCCGCCTGGATAGCCCCTTCAGCGAGGGCTTCGGCTCCCTTCATGAGAACCTTGTTGCTCATGGCTTCACCTCTTTGTGCAGTTCGATAGCAATGTCCGGGCAAACCAGCACACACGAGCTGCAACTGATACACTTTCCCTGGTCCGTGCACTGTGCAGGTCTGAAACCGCGAGCGTTCAACCGGTCACTTATGACCAGGATCTTCACAGGGCAAACGCTGACGCACAGACCACAACTCTTGCACCGCTGTTCGTCAATAGAAACTCTTTCCAAGGTTGACCTCCATGTTGGTTCAGAATTCCGTTTGTGACCCGACCGTATCCAGAATGCGATTGAAGACACGAATCACCGACAGCAGCGCAGCAGCTCCCGGCGCGAGTCGATGCACCACCTCACGTGCATACTCCTGAGACACAAGCACGGCCACTACCGGCAAACCCTCGCTGTCGCCGAGAGTCTTGACGGCTTCGTAGCCTCGCTGTACGTCATCCGCAGTCGTCTCCGCCTGCAGATTCGTGTTTGCGACAAGTCCGGTCAGGTCAAGACGCGCGCCTGATCGTATTGTCGCCATCATGCGTTTCAGACCGTCAGCGGTGTCCATTCCGGGCCGCAGCGTGTTCACGACGATGTACAGACTGTAGTCACTGGCAACGATCGTCTCGCGGAACTGGGCGACGGCTCCTGCCCCGATGGCGTCTCCACCGACATCGATCACCTTGATCGTGTCCGGAGAAGACAGAAGAGCGTGCAGATTGCGAGGAAACGTGGGGATATCCGCGTGAAGCAGCGGCCGTTCCGGTTGAACGACGTTCAACCTCCCTGCTTCGTCCTCGTCGAGCAGCCGCATCATGTCGCGAAGACGGAAATATGGCTTGACCACGTCCAAGTCAAACAGCGCAACGGGAATGATTGTCTGTCGGACCAGTGACAAAGCAAGGTTGATGGCGACCTCGGTCTTGCCTGATCCAGATGGCCCGGCAAACACAATCGAACGGCCTGCCTCAGGTCGGCCAAACAGATCGGCAAGTTCACGCATGAGGATCAGTTGCCCACATACCCAGGACCGTCGCCCACGCTGCTACTCCGCCCGATACACTCCGGCGGGCGACGAACCGTCCAGCACACGGAGTACACCCAGAGCCAATGCCTTCATTTCGTCCTCACCTGGATAAAGCCTGACTGGGGCGATGAACTGGACCCGCTTCGTGATCTCATCGACGAGGAGCTGCGACCGGGCCATGCCGCCTGTCATGACAATGGCGTCGACTTCGCCCTTCAGTACCGTGGCCATTTCGCCAATCGTCTTTGCGACAGTGTACGCCATTGCCGTGTACACCAGGAGAGCATGCTCATCACCTTGATCGATCATCTTCTCAACCGTGCGAGCGTCATTCGTTCCAAGATGGCTGACCAATCCTCCCTTGCCTGCAAGGAGTTTCATAACGTCCGGTTGCGAGTACACGCCTGAAAAGCACAATTTGACCAGCCCCACCGCAGGGAGGCTGCCCGCCCGTTCGGGAGCGAAGGGACCATCACCGTTCAGCGCATTGTTGACATCGATGACGCGACCCAGATGGTGTGCTCCAACAGAGATTCCTCCCCCGAGATGGACCACGATGAGATTGAGCTCTTCATAGGCTCTGCCAATATCAGTGGCAGCCTGCCTGGCAACAGCCTTCTGATTGAGAGCATGGAAAATGCTCACGCGCTCGATGCCCTTCAAACCGGAAAGACGAGCCAATGGGGCGAGTTCGTCCACGACAACGGGATCTACAATGAATGCAGGAACGCCCGATTCCCTGGACAACTCGAATCCGATGCACGCTGCCAGATTGGATGCATGTGCTCCCATCGCAGGATCGTACAGGTCACGCACCATCGCCTCATCGACGCGATACGTTCCTGAGGGTAGCGGCCGAAGCAGTCCTCCCCTGCAGGCAATTGCTGAAAGATCGGCAAGGACTACATCATGACGCACAAGGAAGTCCTTAACAATTGCCAGTCGCATCGGCAGCTGGTCCATGAGGGAGGCGAACCCTGTGATCGTTGCGGCATCGTGGGAAACGGTCTCTGCTGCCACATTGACCTGGTCTTCGAAGATACACAGCTTCGTGCTCGTGGAGCCTGGGTTGATGACAAGAAGCTTGAATTGCATGGCCGCCTCCATTATCCTAGATGGACCAGCAAGAGAGGAGGGTGCTGAACGCACCCTCCCGAAAGAACTACTATCTATCAGCTTACCCAGCCGCGAATCTTGACAGCCTCACCGATGCGCTCGACAGCGACCATGTCAGCAGCCATACGCATCGTGACCTTGTCCGTCTTGTGCTTGGCATACATGCCGTAGACACGCTCAAAAGCTTCGGTCATGACACGGTCAAGCCTCTCATTGACTTCCTTCTCGGACCAGTAGTATCCGTAGTTGTTCTGAACCCACTCGAAGTAGGAGACGGTGACGCCACCGGCATTGCCCAGGATGTCCGGAACGACAAAGGCGCCATTCTTCTCGAGGATCTCGTCGGCATCGGGATTGATACCGCCATTTGCCAGTTCGACAACAATCTTGGCCTTGACGTCCTTGGCGTTGTCCTTGAAGATGGCATTCTGAAGAGCCGCTGGAATGTACACATCGACGTCCAGTGCACGTAGCTGCTCGTTGGACACGTTATCGAGCCCCTTGTAACCCTTCACGGTCCCGTGCTTGGTCTCAAAAGCTTTCAGGTCATCGGGGTCGATACCCTTGGGATCGTAGACACCGCCATTGACCATCGTGATGGCCACGATCTTGGCGCCGTCCTCATCATGAAGGATCTTGGACGCATAGAAACCGACATTTCCGAATCCTTCGATGGCAACCGTTGCACCCTTGAGGTTCATTCCGAGCTTCTTGGCAGCCATCCGCAGGCAGTAGACTCCGCCGAGACCAGTTGCAGCAGTCCGGCCAAGAGACCCGCCCAGAATCAGAGGCTTGCCCGTCATGAGAGCCGGAGCGTTGTGTCCAGTCAGCTTGCTGTACTCATCGATCATCCATGCCATGATTTGACCGTTGGTGTTGACGTCGGGGGCAGGAACATCACGGTCCGGGCCGACAAATGATCCCAGAGCACGGATGAAGCCACGCGACAGGCGCTCAAGTTCACCCGAAGACAACTTGGTTGGGTCGACAACGATGCCGCCCTTGCCACCACCATACGGGAGACCAACCACGGCGCACTTGAGCGTCATGAGCGTTGCCAGAGCCTTAACGTCTTCAAGAGTCTCATCCTGATGGAATCGGATGCCGCCCTTGGTTGGTCCGACCGCGTCATTGTGTTGGCAGCGGAACCCCTGGAACACCTTCGTGGTGCCATCATCCATACGAACAGGGATGGAAACGCTGAGCGTCCTCAGTGGATTTCGAAGAATCTCCGTGATCTCAGGATTCTGGCCGAGCTTCGTTCCGGCAATCTGAATTCTGTCTTGAGCTACCTGGAACCAGTTCTTCTTCTCGCCTGCCATAATAGCCTCCGTGACGTGTGGTGTTGGCTCTCAGGGAGAATGGAGAGCCGTCCCGTTATGGGGCTTTAAAACACCATGTTCTATTCTAGGCTCATGCACCAACATTGCAAGCATTTGTGAAAGAAATGACAACCCCTTGTTAGATGACTCCCTTGACAAGCTGCAACACATCTGCGGCATGCTCGAAAATGTCTTCCTCGAACACGACCTTGGGGTAGTGCCAGCCCGCGTAGAACTCCTCGTACTGCTGGTTCAGACCTTCCAGATAGTCTCCACTGATGTTCTCGATGCTGCGATTGCGTTTGCGGATGTTTGCAAGAAGGGTCGGGACGTCCCGTCGGAGATACACGAGCAAGTTGGGGTTGGGAAGACGCCGTACCATTAGCTGGTAGAGCTTGTCATAGGTATTCCACTCGTCTGATGACAGGAGTCCATCTCGCACAAGTGCCTTGGCGAAGATCTCGCGGTCCTCATAGATGGAACGGTCAAGGATTGCAGGGACATCGCTCATCAGGACATGATTCAGAATCTGTTCGTATCGGAGAGCCAGGAAACTGATCTGTGTTGCGAACGCCCAGCGACGCATATCTTGATAGTAACTGGGCAGGAACGGGTTCTCGCCGAATGCTTCGAAGTAGACGGAGAAACCAAGCTCACGCGAGATCATCTGAGCGAGCGACGTCTTCCCTGCACCAATGTTTCCTGCGATGACCAAGTACATGGTTCCCCCCTGCGGACTATTCCTGAGAGCAGGACTGGACACTAACGGGATCCTCACACAGCTCAACTCGGGGGCTGCGCAGGTTTTCGCGTTCGCTTCAACATCCAGGTTTCGCTCCCATCCGACTCTCGTGTCCGTTCATATTAGCAGCAATCGACTCTCTTGCAAAACAGACCCTGCATCTATAATGTATGCGCTCGTCTGTGACATCAGGAGGAAACCTTGTATCTGAGCAAAGTCTTTGCACCGCGTCTCCGTGAAGTTCCCCAGGACGCCGATACCATTAGCGGTCAACTCATGCTTCGCGCCGGTCTGCTTCGCAAATCGGCTTCTGGCATCTACACCTACCTGAATCTTGGCTTGCGTGTCAAGCAGCACATCGAGGACATTGTGCGCCAGGAGATGAACAACCATGGCGCACAGGAGATCCTGATGCCCCTGTTGATGCCGGCCGAACCGTGGCAGGCGACTGGTCGTTGGGACCTGTACGGCGATGAGATGTTCAAACTGACAGACAGAAAGGGCCGTGCGTTCTGCCTGGGCCCTACGCATGAGGAACTGGTCACGACGGTTGTCGGCAGTGAACGCCATTCATACAAAGAACTGCCGTTCAACCTGTATCACATCACGAACAAGTACCGTGACGAGATTCGACCCAGATATGGCCTCATTCGTAGTCGCGAGTTCACGATGATGGACGCATACAGCTTCGATCGCGATGAGGCCTCTATCGAGCCCAACTATGCCCTCATGTTTGAGGCCTACAACAACATCTTTCATCGCGTGGGTCTTACCTTCCGCCCCATCCAGGCAGATTCGGGCGCCATTGGCGGTTCATCATCGCATGAGTTCACGGTACAGGCAGACAACGGCGAATGCACGTACGCTGCGTGCGACAACTGCGGATACGCCGCCAACCTCGAACTAGCCAGGGCGCACCCCGCTACGAACGCAACGGTAGTCACGGAAACGCCGCCCGAACCGGAGACAGTAGCCACGCCCGACATCCACTCTATCGACGAAGTGGCTCGCTTCTTTGCCGTTGACCCGCATTCGGTTCTCAAGTCTCTGCTCTATGTCGCCGACGGCAAATTCTGGCTCGTCGTCGTTCGTGGGGACGACGACGTCAATGAAGTCAAGCTCCTGAAAGCCATTCAAGGCCGCGAAGGCCGACTGGCGACCGACGAGGAAGTACTGAGCGTGCTTGGCGTTCACCCGGGTTCGGTCGGGCCGATGCAGTCAGTGATCCCTGTCGCCGTCGACGAGATGGTCTGTCGAAATGTCGCCTACACCATCGGAGCCGGCAAAGACGGATTTCACATCAGGAACGCCTTCTTTGGGCGGGACTTCGACTCGACAGTTGTCGCAGACGTCAGGACCGTCAGGGCGGGCGACCTTTGCCCTGTGTGCGGTCATCCACTGCACACCGCTACTGGTATCGAGGTTGGACACACGTTCAAGCTCGGTACCAAGTACTCGATTCCCCTCAAGGCAAACTACGTCGATGAAGATGGGAGCGAGAAGCCGTATTTCATGGGGTGCTATGGAATTGGTATCGGGCGTACACTGGCTGCCATCATCGAGCAGCACCATGACGACAAGGGCATCATATGGCCAATGTCCGTCGCCCCGTTCCAGGTCGTTGTCGTTCCCCTCAACAAAGGTGACGATGCAGTCTGGCACGCTGCGCTGGAACTCTATGAAGGACTCGAGGAATCTGGGATCGAGGTCGTCCTGGATGACCGAGGTGAGTCGGCTGGTGTCAAGTTTAACGATGCCGACCTCCTGGGCTTCCCGATCCAGGTCGTGGTCGGCAATTCGTTCCTCAAGACCGGCAGTTTCGAGGTCACGCTCCGCAGCAACAAGACAGACAAGAAAGCCGTCGCTGCTTCCGAGGCGATCGCATTCATCGCCGCTCTCGTACGAACATCGGAGTAGGCTCGGCAAATTGACACCTGAC
>CAYRQW010000042.1:0-1217 GCA_964426505.1 uncultured Caldisericota bacterium
GCGATGATCTCGGGCTGACTCGGGATGAATGCCCGGAACACCAGGGGCGTGATGAGTCGCAGGAGAACGCTCGCAATGCCCATCAGGCCTACCATTGCAGCTGTCCCCTGCCGCACCACAGCGGTCGCCCGATCCTTCATGCCGGCACCAAGTGCCTGTCCTACCATCGTGGCGATACCAACGCCCGCTCCGTCGTTGATGAGAGACGTGATGCTGAACATCCTGTCCCCGATCCCGTAAGCAGACAGAGCGACCGTGGCATTGGGGACGCGGCCGATAATGCCTGTCAGGACAATGAACCCAAACGACGTGCCGGACCCACCGATCGCGGCGGGAAGACCAATGTGGAGGATTCGCCTGACCCAGGCAAGCTCCGGGCGCAAGTCGCCCCAGACGACTTTCAGCTTGCGCTTCCCCGTCATAAGGACCCACAATGAGATGGCCGCAGCCAGGACCTGACACAGGATCGTCGCAAGAGCCGCACCCGCCACGCCCATGTGGGCAAACGGACCCCACCCAAAGATCATGAATGGATCCAGCAGGACATTCAGGCCGACGGTGATCGCATTGATCACCATTGGCGTCACCGTATCTCCATAGGCATTCATGATCTCCGCGTATGTGGCTGAGACAAAGATGGCAGGCATGCCAAAGAAGATGATACGAGTGTAGTTGACCGCATTTGCCGAAATAGCCCTGTCTGGAGTCAACGCGGGAAGCAGGATCGGCGACAGCACCACGCCGATTACCGTCACGGCGAATCCAAGCAGGATCGCCAGAGACATGGTTTGACCGGCTGCCTTCTCCGCATCGACCTCGTTGTGCGCTCCTCTGAACTGGGATACGAGGGCAAGACCCGCGGACCCGAAGCCAAAAGCAAACGCAACGAGGAACCAGACGACCGGTCCCGCCACCTGAAGCCCGGCAACCGCAGCGGCGTTCTCCGCTTGCGGAAGGTGTCCGACCCAGAATGTATCGGTCATGTTGTAGACCATGTTGAGCACAGAGCTGACCATGACAGGCCAGGAGAGCCGGAACATCGTCGCTACGACCGGACCGTGAAGAATCTCCTCTCGCGTGGGCATTCTGGAGCGATCGCTCATGTTCATCTCCTGGGCCTAAGTTTCGGCCGAAACGATCAGAACCTCCGGGGTTTCTCCCAGAGAGACTTCGCCTGCACCAGAGGCGGAGTGCTCAATCACCTTGTGGTGCCAATC
>CAYRQW010000042.1:1317-12681 GCA_964426505.1 uncultured Caldisericota bacterium
CGCGTGCCCAACCATCGTCGAGATGGAAAGCGACAGACCGTCGATGGCAATGAAGCTGATGTTGATGAAGCGATCACCGATACCATATGCCGACAGCGCTATCGTGGCGTTGGATGCGCGACCTATGATGCCTGTCAGGACCAGAAACCCGAATGACGTTCCTGACGCGCCGATGGAGGCAGGGAGGCCGATCTTGAGAATGCGCCTGTACCAGAACCAATCCGGCAGAAGATCGCGCCAGCTGACGCGAAGTCCATGTCTCCCTTTGAACAGGATGACCAGCGAGATGACAGCAGCAATCGCCTGACAGACGATCGTGGCCAGTGCAGCCCCGGCTACCGTCAGACGCGCGAAGGGCCCCCAACCGAAGATCATGAAAGGGTCCAGGACGATATTGGCAACGACGGTCACAATGCTTACGAGCATGGGCGTGATCGTGTCACCATATGCTGCCATGACCTGGGCATAGGCGACGGCCACGAACTCGAAGGGCATCCCGATGAAGATGATGCGCGTATAGATCGTACCGGCACGAGCGACAGCAGGGTCAGAGGTGAGAAGCCTCAGGAGGACAGGCGAGAAGATGACACCCGTCACCATTATGAATAGCCCAAAGGCAATCGACAGGGAGAGTGTCTTGGCTGCTGCCGTGTTCGCTTCCTCTTTCCGATGGGCACCCATATACTGCGAGACCAGAGCCAGCCCTCCGGAGTTGAACCCGAAGGCAAATGCCATGAGGAAGAAGATGACCGGACCGGCTATCTGGAGTCCGGCGACGGCAGAAGCGTTCTCCGAAGCAGGCAGGTGGCCTACCCAGAACGTGTCAGCCATGTTGTACAGATAGTGGAGCAGGCTGGAGATCATCAACGGCCATGCCAGCTTGAACATGGTCCGGATGATGGGTCCCTGGAGTATGTCTCTTCTTGATGCAGTCCTTGCCACGATCTCCTCCGGATGGCGGGGCACGAACCCACACCTGCTTCAGACGTGCTTACAAGTATATCCTTATTCGTACTACGAACAAGAAACGGAACGGATCCTGCATGAAAGAGGGGAGGCGCCAACTGGCGCCTCCCCTCGTCACTTCAGTCTCGATCGAAGCTAATGGTTATAGGGACCGCTCCTGCTGCTCCTGTGATCCCGCGGATCACCATGTCCCCCGCTGGGACGGTGTACCGAGCCGGAGCTTCCCGTCGGTCTCGACGCTCCAGAACTTCCACCACGCCTGTCGCCCTGGGAGCGTCCATCTCCGCTGGAAGAACGACCTGAAGTACCGGGGCGAGGTCCCCCGCGATGTTCATTCGGGCGAGGTCCGCCAGTGCTTTCAGTACCGTCCGGACGGACGAAACGCGGCAGCTCGGTCTTTGCCTTGCCATCCCAGATGCTGTACGAGCCCGTAGCTGCCTTCTCGTGGCTTACCGGCTTGATGTCGGGAGCGTAGCGGCTGACAAACTTGCGATGCGGTTCCTCTGTACTGCGAGGACCTCTGCGGTCAGAAGGGCCACGCGAAGCAGACTGAAACTTCCGACTGTCCGTGCCTGGTCGTCCTGTCCCCCGACTCGTGGCCGGCGTGCCATCAAGTCGCGGTCCTTCCGTCCGGGGACGGTCGGCATATGGACGGTCGGTGCGAGGACGATCAGAGGCAGAACGCTCTGTGTGCGGCCTGTCCGAATATGGACGGTCGGTGCGAGGACGATCTGAAGTCGGTCTGTCCGTGTGCGGACGGTCTGAGTACGGTCTATCCGTCCGAGGACGATCAGAGGCAGAACGCTCTGTGTGCGGCCTGTCCGAATATGGACGCTCCGCGTGTGGATGGTCAGACTGCCCGCCCTGAGGACGCGGGCGACTGGTGTGTTTCCTGTCATCTCTGGATCCAGGGCTTTTCGACGATCCGGTCTGCCCGGTGGCACCGTGATGCTCGCCGTGCCACACACGCCCTTCCTGCCCTCGATTGTCCGACCGTTCGTGGCGGTCCGGCTTCTCCTGATCGGCCGCGGCCATGGGTCGCGAAGAGACCTTGCGGACCTCACGACTCTCTTCCTCCGTCCGCCGGCGCCAGTGAGCGTCGTCCTCTCCCTCGGGCGCAATGTCAAACATTCCGAAGCCGTGAGAGTTCTTGCCTCCCAGACCCGATTCGTACAGGAACGACAGCAGCTTGGCATCTCCAGTCAACTGAAAACGTCCAGTGTAGCCATGCACAGGCGTGTCCTTGAACGAAATGACGGCCAGATGCGGGGTATGATCGAGACAAGTGATGCTGAAGCCATCGCTGGGGGCTTTCTCCTGCGTCCACGCGTAGTACTTACGGACCGCATTGTCCAGGATAAGCTTGGCGAACAGTGGATCATCTGGCGCGAAGTAGTGTGCGGAGTTACTGTCCTTGCTCTCGCTCTGGTAGACGGTGACCGGGCTGATGGTGCGAATTCGCCATGAGAGAAGCCCATGAGTGGGAATCGTAACGGGGTAAGCGGCGATGACACGCACGGACTGCACAAGGTTCCGTTCGAGGTGAAGGTCGTGAGCCTGCTCCAGACGCGGCACAAGCGCTTCGATGAACTCGGGGCTGGGCGACGACAGGTAGAACCAGACGGGCGAGGACATCACCAGCTGATAGTGAACATGCCCATCTGATTCAGCTCCGTCGCGCGGGGCGATATCGATGCGCTCCACCGACTTCGCATATAGCTGCGAGAAGGTGAAGAGCTTGAAATGGGCTTCTTCGGTGCCCGTCGCGATGCCGGACCACTTGATGTCTTCGGGGATACACGCATTGACAAGCCCCTGAACGTAGGGGTTGTACCCCTGAGGCAGAATGAACTTGTCGAGAGCGCTCTGTACTTCGATCCTGATACGCATAGAAACCTCCACTCAATTCAGAGAACAGACAACCGGAAAGGTGAGCCATTATGGCCATGACGCGCCCCGCCACTGGGGTGCTAGTTCGAATGTCCTGCTGTAGATACTATTATTATATGAGTTGTCAAGCGCGGTGCAACCACAACTTCAAGAGGAAGCCGACAGCTCTGCCTGCAGACGCTTGATGACATGCCTGAACCAGATATACTCACTTCATGACTCTTCGTTCACGGATTCGGAAATCCTACACAGGCCACGCACCGCGCCTTCAGGCCCTGGAACTTCTGAAGTACATTGGCCCCGGCTTTCTTGTCACCGTTGGGTTCATCGATCCGGGCAACTGGGCGTCGAATGTTGCTGCGGGCTCCCTGTATGGCTACCGTCTCCTCTGGATGGTGACACTGTCGACCCTGATGCTCATCCTCCTCCAGCACAATGCAGCGCATCTGGGTATCGTCACAGGCCTTTGCATCTCCGAAGCGGCTACGAAGTTCATGCGTCCCCGGTTCTCCCGCCTCGTTCTGGGCTCCGCCGTCGCAGCCTCCGTCTCCACGGCCCTTGCGGAGATCATGGGAGCTGCCATCGGTCTCAATCTGCTGTTCAAGCTGCCATTGCGCGTCGGCGCCATCATGGTGACGGCCGCTGTCATCTGGCTCCTTCTCAGCAACGGCTACCGACGCATCGAGAAGATCATCATAGCATTGGTGTCGCTGATAGGACTGTCATTTCTGTATGAACTGTCCCTCGTGCACATCCCGTGGGCAGAAGTAGCGAGCGGGTGGGTCACGCCTGTCATGCCCCTGGGCTCCGTTCCCGTCATCATGAGTGTCCTCGGCGCCGTTGTCATGCCACACAACTTGTTTCTGCACAGCGAGGTCATCCAGAGCCGCCAGTTGAACCAGCACGGCCCAGGCGTCATCGAGAAGCAGCTGCGGTTCGAGTTCGTTGATACACTCAACTCGATGGTCATCGGATGGGCGATCAACAGCTCCATGATCATCCTTGCTGCAGCGACGTTCTTTGCCAGCGGGACTGCCGTCACCGAGCTAGGGCAGGCACAGGCTATGCTGCGGCCGATGCTGGGCCGAGCGGCGGCTGTCGTCTTCGGCGGAGCACTGCTGATGGCGGGGCTGTCGTCCTCGGTCACTGCAGGCATGGCTGGTGGCAGTATCGTCGCGGGCATGTCTGGAGAACCATACGATCCAGCCGACAATCACACCAGACTCGGCATCATGATTACCCTGCTTGGGGCCCTGCTTGTTGCGCTCCTGATCATCAATCCGTTCAAGGCCCTGATCTTCAGCCAGATAGCTCTGTCCATTCAGCTGCCATGGACCATCATCCTGCAGATTCTGTTGACCTCAGACCCGCGCGTGATGGGAAAGTACGTGAACACCGTGGTCGACCGCATCCTCCTGTGGACGACGACTGCTGTCGTCAGTGGCCTCAATGTCCTTCTGCTGATCGATACCCTTCGCAGTCTCCTTCATTAGCGCTGCGGAGAGCGGTGCCTGTCTACGTACCCTTGACAAGACACACATGCTCGGCTTTAATGGTTTCGGCAGAAGGGAAGGGCACCCCTTTTCTGGCCATCCCGGGTTGGATCACGCGGGAAGAAAGGAGTTGCACTGTGACAAACTCGAAAGTGAATGCACGCTGGAGAAAACAGATTGTCGTTGGACTGACCCTCATTCTGGCAACAGCATCCTCCCTGGTTCTCTCTCCTGCCTCTCACGTCAGTGCAGGGACATACAACCCTCTCAAGGCCGTGCAGTATGCCGACCAGTGGTGGAACAAGCGCAATCCCAAGTTCCAGAGCTATGGCTTCAACGATTGCGCCAACTATGTTTCGCAGTGCCTTATCGCAGGCGGACTCAACCTGCGCGCGAGCCCTTCGGTCGACAAGAGCGGGAGTATCGCACAGTGCTCGAGCCTGGACACGTTCCTGACGAAGACCCTGAAAGCCACTGTCTGGAAGACGTCATCAAGTGCGCGCCCACCAACCGCCCTGCAGCCTGGTGACGTCGCCATCTTTGGCAACTGGTTGGGTCTGACTCACGCCGTGTTCGTCTCGGCAAAGCAGACGAATGGTCAGCCCCTCTTCAATGCCCACACATATGACCGTAAGAGGACAACTCTCGGCTGGCTGTTCAGCAGCTGGACGTACATCAAGTACTACCACATCGTCAAATCGCCGATCACCGTCGCAGCCACTCCCAAGCCTGCGACTCCAGCGAAGACAGCTGTTGTGACACAACCTCCCGTGACGACGAGGAGCTCGGTGCCCGCCACAGCTCTCGGCCAGAAGCTTGACCCGGTCGACCCAGGGGTTCTCGCTACTACACTTGCCCCATCATCGGTAACGTCGTCGTCGGCAGTGCTCAACGGAATCATCAGACCTGATGGCGAACCAGCTCTCTGGTTCTATGAATATGGCGTCTCCGAGATCTACTCCTGTGCTACCGACAGACAGGGACCACTTCTCGGAAACATGACCTACAATGTCGACATCGCTGTAACAGAACTCAAACCGGGCACACTGTACCACGCTCGCCTGGTACGCGTGGCAATGGATGGCCAACTCATGACAGGGCTGGATGTCACATTCCAAACCCCTGAGGCCTCACGCGCAGCCATACAGAAGGACTGACGACGAGCAGCAGCTCGATGCCCCCTGCCGATTCGGCAGCACGTTGGCGGGCCTGGTGGTCTACGCCCGAGCGACAAAGAAGACGCGAGGTTCTGACTCAGGATCGGCAAGAGGCGCGGCCAGGTCTGTGGCACACGCCTGGTAGACTGCACTGAATCCGACCTCCAGAAGCGCCGTGGTCACCTCGCGCACCAGCCATGCGTTCTCCACGAATGTCTCATCGAAGCGAAGCCAGCCGCCTGACTCCTGACGGACGAATCCTGAGATCTTGATGCGTCCCTGACGCCTGTCTTCATCATACATGCCGCGGTTGATGACCATCGCGTCCTGAGCATCCTCCACAGTCACATTGTTCCAGCGTCGCAGTCCGAGCACAGTATTGACGTCAAACGCAAACAGGCCTCCCGGCAACAGACACTGGTGCACACAGGCAAAACAGGACATCAATGCATCGATGCCGGCCATGTGGTTGAGAGCATCAAATGTCGATACTGCGAGTCCAAAACGCGACGACAGTGAGAAATCGGCCGCGTCATTCTGGACAAAGGAAACTTCACCAGACGAGACAAACGAAGCACAGTTGATGCGCGCATGCGCCAGCATCGGTTCCGAGTTGTCCAGACCTGTCACCACATATCCCGCCTGCAGGAACTGAAGCGCCAGCTGCCCGGTTCCACAACAGACGTCAAGCAGTGACCTCTCACCCTGAGGACAGACCTGTTCGTACAGGGTCCGCAGTCTGGGTCCGACCAGCGTGACGAACCCGGTCCATCGCTGATTATACGCCTGTGCGAACGGTGCCGTATAGGACGATTCCATGGGAGCCTCCGATCAGTGCGCCTTACGCCAATCTATCACTGGCATGCTCCGGGGTCAACACCGGCCGTCGGCCGCCCCCAGGCATACAGAAGTGATCGGGCATGACAACAGCGCCCTTCCATCTGGAAGGACGCTGTGACGTCAACACGACTTCTTCCGACTGGCACAACGCTAGGCGATGACGCTCCACTGTGACGGCTTCACCTCGTCGCCAAATGTCCTCTGTGCGTCCAGCAAACGCGTACGCTGGGCCTCGAGTTCGGTGAACAGGACCTCGGGCGCATCATGTGTGCTGGTCTTCCAGCTCTCGATGACACGGTCGATCTTGCTCAGGTTCTCGGGGATGCGGAGTGAAAACTCCGCCTCGTACTCCTCCTCCGGGTACTCGCGGCCAATGATGTTTTTGAACAGCGGGACAAGGTCCTTGTACTCCGGGATCCAGCCCGTCGCGGTCTTGATGGCCTTGACGTCCCCGTTGCACCGCAGTTCCATCCACTTGTACCAGACCTTCTTGTCGTTCTTGCCATTGAGGAACTTCCCCTCGCGGCTCTTGAGGAAGTAGTTGACACCAAAGACTTTCGGCAGACGCGTGGCCCCCTTGGCGAAATCGACGTTGATCTGCAGGTATCTGCCCAGCGGAATGGACAGGAAGTCCAGGTTCGACATCGGGTTGTGCTGGCGAACGCCGGCCGTTCCTATGGTCGCTGCAGTCGTCTCAGATTCGATAGAAGCACCAAAGGCGACAATGCCGTTGGCCCAGTCGATGGACTCCTGCACGGGGACCCACGTGTCTGAGTCACGACCGCCATAGACATATGCGCCGACTTCGACACCGTCGGGATTGTCGGCGTTCTTGTCCAGATTCTCGAGCATTTCCAGACCCAGCGTGAAACGGGCATTTGCATGAGAGGCGGGTACGGGCTTGCCATCCTTGTCGACCTTCCCCGGAGTCCAATCGCCCTTGAAGTTGACGCCATGGTCCGGGACCGTTGCATCCTTGCCTTCCCAATAGACGCCACCGTCATCCGTCCTCAGGACGTTGCTGAAGATCACCTGATGTCCGGACGCATGCAGGGCCTTCCACTGAATGGGATCATCCTTGCTGTTGACGCCCAGGATGATGCCAAACATGCCGTGTTCGCAGTTGACTGCCCGCACGACACCGTCGATCTTGCGGAGATAGGCAATGTCGTCGCCGACGATGCTCTCACCGTCCAGCATGGCGGTCGACGTCTTGCCGCACATCGAAGGGAATGCACCCGTGAAGTAGGTGACACGGTCATGAGGACCGTGGATGCCCATGACGAGCATGTGTTCGCACAGCCAGCCCTCCTGCGACCCGCGATGGATGGCGAGGCGCATGGCCATCTTCTTCATGCCCAGCGTGTTGCCCGCATACTGCGTATTGGCACTGTAGACGATGTCATCCTTGAGGTCGATGAAGATGCGGCGTTTGTCGATGTTCTTCGTCGTCCTGTTCTCTGTCAGCTCGCCTTCGGAATGAACGAACTTGAAGAAGCGTGCCTGCTCTCCCTGGCGAATGAACTCATCGTAGCCAGGTCGATACAGCAGCTTCTCCGAATGCGCAACGTAAGGGCTGTCGGTGAGTTGAACCGCGGGGATGGCGAACTCTGAACCGTTCGGTCCCAGTGTGGCGAAGACGATGAGCATCTGGCGGCCGCGCATGATACCTGTCATCACCTCGCCAATGTCCTTGAGGCCCTCGGTGCGGTCGCGGGTGGAGATCCTGGGACCCATCTCCTCACCCGGATCCACCAGGATGTTGGTGTGCTCTTTGTCGCGGCCCTGGTCAAGGGGCGAGTCAAAGTGGATCGTGTGGCCACTCATCGCCAGGCGCTGTTCCTCGCCGTCGCGGATGGCTTTCTCGCTGATGTAGGAGAGATCTCTGGCTGAGTCATCACAGACGAAGACACTCGCTGGATCGAGCAACTTGATGAAGTGGGCAATGAATTCGTACAGTTTCACGCTTGAGATCTTGCTGAGCTTCGCGTACTGCTCCCCGCCGAGCCGTTCCTCCAAGAATCTGACGATGTTTTCGTCCATGCACACACCTCCATCGATGCTGGCCTTGCGGCCGTCTGTGTCACAAAGGCATTCTACACCATTGTGAGAAAATGCACAGGCTGCAAGCCCCGGGCGAACCGAACGATGAAGTCACAGCCAGTGTTTGCGCCTGTAGTACCTGAGGATGAAGACGACCACGACGGCCATGAGCGCCCATACGAACGGGTAGCCATACTTCCACTCGATCTCGGGAAAGTTGCGGAAGTTCATGCCGTACAGGCCGACGATGAACGTGAGGGGAACGAAGATGGTAGAAATGATCGTAAGCGTTTTCATGATGTCGTTCATCCTGTTGCTGAGAGACGAGAGATAGGCCTCGACCATGTTCGATGCAAGGTCGCGGTAGGTCTCCAGCATGTCCATCAGCTGGATCGAGTGGTCGTACGCGTCCCGCAGGTACAGCTTGGTTTCGTCCTTGATCAGTCCCGACAGATCCTGCTGCAGTCCAAGGACGACCTCACGCTCCGGCCACACTGTCTTCCGCAGCATGAGCAGCTCCTTCTTCAGAGTGAAGATGGACTCCAGCGTCTCAGGCGTCGGTTGGTCGATGACTGCTGTCTCAAGATCCTCAAGTTGATCTCCCAGCTGCTCGATGATGGGGAATACTGCGTCGATCGCTACGTCGACCAGTGAGTAGAGCAGGTAGTCGGCACCCTCGGACCGCACCCGACCCACCCCTTCCCGAATGGACATGCGCACTGATTCCCACGGATCGACGGGATCCTCCTGCAGGGTGATGAGCGTGGACCCCACGAGGAAGGCTGAGATCTGCTCCATAGTAACCGCATCACCGAGGCGAACAAGCCGGAATACCACGAACTTCTGACCCTCGTACGTCTCCACCTTTGGTCGCTCTCGCAGGTTCTGGACATCCTCGAGCGCGAGAGGGTGCAGATGGTAGATCCGTCCAAGATCCTGCAGGACCGCCGAGTCGCCAACACCGGTGACGTCGATCCAGGTGGTTCCGGCCCGACCCGAGTACGCCGCACAGATGGCGACATCGCCCGACTCTTTCTCCTCGAAGTGATCCTGGTCATACCACAGGACCCGGACATGAGCCGGGGAGGTCACAGAGCTTCCAGCTGACACCTTCGGTGTTGTTGCTGGAGCGATAGTCTTGGGAATAGCCCTGGCCCTGGTACTGGGTTTTCGCACAGCCTTCGTCATCCGGCTCCTGGCGTGCGAGTCGTCGGTCGACATGTCAGCTCGTCATGAGCGTATCATGGTGAGGAGCCACACACAGGGTTCCAGCGCATTGACAGCATGAACAACGCCAGCCGGCATGACAATGGCGTCGCCTTCTGCCAGAGTGTGGTGCACGCCGTCCAGAATTATGTCGACGCTCCCCTGCAGGACCGTCACCAGCGCATCGAATGGAGCAGTATGCTCGCTCAGTTTCTGCCCCTTGTCAAACGCGAACAGCGTCACGGTCCCCGTTGGACGTTCGATCAGAGTCTTACTGACAACCGCTCCGGGCTGGACCACAACCAGGTCGACCAGCCGTGCCTGCTTGCCGTGAAGTTCGTCTATCGCCATGGAACACCTCCACCTCGATTGTATCAGGATATCTGGTGCAGGACAACCGTCCACACTCGACGAGGCTAGTCCAGGGGAACCGTGATGGCCCCCCCTACGTCCTAGGAGTGACGATCGGTGACCCCGACCGACTCAAGGAGATGAGATCATGAAGAGGAGAATGCTGGCTGTTATCGTGGTTGTGGTGGCGGTTGCCGCCGTGACCGTCACCCTGGTACTGACTCGTGCATTCGGAGGAGCCAAGGTGGCCGGGGATACGTTCGAAACGACCGTCGGAAAGACATTCACCGTCGCACTGGACGCGAATGCCACCACCGGGTACACCTGGAGTCAGACGATCAAGGATGCCAGCGTGGTCGCATACGTGGACAATGTCTATGTGGCAGAAGCCCGCGATCCTGAGGTCGTCGGAGGAGGCGGTACCGATACCTTCACGTTCAAGGCCGTCGGTACAGGGACGACCACCATCACGCTTACCTACGCCCGTCCCTGGGAAAGCGTTCCTCCCACCCAGACAAGGACCATCACGATCACCGTCAAGTAGAACAAGCAACCAGTTCGACCCGCGCCCCGCAGCAGCAGTCTGAGCCGCGGGGCGCGGTCGCATTACCCTGACGCGTCCTTCAGCCCTGGACAGTCGTGACTCCTGGCGCTATCTGTGTATACTGTCCGCTATGAACAAGACAACTGCCGTGAAACAGGTCATTACGCTGGCACTGATCGTCGTCGTCCTTATCGTCATCATCCCGCTGGTCAAAAACTCTTTCAAGTCGGTTCCCGGGCTTGAGGCGCGCGTCGGCGAAGCCTTCACGGTGACGCTCGACAGCAGTGCCGATCCAGCTTTCCGGTGGGATCTGCTGGCCACCGATCAAACGAAGGTACAGCTCATCGATTACCCTGACGCGAAGGAGGCAGTGGCGAACACCGAAGTCTGGACCTTCCGTGCCCTCGCTCCCGGAAAGGTCACCCTGTACTTCGGCTACCTCCGCATCGGATCTCCCAACACGCCTGCGATACGTACGCACTCAGTCCAGCTGACCGTCAACCCGTAGTGTCGATCTTCTAGAGAGCGGTCACAGTGCACCTTCCTGCTCCTGCGCCGGATTGGCGAATGGAACAGTGCATTTCTGTGAGCACAACAGGCAACCCCTTGCCATCGGACATGCATTGGAGCTTAGTCTGTCTGCTGGTGGCACCGAACCACAGAGCATTCCCACTAATCGGGGTTATCTGCCTCTGATTCCACCTCGTATAGATCCAAGAACGTGGTCTCAAGCTTCTTGAAGCGCTTTCGGAGGAACAACACGTAGTCGTCTCGGTTCAACTTGGCTGCAAACTCCAAGTCTCCCTCGTCACAGAACGCAAGGTCCTTAACCTTCTCTCGCAGCTCTTGCAGCTTCTTCTGAGTCTTCTTGGAC
>CAYRQW010000043.1:0-12636 GCA_964426505.1 uncultured Caldisericota bacterium
GGTCAAAGTCGACAACACGTGACTTGCTTTCGACGATGGCACTGCGGGCAGCCTCCAGAACAGCAAGTTCAAGCTTGCCACCCCCCACGGTCCCCTGCTGAGTGCCGTCGGGAAGGACTACCATCTTGAAACTGGTGTGCCCCGGCGAGGACCCCTGGACGTCGATGACGGTGCAGACAGCAAACTCACGCCCTTCCTGTTCGAGCCTGGCGACACTTTGATAGATTGAATCCATCAGACCCCCCTGGAGGATGTATCTTCAGATCTGAGATGCTCCACGACGCGATCGTACTCTGCAGGCGTATCCATGTCGAGCAGCATGCCCTGGTCATCGACCGGGACCAGCTGCATCGTGGAAGCATGCACGGTCATGAACTGCCGCAATGTGGAACGCTCGGACATGGCAAGCAGTTCTGGCATGCATTTCGCGCTGACGGCAACAGGATGACCTCTATGTCCAGCACAGAGAGGCACGGCCACGTCGCCCTGTTCGGCCAGGACTGCATCTCTCACAGCAATCGCTGTCTGTGGCAGAATGAGAGGGATGTCGCCCGGAAAGATGAGCACCGCTTCCGCCCCAATGACCCGCCGGAGCCCGGCCTGAACTGAGATGAACATGCCTGGATCGTAGGCGACCCCTTCAGCAACCTTGACTCGCCCATCAGCGCGCAGGGATCTGGTGGCCTGTTCGATGGCGGTCCTCGTCACCTGATCGTGCAGGGCAATGACGACGACTACGTTGTCACAGGCTGCAAGCGCAGTCTCGATGACGCGCCCGACAACCGTTCCAGAGCCAAGCGACAGAGTCAGTTTGTTTGAACCCATCCTGTCGGCATGCCCTGCCGCCAGAACGACCGCTGCAGTCATTCGCGGCTCTCACTTGCTTTCTGCACCGCGGCAACGATCTTCTTGTAGCCCGTGCAGCGGCAAAGATTCCCTTCGAGAGCACTCTCTATCTGTGTTACCGATGGGTGGGGATTCACGGCAAGCAGGGCCTCGGCGGACATGACCATCCCCGGCGTACAGAAACCACACTGAACGGCTCCCTCCTCGATGAACGCCTGCTCCAGCGGCGAAGGCCTGCCATCCTCCATCAGACCCTCGATCGTCGTGATGCTTGCACCTTCGGCCTGTACTGCCAGTACAAGGCAGCTGGTCACTGGTCGGCCGTTCATGATCACTGTGCATGCACCACACTCGCCCTTGTTGCATCCGATCTTGGTGCCGAGAAGCCCCAGGTCCTCCCGAAGAACCTCTGCAAGCGTCCTGCTGGTCTGTGTCGTGACGTGATACTCTGTTCCATTGACCTTCATGATGACTCGTACCTCACTGGTCATTGCGGCTACCCCCTGAACAGGCTCAACAGCGGTGATACCGTGCAATGCATCGACGAAGACCCCGATTCAGCCGCTTTTCAGGGCACGATCTCGGCAACAAACGCTACCTCGACGGGAGCATTCATAGGAAGCATTGCAACCCCGACGGCAAAACGCGCGTGGCGTCCCGCGTCACCAAAGAGCGCGACCAGCAGATCAGAAGCCCCATTGATCACCTTGGGCACTTCCGCATACGACGGACCTCCCTGCACGAATCCCTGCACCATCGCGATGCCCTTGACGCGATCCAGCGTACCAATGGCCATCTTCAGGGCAGCAAGGCCGTTGATGGCACAGATGCGTGCCAGGACATATGCTTCCTCGGTTGTGATGCTCTCACCAACACGACCTGTCTGCTTGACGCGACCGTCCTCGGTCGGCAGCATTCCCGACACGAAGGCGAGGTTCCCGACGATCTTCACGGGCACGTAACTGCCAACGGGCAGTGCCACCTCCGGCAATGCAAGTCCCAGCTCTGCAAGCTTCTCCTCTATCGCCATACTTGCCTCCTGCTACGATGTGGACATGTTCTCACGCATAGTATACACACAAGCGCTTGCTTGCCATGGCAGGATTCTGCTCCGATTGTCAGCACGCCGGCAAGAGCTATTGGGAAGGTTCGCAAGGCTGGAGTTCGCATGAGAGGCAACATCACCCACATTGCTGCTCCGTCATCAAGCACAAATACCCTGAAGAGATATCTGAACCGACCCAGGACGACCACTTTCAGGGTGTCTGACGAGTTGCTCTCTTCACTTTCCTTGGTCAATCTTGACAAATTCGTCGGCCACTCCAGCCCATCCCGCATGAGGGGCAAGTTTCGTGCCTAATCGCTCAACAGCGCTCCAGGACTGCCTGTCACCAGGCGGTGATGCCCCATCCATGGCTACTATCGCTGTCATCTCCCATCGTAAGCGACTATAACGCTACCCGTTTTTGCAGAAATGTGCTATACTACGCGTGTACCTTCCCAGCCGCGGGGAAAAGCGCGACAAATATGCAGGAAAGGAGATCGCATGAACAAAGGAGAACTTGTAGCCAGAATCGCCGAGATGACGAAGATGACCAAGAAAGAGTCCGAGGTCATGGTCAATGCGTTCATGGATGCCGTCAAGGAAGCCATGAAGAAGAACGACAAGGTCGCACTCGTTGGGTTCGGCACGTTCGGCGTCAAGGAGCGCAAGGCTCGCAAGGGCGTCAACCCCAAGACCCTCAAGGCTATCACCATTCCGAAAAAGAAGGCCCCCTTCTTCAAGCCCGGCAAGGCTCTGAAGGACGCCATCGCCAAGAAGTAGTATTCTCTGGCATAGAAAAAGGAGAAGCGGCGCGTATGCGCCGC
This sequence comes from uncultured Caldisericota bacterium, assembly GCA_964426505.1. GTDB lineage: Bacteria > Caldisericota > Caldisericia > Cryosericales > Cryosericaceae > Cryosericum. Next base: position 2,716 of record CAYRQW010000043.1, read on the forward strand.
TTCGTCGTTACAGGATCCTGACTCCCTTCGGTCGTCGGGACTGCGGCAACTACGCGAACGGCTTTCGTGGCTTCTTCTTCTCTCCCGTGTCCAATATCCCATGTCCCAACCGCCCGGTCCGCCTTTGCCACGTTCACTCCCGTCTGGCAACCGGCGCGGTCAAGCCCCACAGCGAACCCTGCTTTGACGTTCTGCCTGTTTGCCGTACACTGGTCTGGTCACTGGAAAGGAGACAAACATGCACAAGCTTGTAGAGCAGTTGACAAGTGCCTATGCGGTTTCAGGAGATGAACGCCGTCTCCATGACATCCTGCGCAATGCAATGGGCGGTATCGCCGATGAGATTCACGACACTCCCCTGGGCAATCTTATCGCCATACGCAGGGGCCGGTCCAGCGACCACGCCATCCTCTTCGCCGCACACCTCGACGAGGTAGGCGCGTGGGTCACAAAGGTCAACGACAAGGGCTTTCTCGGGATCCACTGTCGCTCGATCGACGAGCGCGTCTGGCCGGGACTGCAGGTCATCGTCCACGGCAGACAGCCTCTGCCCGGCATCATCGGACTTAAGCCGGTCCACGTGATGTCGCACCATGAAATGGACACGCCAATTGCTTCCGATGAACTCTGGATCGACATCGGCCTTCCACGGGAACAGGTCGTCGCAATGGTACCGATCGGCTCCACAGTCACGTTCACGGCGGGCATCAGCAAGCTCCTGAACGAGCGCTTCGCGGGAAAGACTCAGGACGACCGCCTCTGCGGCGTGGCCCTGGTGACAGCCCTCGAACTCCTGAAGGACAGGACATTGCCATATGATGTCGTGATGGCGTTCACCGTCCAGGAGGAAGTCACCGGTAACGGGGCCTGGACAAGCGGCTATTTCGCACATCCAGACGTCGCTATCGCCGTCGATGTCACGCATGGCGACACCGACGGCGTTCCCGAACACAAGACCATCCCGCTGGGTGGCGGCCCCGGCGTTGCTGTCGGGCCCGTCGTCAATGATCACGTCCTCGAGCTCATTCGGAGAAGTGCCAAGAGAGTCGAGATCCCCACCAGTGAAGAACCCTGCATGTCATATTCCGGGACTGACGCAGACGAGCTGCAGCTGGTCGGCTCCGGTATCGCCGCCGGTGTTCTGAGCATTCCACTCCGCTACATGCACTCGCCAGTCGAGACTGCGGACCAGGTCGATGTCGACAGGACCGCCAGGCTCATTGCCGAGGTCGCGAAAGGCTTTGACAATGTGTTCATAGGAGAGTTGTATGGAACAGACAAGCATTGAGCTGCTGAAGAAGCTCACCGAGGCGCGAGGCATCTCGGGACACGAGGACCAGGTCGCTGTGATCCTCAGAAGCGAACTTGAGGGCCACGTCGACCAGTTCGAGCGCGACTCCATCAAGAACCTGTTCGCAGTCAAGGACGCAGGCAAGCCAGGACCCATTGTCATGCTGAACGCACACATGGACGAGGTGGGCCTCTACGTGACCCGGATCACCAAGGAAGGGTACGTGCACATCGGCAAAGCTGGTGGCATCGATGACCGGCTGTTGCTGGGCAAGAAGGTGCTGGTTGGCGAGGACCGCCTGCCAGGCGTGACTGCCATCAAGGCCGTACATCTCTCCACCCGTGAAGAGACCACAACCACTGTCATCAAGGTGGAGGACATCGTTGTTGACGTCGGCGCAAAGTCCGACAAGGAGCTGGCGGGCAAAGTCGCCATGGGCGACCAGATCACGTTCGACACGCAGTTCGGGACATTCGGCGACGGATATCTGGTTGGCAAGGCATTTGATGACCGCGTCGGCTGTGCAATCGTTGCCGAGCTGCTCAAGGTAGACTGGCCGTTCTCGGTGATCGGAATGTTCTCAGCACAGGAAGAAGTGGGGACAAAAGGCGCCATGGTCGGCGCCTGGCGCTATCCGCCTGACATAAGCATCACGGTGGAGGGCACGATCGCAGCCGACATAGGCGAAGTCAAGGACTACCAGGAGGTCTCGACCCTGGGTGCGGGGCCCGTCCTCACGATCAAGGACGGCGGCATGATCACGGATCACCAGCTCCGCAACCGTCTGATCGGGGTTGCAGAAGCGAATGGACTCCCCTGGCAGTTCAAGCGCATGCCGGCGGGCGGCACGGACGCTCGCAGCATACAGCTCACGAAGGCAGGTGTCCGGGCACTGGCAGTCGCAGTCCCCACGCGATACATCCACTCTCCTGTATCACTCATCAAGACCTGTGACTACGAGAACACCCTGTCGCTTCTCTCGAAATTCCTGTCACAACTTGCCACCACGGAGGCATAAATGAATGAACTCATCCGCACGCTGACACAAGCCTGGGGTCCTACAAGCTATGAAGAGGGTATTCGAGGCGTCATCGCGAGCGAACTCGATCCGCTTCATATGGACTGCAGCGTAGACACGCTTGGCAACCTGATCTACCACATCTCTGCCCCGGGAAAGCCAAAACTGCTGCTATCGGCCCACATGGACCAGATCGGCATCATCGTCACGCACGTGGACAAGAACGGGTTTCTTCGTTTTGGCGCAGTCGGAGGGCTCGACCCGTACAAGGTCCTGGGGCACCGTTTTGTCTTCGCGAACCGAACCGTCGGTGTTGCGGCCGTCGAAAGCAAGGAACGCAAGACACTCGAGAACCTGACCCTCGACAAGCTGTTCCTGGACATCGGCGCGCTATCGAAGGAGGATGCCCTCCTGCATGTCGCCGTCGGCGATTTTGCGGTCTACGCAGGCGACTGTGTGCAGGTGGGGAATCGCGTCACCTCTGCGGCACTCGACGACCGTATCGGCTGCTATGTCCTCATCGAAGCCCTGAAGGCGACAGCGGACAAGGAGCTGAACTACGAAACATACGCCATGTTCAGCGTGCAGGAAGAGATCGGCATCAAGGGCGCCAAGGTCGGCGCGTGGAGTGTCCAGCCGGACCTCGCGATCGCACTGGACGTCACCGCATGGGGCGATACGCCCGAGAGCTATGTCCTGGACATCGGCCTGGGCAAGGGACCCGCCATCAAGGTCAAAGATGCAGGGATGGTCGCTACACCTGCTGTTCGCGACCTCCTCATCGAGACGGCGAAGAAGCATGACATCCCGTTCCAGCTCGAGGTTCTCCAGGGTGGCACGACCGACGCTGCTGCTATCCAGACCAATGCAAACGGCGTTCCCACAGGCGTCATCAGCATCCCCGACCGCTACGTCCACAGTGCCAGCGAGATGGTCGACCTCGGCGACGTCGAAGCCTGCATCCGCCTCCTGACAGCCGTCCTGCTCAAATAGCGGCGGAGTGTGCTCTTGGCACGTTCTCGAACTTCCATCATCGTAGTGGCGGCAGTCCTCGTGATTGCCGCCGGCGTCCTGTCAGCGCTGCTGTTCGTCCCATCTCTCTCGACCTGGAGAGAACCGCGCGTCCGATGCTCTCTGCAGTTGGACCACCCAGCGCCGTTGCCCTCCCGGACGCCGCTCACGCTCATGTTCGTGACACGCGGCACCCAGGGCTCATACACCTACGAGGTCTCCGTCGACAGCGATGTCATCGGTCAGGGCACGACTTCCGCCAGTCAGTTCACCGTTCCTGTCACATTCGGGGCTTCCGGTGTGTCCATGATCTCAGTCACGCTCACCGTGAACAACAAACCCTTCAGCTTCCTGTTCTCACTGGCAGTATCCTGACGGACGTCCCGCACAAACCAGAACCGGCAGCCGCCCTGGCCACCGGTTCGTTCGTAGGGGTCTTGCTACCTCGGATTCGGAGGCGACGCCTACTTCTCTTCGCGTGCATACGGGGTGCCCAGTTCTTTGGGTGTTCCGACATGACGCATGCGGACAACAAGTGTTGCCACAATTATGACGGCGAAGGTCGTCACGTAAGGCAGCATCGACAGAAGAGCGCTGTTGATATAGGTGCCTCCCGCCTGGAGCTGAAGCTGCATGGCTTCGATGCTGCCGAACAGAAACGCTCCGATGAGAGCGTTGAAAGGGTTCCACATCGCAAAGACCACGAGCGCCACGGCAATCCAGCCTTTGCCCGAGGTGATGCCATTGAGCCAGTATGGATGGATGCAACACGTGATGTACGCTCCTCCCGCACCTGCGAGAGCTCCTCCGAGGATCGTCCAGAAGTAGCGCGTACCCGCCACGTTAACGCCCATGGCGTCCGCAGCCTTGGCGTTTTCGCCCACGGCCCTCAGGTTGACGCCGACCTTTGTCTTGAACAGCAGGAACCAGAACAGAGCGACCAGGATGTACCCGGCATAGACGACCAGGTCCTGGCTGAAGAGAATCGGCCCGACAACAGGAAGCTTGGAGAGCCCAGGAATGGCTATGGGCTTGATGGGCGTCGTGAGACGCTGAGACACCCAGCTGTCACCATAGAAACTGGTGAGACCTGTCCCGAAGATCGCGAGCGCGAGGCCGGTGACTGTCTGGTTGCCACGGAGAGTCACGCAGATGAAGGCGTGGATCGCCGCTGCTGCCGCTGCTGCCGCCATGCCGATCAACAGACCGACATATGGATTGCCAGTCTTCATGGCTCCAAGGAATCCAAAGAATGCTCCAATCAGCATCAGTCCCTCGAGCCCGAGGTTGAGCACACCGCTGCGCTCCGTCAGAACTTCGCCCAGCGTGGGAAGAAGGAGAATCGTCCCGGACTGGATGGCCCCCGCGAGAACCTTGATCAGGATGCTGCCAAAGGTAGGGTTCATGAGGTCCTCCGATCCATCTCGCTCAGGGCAGGAGGTGCACTCAGCCTCCTTGCCAGGGTCACACGGTAATGTGTGACGATCTCTCCTGCCAGCAGGCAGAAGAGGATCGAGCTCTCGATCACGCCGACGATGCCAAAGGGGACCCGCATGACGATCTGTATCTGATAGCCGCCTGCCTCGAGAGCTGCCAGGAGTACGGAAACCCCGACGGCGACCAGGGGGTCAAGTCCCGCCAGCCATGCCGCAATGATGGCCGTGTACCCATAGTCCGAATTGATCTCGAGCTGCAGAATGCGCAGCACGGCCGACGTATGGGAAATGCCGGCCAGGCCGGCTAGTCCCCCCGAGATGACCGCGGCAATGATGACCGTCTTGAACACGCTGATGCCGGCGTACCTTGCTGCGCGCTCGTTCTCGCCCAGGACTCTGGCCTCATACCCGAAACGCGTCTTCCGGATGATTATCCAGACAATCACGGCGGCGGCCAGTCCAAAAAAGAGCCCTACGTGGAGCCGCGAGGGAGCCGCGAGGATCCGCGGAAGCTGGGCGTTGAGGGCAAAGTTCTTGGAAAGTGGAAACCCGCGGGTGCCCCATGTGCCGTACATGAAGAACCATAGAATATAGGAGGCGATATAGTTGAGCAGGAGTGTCGCGATGACTTCGTTGACATTCCAGTACACCTTGAGAAGTGCGGGAATGACTGCCCACAGCGCCCCGCCAATGGTACCGAGCAGCATCATCAGCGTCAGCAGCACCGGCCGTGACATCGTCGCCGGGCCGAACAACGCCAGGTAGGAACCACAGATGGCCCCGATGATGTACTGACCCTTTGCCCCGATGTTGAAGAACTTCATGCGGTAGACCAGGCAAAGCCCGGTGGAGATGAGAATAAGGGGGACCGCGATGACCAGGGTCTCCGAGAAGGTGTATGCTGACCCGAACGCTCCCTTGACGATGGCTCCATAGACCCTCATCGGGTTGACACGGGCAAACAGCATGACGACAGACCCCACGAGGAGGCCGAGCAGGACCGAGCAGACGGGCACCAGAACGCGAAGCCCTATTGGCGTCTTGTCACGCTTCTCGAATCGCACCATTCTGGACCCCTCTTTCGCTCAGGCTCTGGCGCCAATGGCGCCCGCCATCATCAGGCCGATCTGCGCAATATCCGCGTCGTGGGCGTCGACGATGCCGACGATGCGCCCCTCGTACATGACTGCTACGCGGTCTGCAACCATGAGAATCTCGTCCAGGTCTTCGCTGACGAGCAGCACGGCCACGCCGTTGTCGCGCTGTTCCAGAAGCGTCTTGCGGACGAACTCGGTGGCTCCCACATCGAGACCGCGGGTCGGATGCTCTGCGATCAGGAGCCTCGGGTTCTCCTCGATCTCGCGCGCGAGCAGCAGTTTCTGCATGTTCCCGCCCGAAAGGACTTTGACGGGCGCATTCCTGAGAGGCACAGCGATGTCGAACTTCTCGATGAGCCCATCAGCATACGTGCAGGCAGCTCCATAGTCGATGAACGCCCCCCTGCACATCGGCTCCTGCTTGTACTTCCGCAGTACGGCATTCTCGACCGTCGAGAGATTGGGCACGAGGCCCACGCCCAGTCGATCGGCAGGTATGTAGTTCACCCCGGCTGACGCCAGCGTGCACGGAGCCGCGTTGGTCACATCCACGTCCTCGACAGTGACGCGTCCGCTGACGAGATGGCGCAATCCTGTGATGCATTCCGCGAGCTCGACCTGACCATTGCCGGCGACACCGGCGACACCCATGATCTCGCCGCTGTGCACTGTGATGCTCAATCTGTTGAGGGCCATGATGCCACGGTCGTTGTAGGCCTGAGCGTCTTCGACCTCGAGGACCTCGCGACCTTGTCTGATGCCTTTGCGCTCCAGGCGGAACAGGACGTCGCGCCCGATCATCATTTTTGCCAGCTCGCGCTCATTGATGGATGCCGTATCGACAGTACCCACGAGTCGCCCTTTTCTCAGCACCGTGATGCGGTCGGAGACCGACATGACCTCGTTGAGCTTGTGGCTGATGAAGATGATGGACTTGCCCTCGGACTTCATCTCCCGGAGGATGCCGAACAGCTCCTCGGATTCCTGTGGCGTGAGGACGGCAGTCGGCTCATCCAGGATCAGGATGCGAGCGCCCTTGAACAGGGCCTTGATGATCTCGACACGCTGCTGTTCACCCACCGACAGCTGCCATATCTTCGCATAGGGGTCGACACGAAAGCTGTACTTCGCGGCTATGGCGTCAATCCGGCCCGCCACGGACTTCTTGTCTATGTAGAACCCCTGGGATTCCAGCCCCAGGATGACATTCTCGATGACGGAGAGAGAGTCGACCAGCATGAAATGCTGATGGATCATCCCGATACCATGCTTCATGGAGTCGAGCGGCGAACGCAGGTCCACACGATTGCCCTCGATCGTGATCTCACCCTCGTCGGGATAGTAGATTCCATCGAGAACGTTCATGAGCGTTGACTTTCCGGCACCATTCTCACCCAGAAGCGTGTGGATCTCGCCCTTTCGCAGCGCGAAGTCCACATGGTCGTTGGCCACGATGCCTGGAAAGCGCTTGGTGATATTGCTCATGACGAGCATCAGTTCTTCCTGGCCATCCATCTTTTCCTCCAGAGAAGAAGAAAGGCTCCCCGGCATCACGCCGGGGAGCCGCTGTTGTTCTCTATGAACCGCTTTTTGGGATGTCGCCGATGACGCCCTGCACGAACCACTGCAGGTTCAACTGGTCAGCGTCGGACATGGTTGTGCCGGCTGGAACCACGGTCTCACCCTTCTGGTTGACCATGGGGCCGTCAAATGGAGTGTATTTGCCGTCCAGGATGAGCTGCTTGCGAGTGTTCACGTAGTCGATGACGTCCTGAGGGACAGCCGAGCTGATGGGGGCGAGGTCGACGATGCCGTCAGCCATGCCTCCCCAGTAGTCGCCGCTCGTCCACGTTCCGTCCTCGACAGCCTTGGCAACCTGGAGATAGTAGGGACCCCAGTGCCAGATACGGGACGTAAGAACGGACTTGGCTTCCTCTGCCGTCTTCATGCCGGCGGCCATGTCCATGTCGTAGCCGATGCCGTATTTGCCAGCCTTGAACGCCTCATCGAGAGGTGCTGGGGAGTCGACGCCAGACACGATGATGTCGCAACCCTGGTTGAGCAGGGATTTCGCGGAATCGCCTTCCTTGGCCGGGTCGAACCACGAGTTGGTGTAGACGACCGTGACTGTAGCCTTGGGGTTGACCTCACGAAGACCCACAGTGAAGGAGTTGACCTCACGGATGCACTCTGGGATGGAGAACGGAAGAACGAAACCGATCTTGTTGGTCTTGGTCATCTTGCCCGCGACGAGACCAGACAGGTAGTCGGGCTGCTCCATACGACCAAAGTATGTCCCCAGGTTGTCGGCACGCTTGTATCCTGAGGCGTGCATGAACGTGGCGGTGGGATTGTCCTTGGCCGTGTTCACCATGGGATCCATGAAGCCGAAGCTGGTGCCGAAGATGAGCTTGTACCCGGCGCTCGCATAGTCGCGGAAGACCTTTTCTGCCTGGGAGCCTTCGGGCACGCTCTCTGAGTAGGTGGTCTCGACGTTCGGGTCATTCTGCTGCAGGTAGAGACGGCCGTCCTCATGTGCCTGTGAGTATCCACCATCGTTGTGGGGTCCAGGGTAGATAAAGGCGACTTTGAGCTTCTCGGTTTCAGGAGGCGGGGTCACCGTCGTCTTACAGCCGGTCGAACCTGTGACAAACGCAATAGCAAGCAGTACAATCAGTGAGACTCTCAGGAACTTCATACTCTCTAGCCTCCCATGGCAGGACTGACGTTCTGAAGCGCTTTTTCCCTCACTCTGTGCGCCGGGCATCTTCCTTCCTCTGCGACACGACCATTACCCCCGGCACTGTACCGTTCCCTGGTTCATTCGTCATTGTACCAACAACACTGTACAAGTAAAGTCGGCCCCACGACCTGTAGTACGAGGCTCCAACCGTTCAACCAGTCCTTGCCCGGCACCGTGTCGTTGACTCGGGTTCATCACACACTATGCTCTAGTGGGGTGCCCGCAAGGGCTGAGAGAGTCACACGGCTCAACTCGTTGAACCTGATCTGGGTCATGCCAGCGTAGGGAGACGGAGCAGTGTCGCGACGCCCCGAGATCTATCTGTGGATTCCGGAGGTACCAATGGAACGTGTCGCGAACAAGACGATTACTGTCAAGGAAATCGCCGAAGTTGGACTGGCGGTCGCCCTTGGAGCGGCGCTTTCGTATGTGTCGAAGCTCCTGCCACACATGCCTATGGGGGGAACCGTCGCGCTTGGCGCAATTCCCGTCTTCTACATAGCTCTCAAGCGGGGGCTGCGCGACGGATTGCTCACAGGACTTGCGCTCGGCCTGGTCACTATGGCCACCGACTGGTGGTTCGTGCATCCGGTGCAGATCATCCTCGACTACCCACTGCCGGGTCTCCTCCTCGGCCTGGCGGGTCTGCCTGTATTCAGAAGGGGTCACAACTGGTGGATGGGAATTGTGACAGGCGGCCTTGCGCGGTACGCGTGTCATGTTGCATCAGGCCTGGTATTCTTCGCGGTCTACGCCAAGGATTGGGACATGTCCCCGCTGCCATACTCACTTGCCTACAACGCTCTGTACATGGTCCCCAGCATCATCATCTCGATCGTGGTGATGGCACCGCTGCGCCGAGTCAAAGCTCTCTGGGAACCGGAAACGGCCTGATGCGCGACCGAAAGGCAACGCTGGTCAATCTCAGCCTGGTCGGACTATTCCTGGTCTGGGCGAATGCTTTCACGTTCGTGCGCATCGCTACACGCTCGCTGACGCCGGCCAACCTGGCAATCCTCCGGTTTGCCCTCGTGTGGCCGTTCCTGTTTCTCTTTCCCGGCCTGTACCGGCTGCGCAAGCTTGAGCCGGGCGATTGGCCACGCCTCCTGGTGGTCAGCTTTCTCATGGTCGCAGGCTACCATCTTGCCCTCAACGCAGCCGAAACACGTGTGACCGCCAGTGTAGCAGCGCTGACAGCCGGATTTGCACCCATCCTCACGGGCGTCCTGTCAGCTCTCTTGCTCCGCGAGCGACTGGCGTGGCGACGGGTCGCCGGCCTTGTCGTCTCTCTGGCCGGCCTTGTTGTGCTGGTCCTGGGCATCAAC
>CAYRQW010000044.1:0-12555 GCA_964426505.1 uncultured Caldisericota bacterium
GGAACATCTCAAGATACAGGGTCGGCTTTCCGCTGACGCCGACGCTCTTCATGACGTCGGTGAGGGCTCCGCCGAGCTTGAGGATGCCCAGTGGTGTCGCTGTGGTGGTCGCGTCAACGGCAGCCGCGTGCAGAGATGGAGACCAGCGCGTCATGAATGCCGGCCAGCTCATCAGCAGGACCGCTCGGCCTGCCAGGGCGGGATTCGCGAAGTTGCCGCCAAGTCCGCCGAACAGCTCCTTGACCACAATGATGGCGAACGCCGAGCCGACCACCGCCATCCACAACGGCGAAGATACTGGCAGGATGAGCGCGAGCAGCATTCCTGTGACGACAGCCGAAAGGTCGGTGATGTGTGTCTCGCGGCGAAGCGCCTTCCGGAACAGGAACTCAGCTGCAACAGCACTGATGACGGATGCGGCTGTGACCAGCAGGGCCCGGGGTCCAAAGTAGTAGACTCCGCCGGCCAGGGCGGGCAGCAGAGCGATGATGACCATGCCCATCGTTTTCTGGATGTCGTTGCCGGTCACGAAGTGTGGTGCACCGGACAGCACGAGCTTCATCGCCTTACTTTCCATGGCGAGCCTCCCTGGCACGCTGGTTTCGGAGAAGATCTTTGCCGAGCTTGAACCGCTGAGTGAGAGGAATGCGGGCCGGACACACATAGCTGCAGGCACCGCACTCGAAGCAGTCGATGAGCCCGATGGCATCGGCACGATTGAGGTCGTCGGACAGGAGCGCTGCATTCAGCAGCATTGGCATCAGCCGTGCGGCACAGGCATCTGCGCAACGGCCGCAACGGATGCACTGACGCTCTTCGTACTGCTTCGACTCTGCAGTATTGAAGAGGAGGATGCCGCTGGTACCCTTGGCGACGGGAATCTGCAGGGAAGGCACCGCAACACCCATCATGGGGCCGCCGAAGATCACCTTGCGGACATCGTCGCTGATCTGGATCACATCTGGAACAAGGTCGGCGAGCACGGTTCCGATAGGAGCGTACAGGTTCTTGGGTGTTGTGCAGGCTCCGCCTGCAACCGTGAAACCACGCTCGATAAGCGGTTGTCCGTCAGCAAACGCTTCCTTGACTGCTTTGAGCGTTCCGACGTTCTGGCAAAGGACACCGACGTCGAACGGAAGACCCTTTGAGGGAACCTCGCGGCCGGTAACCGCTCTTATGAGCATCTTCTCGCCGCCTTCGGGGTACTTGGTCGCAACAAGAACGGCTTCCATCGAAACACCATGACTGTGTCCAGCAAACTGCTGCTCGATGGCAGGCAGAGCATCCGCCTTATTTGACTCGATGGCGACATACGCTTTCCTGGCGCCCACAATGTGTGCGGCAATGGCTAGCCCCTCGACGACATCCGCAGGCGATTCGATCATGGTGCGATAGTCGATGTTCAGGTACGGCTCACACTCGGAACCGTTTGCGATGATGGTGTCGACAGGCTTGTCGGCTGGGGGAGCCAGCTTGACGTCTGTCGGGAAGGACGCGCCGCCCATGCCGACGATTCCGGCATCACGCAACCGCTTGATGGCGTCCTCGCGTGAACAGGAAAAGGCGTCGAGAGGGATCATGTATGCAGTCTCATCGGTGCCATCGGCCTCGATGAACACGGCCATTCCATCCTTGAGGTTGCTCTGCGGGGCGGGCTCGATCTTGCGAACAATGCCGGTGATCGATGCATGGATGGTGGCGGCCGGGCAGGCCTGAACGTCACCGATCATCTGTCCCTTGACAACGCGGTCCCCAACCTTGACAAGGGGCTGGTTCTGAGCCCCGATAGCCTGTGTCAGGTGGATAACGACAGACTTTGGCGTCGGGACGTGCTCGATGGGCAGATTCCTGGTCCCTTCCTTGTTCTCCGGCGGGTGAATGCCACCTCCGAACGTTTTCAGACTCATCTAGACCAGCTCTCCTTTCGCTTCAGACTGTTCGACCCTGTGCCCGCAGTGTGGGCACGATTTCCAGTTTGTCTCCATGAGTTCGCCGCATGCCGGACACACAGTGCGGAGTTCGTTGCCGCATGCGGGACAGAATCGGTACCTCGACTTCACTTCATGTCCACAGACCGGGCACTTCCTGTCCTGCTCGTCCATGAGGAATGCGTAATAGCTCCTCTCAAGCTTGAGAACGTCATTGTTCAACTTGTCTGTCATGTGGTCATCCAGAGTGAGAGGGTCGCGGACCAGGAGATATATGATGAGCGGCAGCAACCCGAGGCCGACTACGGCAAAGACTGACCAGGTGACGGTGTTGGCGCCTCTCCTCGACGTGTCCCTGATGATCCAGATGAGGATGACGGCGACCAGGACAGCCATGCCCAGCAGAATGGAACTTAGATTCGGGACGATCGTGCTCTGCCAGTATTCAACCAGTAACATAGTGATGGTGTCACCTCCCGGTGCAGAAGAATATCATGGACGCACGAATGTGTACAGGCCCATGAGCTTGCGGACCGCTCCCACAAGGTACAGGGATCCTGTCACGAGCAGCCATGAGCCATCCGGCGTCAGTGCTCGGGCTCTCTCATATGCCTGCTCCGTGTCGTCCTCCACGATAATGGAGCCGTGGGGATGGTAGCGCAGAAACTTCTCTTGCAGTTCCCAGGGGCTGGCGGCTCGGCCATTGTCGGGAACACGTGTCAGGACGATAGTGTGTACTTCTGGAGCCAGCATGCCGGCGATGCCGTCCATGTCCTTGTCCATGAGCACGCCGAACAGCATGGCGAAGCGCTGACCAGGGAAGTGGGCATGCAGGGATTCCACCAGGTACTTGGCCGCTGTCTGCGTATGCGCACCGTCCAGAAGGACTGTCGGCGTCCCGGGAACGAGCTCCATGCGTCCTGGCCAGAACGTCTCCTGCAGAGCGCGACGTATTGCCGACTCAGAGACGTCGATCCCGTCCTTCACGGCCAATGCGACGACAGCGGTGATGGCGCTCGCTGCATTCTGGACCTGATGGATGCCTCGCAAAGAGATGGTCACGTCGAGGAGCGAAACCTGTCGCCCAAGGATCATGCCCGAGTAGTCGAATGTCACAGAATCCGGGGTGAAGCGCTGCGACGAAAACGTGTAGTCTCTCCCGGCAAGAAGCGTCTGGCTTCCCATGGCTTCAGCCTGAGCGAGAAGGGTCGTCTGGGCGGCGGGGTAGTCCTGACGACCGAGAATGGTCACCCCCCCCTGCTTGATGATACCGGCTTTCTGGGTCGCGATCTCTTCGACGGTGTTGCCGAGCCGGTCCGTATGCTCCAATCCGATGTTTGTGATGACGGCAACCTCGGGCACAGGGATGACGTTGGTGGCATCATACAGCCCTCCGAGACCGACCTCCCACACGACGATGTCCACCTTCTTCCGGACGAAGTGCACGATCGCCATGGAGGTGAAGACCTCGAAGACCGTGACCGGGTCATCTTCTGAGACGCTGCCGATAGCACTCCAGACAACATCGAATGCGTCAAGAAACTCTTCCGGCGAAAGCATCGCACCGTCCACAGAAATGCGTTCACCGACATTCACGAGAGAGGGCGAGATGTAAAGGCCGACAGTGTAGCCAGCTTCTTCCAGGATACGTGCAGTGAACGCACAAACAGATCCCTTTCCTTTGGTTCCAGCGACATGGACAAATCGAAGCTGTCGTTCCGGATTTCCCAGGCTGGCCATAATGCGGCGAATTCTCTCCAAGCCGAGTTTCGAACCGAACTTGGAGAGAGAGAAGACGCAATCGAGTGCTTCAGCGTATGTTCTTGCTCGTCCGCGAGTCTCCACGCTGTGTCAGGACTAGCCCTGTCCTTTCAGGAAGGTTCTGATGAGCTGCTCTTCGGCCCTGAGGTCTTCGAGTTTCTGGGTGTCCTTGTCCACGACTTCGGCCGGTGCCCGGGCAATGAAATCCTGGTTGTTCAGCCGAGCCTCAAGCTTCATGGTATCGGCGTGCAGGAGTTCCAGCCTGCCACCGAGGACCTTGAGCTCACCTTCATAGTCGAAATCCGCCTTCGCGAGGATCATGACCTGCATCGTCCCGTACGCGCCCTTGATGTAGCGCTGGGTCGAATCGAGCTGAGTCCCGATGTCGGCGAACCGTCCGACGAACTTGACCGCCTCGGCGTTTGCCGCGATTGCTGCGATGTCACCGTCGGCCCCCATCGCCACCACGCTCTGTTTCTCTGTTGGTGGCAGGTGAAAGACAGCCTTGAGGTTCCGGACCGCCTTGATGAACCCGATAAGGAAACCGGCCTGCGCCGCGTCCTTGTCATAGGTGACCATGCTGTCGGCTTCAGGATACGCCGCCGTCATGATCAGGTGGTCGCCGCCGTACAGCTGCTGCGTGATGGTCTCAGTGACGAACGGCACAAACGGATGAAGAAGGCGCAGCGTGTTTTCCAGCACATACGCCAGCACCCATCGAGTTGCAGGCGCCCTGGCCTCGTCGCGGAGGGGGATCTTCGCGAGTTCGATGTACCAGTCGCAGAAGTCGCCCCAGATGAACTCATAGAGCTGATGGGAAGCTTCGCCGAAGTCATACACGTCCATTTTGGCCGTCACATCGCGTGTTGCCTCGGCCAGACGTGTCAGGATCCATCTATCGAACAGTCCCAGCTGGTCGTCCGAAGGATGGGGTTCTGCCAGCGTCTCTTTGACGTCGACGCCAGCGACGACGAAGCGCGTCGCATTCCACAGCTTGTTGATGAAGTTGCGCGACGACAGCAGTTTCTGGTCGGAGAGCAGGATGTCTTGACCGCCGTAGGTGGAGAGGGATGCCATGGTGAATCGCAGAGCATCGGTCCCATATGTGCTGATCAAGTCCAGCGGATCCACCTGGTTCTTGAGCGACTTACTCATCTTCCGTCCCTGTTCATCGCGGACAAGACCTGTGATGAAGACCGTGTGGAAGGGGACGTCGTCCATGAATTCGAGTCCCGACATCACCATGCGGGCAACCCAGAAGAAGATGATGTCATAGCCGGTTATGAGCAGAGACGTCGGATAGTAGTAGTTGAGAGATTCGGTCCGCTCGGGCCACCCCAGTGTTGCGAACGGCCACAAGGCAGAGCTGAACCACGTATCCAGGACGTCGCTCTCCTGTGCGATGTGGCCGCCGCCGCACCCTGGGCAGAGGTTGGGGGCATCGACCGAGATGATGACCTCCCCACAATCTTCGCAATGATATACCGGGATGCGGTGGCCCCACCACAGCTGGCGCGAAATGCACCAGTCATTGATGTTCTCCAGCCAGCCCTCATAGACTTTCCGCCACTTGACCGGCAGGACCTCGACCTTGCCTTCGCGCTCAGCCTGGAGCGCCCTGGCGGCCAGATCCTTCATACGCAGATACCACTGGTCCGTGACGATCGGCTCGATGGTCGAGTTGCAGCGAGAGCAGTGTCCTACGCTGTGTTCGTAATCGTCCACCTTCTCGAGGAGTCCAAGAGCGTCGATGTCCGCCACGATCTTCTGGCGGGCTTCAACAGCCGTCATGCCCCTGTAGTGCATGGCGTTCTCGTTCATGAGGCCGTCGAGGCCGACGACAGCCATGCTTGGAAGATCGTGTCGTTTGCCGACCTCAAAATCCGTAGGGTCGTGGCCGGGAGTTATCTTGAGAGCCCCAGTGCCGAAATCCAGCAAGACGGCGTCGTCCGCGATGACGGGGATCGTCCGGTTGGCAACGGGTATGATGACCTGTCTGCCGACGATGTTCGCGTATCGTGGGTCAGCGGGATTGACCGCGATCGCTGCGTCCGCAAGGATAGTCTCCGGTCGGGTCGTGGCAATCGTGACGAACCCCGGACCGTCCGCGAAGGGGTATCGGACGTACCACAGATGGCCCTTCTCGTTTGCGTATGTGACTTCGATATCGGAGATGGCCG
Source organism: uncultured Caldisericota bacterium (assembly GCA_964426505.1). Taxonomy (GTDB): domain Bacteria; phylum Caldisericota; class Caldisericia; order Cryosericales; family Cryosericaceae; genus Cryosericum. The sequence goes on from CAYRQW010000044.1 coordinate 5,870, forward strand.
TGTGACAATGGGGACACCAGCTGGTGATGCGTTGCCCCTTGTAGAGAAGGCCTTTCTCGTAGTAGTGGACGAAAGCGGCCTTGACTGCGCGCTCATACGGTTCGTCAAGCGTGAAACGCAGACGATCCCAGTCGGCAGAGATGCCGAGCTTCTTGAGCTGCGAAAGGATGATGCCTCCATACTTCTCTTTCCACTCCCAGATTCGGCGCACGAACTCCTCGCGCCCAAGGCCCTCCTTTGTCAACCCCTGTTCCTTTATCTGACGCTCGACGACAGCCTGTGTGGCAATGCCGGCGTGATCCATCCCCGGCAGCCAGAGAGTCTCGAACCCCTTCATGCGCTTGTAGCGTATGGCGATGTCCTGGAGCGTCATGTTGAGGGCGTGCCCGATGTGCAGGTACCCTGTGATATTGGGAGGTGGCATCATGACGACAAACGGTGTCCTGTCGGGATCGGGCTGCGAACGAAAAGCCGCCTGGCTGAGCCACAGGCTATAGATATCTTCCTCGTGCTTTTTTGCTTCGTATAACGGATCCAGTTCGATTGGAGTCATCGCTCAAACCTCCACGACGGTATCTCGAAAGTATAAGGTGTGCCCGCTGTTTGTCAATTAAACTGAGGCTCTTCGGCCCTGATTGCCACGGCCCGGAACGCGGCTATACTTTCGCTGGACTGGACCCTCTTGAGTCGGAGGACACGCGCGACATGTATTTGAAATCGCTTCATATCCAGGGGTTCAAGACCTTTGAGCAAAGCACGACCCTTGAGCTCTCCTACCCTGTTATCGCTATTGTCGGCCCCAACGGTTCGGGCAAGAGCAACCTGGTCGACGCATTGCGGTGGACACTATGTGAACAGAACCTCAGGACGCTGCGTGCCCGTTCGATGCTGGACCTCATCTTCGCCGGCAGTGCGACACGCCACCCAGTCAACTATGCCGAGGCCGAGGTCGTGTTCAACAACGAGGGCGACGTCTTTGGGACCGGCACGGACAGGGTTTCTGTGGCCCGCCGGATCTTTCGTTCCAAGGAATCCGACTTCCTCATCGACGGAAACGATGTTCAGCTCCGGGATGTCGAGGAGCTGCTGACATCGACAGGACTCGGGTTCCGTCACTATCCGTTCATCGGGCAGGGAGAGATCAGCCGTATCTTCACGATGAAGCCTGAGGAGCGGAAAGGGCTGTTCGAAGAGGTCGCCGGTATTGCCGAGTACAAACAGCGGAAGAGAGACACACTCGTCAAACTGGAAGAGACCAGGGTGAACATCGCGCGTGTCGAGGACTTGCTGGCCGAGCTCAACGGCAGCTACACGCATCTCGGTGTGCAGGCAGCAGCCGCACGCGAATACATCGGCTATCAGTCGCGCCTGCGCGATCTGGAGATGGATATTGCGCACGCGCGGTATCTGTCTGTGCTGCGTGAGCAGGAACGTGCCACGGCGCGGCTCGCTGAGGCACAGGAGAAGATGGCGGAGGTCATCACCAGTCTGAACGGCCGGCAGGGAGCCCACGACGACCTGCAGACTGAGCAGCGCAAGATCAGTTCATCACTCCGTGAAAGAACATTAGCTCTCGGTGAGGCGCGTGAGGACGCGTACCGGCTCGAAAAGGAACTCGTATCCGTCCGCGAAAAGGCCAAGTACCTTGCTGCAGAGGAGTCCAGACTTGTGCGCCAGGAGCAGGACTGGGATGCCAGCAGGCTCCAGACGACGAGGCTTGCCGGCGAGACGGGAACGTCCATCGAGCAGCTGAGGAGCGAGGAATCGCAGGCCGGCACCGACCTGGCCGCAGAGCAGCGCGCCTATGACGAGGTGATCCAGGGTGTCGAGCAAAGGCGAAAGAGCCTTGCTCAGGCGCAGGCCCAGGTCCTGCAGCTGGAGACCGAGGTCCGTCAGCTGTTCGGCAAGTTCAACCCACTGCAGTTCGAGCTCGACGAGAAGCGCAAGACGGTCGATGTCTCCGGACAGGTTGCCGGCAAGCGCGAACCCGACGCTGCTGCCGAACAGGTGAATGCCATGCGTACCCAGGCAGACGCGCTCGAGAAGACGCTCGAGGAGCTGAGAGTGCAATCCGGGGACGCTTCCCGGGAGTTGGCCATACTTGAACAGGAGCAGGCTGTACTTGCAGCTGACAGCAAGGACAGAGCGATGACTGCAGAGTCCTATCGGAAGTCCCTCAAGAATGCCGCAGCGTTCGTTGCCAGCCTGGAGCAGCAAATACGAAATGGGTCCACGACTCGCCGTGTCCTCGACGCGGTCGATCTGGGAGAACGCGCTCCTCTCCTGCTGCAGCTGTTGCGGGAGGAGTTGGCCATCGAGCTGAGCGATGACCCCAGTGAGGCATTGGCGGCAGCTGTTCGTCGTTCCGGAAAGGCTGTCATTGGGATACTGTACGCGCCAAACGACAGCCCGACAGACGCGAGGGATGTGCTTGCCTCTTCGCTGGCGGCGACCGTGACCACGGTGGCCGATGCCCCTCCTCTTGTTGGTGAGCTTCTATGCCGGCTGTTCGTCGTTCCGGCTCTCGAGCAGGGTCTCGCATTCGCCCGCGATCATCGCCGGGACTTCTACAAGATCTACTGCGAAGATGGTTTTGTCATCGATAGTGCATTCGCGTTGCGGGCAGTGCACGGGACCATCGAACGCTCGTTTGCGGGCAAGGACTCCACCGAACTGTCGCGGCTCGAGGCAGAGGCTGCAGAAGCCTCACAGCGAGAGAACATCCAGTCAGAGACGGTCGCACTTGTGCGTGGCAAGCGGAGCCTGGCCTTGAACGGCATCCAGCAGGCCGAGCATGATCTGAAACAGGTTCAAGGCAGGCTGCAGGCGATGGTCGTGGAAGAAGAGCGTCGCCTTGCGGTCGAACACGAGCGCGCGAGCCGCCTTGATGCTGCGCGGAGTCGTATCGTGGAACTCGAAAGCGAACTGGTACCCCTGCGCGAGGTCCTTTCGGAACGGAGAAGTCTGCTGGCCAGGGCGCGTGACGCCCAGGATGTCGCAGACAAAGCCCGCACCAGGGCGGAGACAGACCTGCTTGCAGGCAAGGACAGGGTCCAGGCACTGCAGATACGGCGGAACTCCGTCTCGGGTCGTATTCAGGCATTGCTGGAGAAGAAGCTGGCCTATGAGGACCAGCTGGCCAGCCTTGCCACGGAGATCAAGTCATCCCAGGACGGCCTGGTACGGGTCCGTGCCGAGCGCGTGGCACTCGAGCAGCGCATCAGTCTTCTGGATGCTCAGTTCAAGGAGAAGTCGAACGGACTGGCCGCTTTGCAGGCCGGAATTGATCAGCTGGAACTCGACAAGCGTCACAAGGACGAACAGATGGCGGTACTGGCGGCGGAAATGGAGGGGGTCAAGGCGAGTCGCACGCGTCTCGAAGGCAGAGTTCGCGAGCTGGAGGTCCTGCTGGCAGAGGGGAAAGGTAAGCTGGAACAGTTCACTGCGCGCGATGATTTCGGTGAGCTGGCGGGGAAAGCCGAACCTGTGGCAAGCCTCGACCACATGCAGAGCGAACTGGATCAGGTGCGCCGCAACATGACGAATCTGGAGCCGGTCAACATGGCCAGCATCAGAGAGAGTGAGGAGCTGGCACAACGTGTAGCCCATCTCAAGGCTCAGGATGACGATCTCTCTCAGTCGAGGGCGAAGCTGCTTTCGCTGATCGATGACCTCGATCGACGTGCGTCGACATTGTTCGAAGAGACGTTCGTCGTCATTGAGAAGGCATTCCAGGAGAACTTCGTCAAGATGTTTGATGGAGGAGAAGCACGGCTGGTTCGCCTGGAAAACGGCGAGCTCACCGGTATCGACATCGATGTCGTGCTGCCAGGGAAGCGGCGCCAGCCTCTCGAACTGCTGTCGGGTGGAGAGAAAGTCCTTACAGCCGCGGCTCTGCAGTTCGCGCTCTTCAAGGCACGGCCCAGTCTGTTCTATCTGCTCGACGAGGTGGACAGCGCACTCGATGAAAACAACGTTCATCGCTTCGCTCGTCTGCTTCGAGAACAGGAAGGTTCACAGTTCCTGGTCGTGACGCACAACCGCGAGACCATGCTGGCATCCGATGTTCTGTACGGCGTAACGATGCAGGAAAGCGGGGTCTCCAAGGTGGTATCGCTTCGGCTGGACAGTAACGAAGGGCTTGCCCGGCAGTCCTGAAGGACTCTTCCTTCACCCTTGATTCAGGGAGCCAGACACGATCCGACCGGAGGATCAGTCCGGCAGGATCGCGCGTTCGTGGTTCCGAGAGTCCATTTATGACTTCAATGCGTTTCTCAGAATCTCTCCGGCCAGCTTTGGATTCGCCTTGCCCTTGCTCTTCTTCATGAGCTGGCCCACCAGGAATCCGAGCACAGCTTCCTTGCCACTCCTGAATTGCTCTACCTGGGCGACGTTCTCGGCCATCACCTCGCGTGCAAACCCTTCGAGTGCGGAAACGTCCGAAACCTGTTCCAGACCGAGACTTCTGACAGCTTCCAGTGGCGTTGCTCCTGTATCCACCAGCAGGGGCAGGACGTCCTTTGAGGCCGTGTTGCTGATCGTGTTGTCCCCGACCATCTTCAGGAGATCGGCCAGTGCCTCTGGCGTCAACCGGGTTTCCACCAGCTCCTTGCCCCGTTCGTTCAGGAGTCTGGACACCTCGGTCCCCATGTAGCTGGCCACCTTCTTCGGGTTGTCATAGAGCGCTATGGTCTGCTGAAAGAATTCTGCCGTGGAGCGCTCCTCTGTCAGCAGCGCTGCATCGTAGGGAGACAGTCCGAGGTCTCGTTCGAAGCGGGCCTGCGTTTCCCAGGGCAACTCCGGCATATGTGTCCGTACGGACTTCAGTTCAGCGGCGTCCAGGAGCAGCAGGGGCAGGTCGGGCTCAGGGAAGTAGCGGTAGTCATTGCTTGCTTCCTTGGTGCGCATGCCGGATGTGGTTCCCTGCACTTCGTCGAAGTGCCTGGTCTCAGTGGTGATGGGAGTACAGTCGGCAACACACTGCGCCTGCCTCTGTTCCTCGTAGTCGATAGCCCGCTTGACGCTGCGGAAGCTGTTCAGGTTCTTGATCTCCACCTTCGTCCCTCGCTTCGAGGGATCGGGACTGACGGAGACATTCACGTCACAGCGCATGGCGCCCTTCTCCATGTCGCCCGACGATACGCCGAGCCACCTGACAAGCCGTCTCAGATTGCGCAGGAATTCGTACGCTTCTTCACCACTCTGCAGGTCCGGTTCCGTGACGATCTCGATCAGTGGCATGCCGCAGCGGTTGAAGTCGACCAGGGTCTCGCCCCCCAGCGTGATGTCCGCCGCATGCATGGATTTTCCGGCGTCTTCCTCGATATGCGCGCGAGTCAGCTGGACACTCCGGGCACCTCGCTCGGTAACAATGGGGACTGATCCCCCTGTTGCGATCGGACGGTCGAACTGCGTGATCTGGTAGGACTTGGGAAGATCGGGGTAGAAGTAGTTTTTGCGTGAGAACTCGGACACTTCATGGACCGTGCACCCGAGTGCCGTGGCGAGCCGGGTCGCCAGATGCACCGCTTCGGTGTTGAGTGTCGGCAGCGCCCCCGGCAATCCGAGGCAGACAGGGCAGACATGCGTGTTGGGCTCATCCCCAAACTCAGTGCTGCAGCCGCAGAACATCTTGGTGCGGGTAGCCAGCTGAACGTGGATTTCCAGGCCGATCGTCGTGGTCATGACTCACCTCCAAGGGCCGTGAAGAGGATGTTCGCGGAGGAGAGGACTTCTGCGTCGCTCCAGCGAGCACCCATGAGCTGCAGTCCGATGGGGAGTCCCACTGTGTCTTTCCCAGCGGGGAACGAAACCGCAGGGATCCCAGCCAGGTTCGCGGGGATCGTAAACACATCCGCCTTGTACATTTCGAGCGGGTCCGTCACGGCCCCCAATCTGAACGCTGTCGTCGGCGTGGTCGGGGTGAGCAGGACGTCGGCGGACTGTAGGGCGGCATCCATCTCATCTGTGATGAGCTGGCGGACATTGGTCGCCTTCTTGTAATAAGCATCATAGTATCCGGCCGACAGCACGAATGCACCGATGAGGATGCGTCGCTTCACTTCGGTGCCAAATCCGGCATTGCGAGTCCTGCTGTAGGTCTCGGTCATGTCTCGCCCCTCCTCGTGCAGGCCATAGCGGACGCCGTCAAACCGTCCGAGGTTCGCGGAACACTCGGCAGGCGCGATGATGTAGTAGGCGGGCAGAGCAGACAGAATATGTGGCAGGCTGACCTCGACGATGGATGCGCCGTGCTTCACGGCGGCTGCACGGGCCTTCTCCATGGCTGATGCGATTTCCGGCTGGACATCCAGCCCCTGGAGTTCACGGATGATGCCCACGCGTTTGCCGGCGAGGGATGGCTGCAGTGCGGTTTCGAAGTCCACGTGGGGCCGCCTGACACTGGTGGCATCTCCTGGATCATAGGCAGCCATCGCGTTCATCATGATGGCGGCATCCCGGACGCTTCTCGTAACGGGGCCGATGCAGTCGAGGCTGGACCCGAAGGCGACCAGGCCGTACCTGGAGACAAGCCCATAGGTTGGCTTGAAACCGACGACCCCGCAGAACGCGGCAGGCTGCCGCACTGAACCTCCGGTGTCGGAGCCGATTGCCCCGAGGGCAAAACCCGCAGCGACCGCGGCGTTCGAACCGCCGCTCGAACCACCGGGAACGCGGGTGAGGTC
>CAYRQW010000045.1:0-12318 GCA_964426505.1 uncultured Caldisericota bacterium
GACAGACCATGAAGAGGGGGCGCACATGTGCGCCCCCTCTTCATGGTGAACTCCTGCGATGGGAAAGAAACTACCTTCTCGATGCCGATACTTCGGCGTATTCCTTCAGACACCACCCGCATCCAACACACGAGGCGCGCCGGACAAGAGGAGCGCCATTCTGTGCCTCCTCGATCGCGCCCATCGGGCAAACCAGCACGTCGAAACGGTCCGGACGCCTGGAGAAACGAAAGACGGGTGGAGACTTGAACAAGCCACGGCCAGGCGGGGGTTGCAGGAAGCCCTTGGGCACCCGGGCGCGTAGTTCATCCAGCGAGATATTCGAGGCAACGTCGGCCGGCTTGCCGCGGCCGCCCCGGCCAATACGTACCGACGCCGAAGAGCCGAAAGGCGACCAGGACACTCTGCCACCGCTTGCGATAAGGGCGTAGCCGTCCAGCTGCTCAGGATCGATGCCAGCCAGGATCATGCCGGTTTCGGCGGTTCGCCCATACGTTTCGTCAGTAGCATGCTCGCCATCGAGTACGCCGAACAGGAAGAGTCCGTTGATCGCCGACCACACATCCAGGAGTGCTTCACCCATCAGTCCATAAGCAGCATAACTCAGAACTTCCGTACGCGTCTTCGTGGGAACGCAGTCAAGTACGGTGGCGAAGACACCGTGCACACCCGAGAACCTGTTGAGTTCGAGACGACGCACGACGACGAACAGGTCTGCCTCGGCGAGGCACCGTGTCACGAAGGCCTGTTTGATGTACCGACGCTCAGGTGTGTCCATCCTGTGCAACTGTCGTGCGTATGACCTTGTGGGCACTGTCAAGGACTCATATTCGCCGGACGCTATCTCAATCAGGTCTCCACGTTCCCCCACCAAGTGTCTCAATGCACTTCGATAGGTTTCGTCATAGCCCGCCAGAGACCGCGCAGCAAGGTCTATCCGGGCGGCCCCGGACAGGGTCCGGATGGTTCGCTCCACGAGATCCAGCTGCACTGGAACGTCACCCAGCAACACGAGGACACGTCTGTCTTCGATCCCCTCAGGCTCCATCCAGCGGAATATGTTGTCGAGCGCCCGAGTTCGGGCGTCAGTCGCTTGTCCCAGCCCTTCTATCATGACTGTCTGGCTCATGACACCTCCTTGTTCATCATAGTATACATGGTTTCACGAAGGCATCTGCGTTTTGACAAAGGGCTGCACGCACGGTACAATGAGCAGCATAACTACTATGAACAAGCTACTCATAAAGAACGGGACACTGCTGACCATGGGTGGCGATCGTCAGCCTCGCAAAGCTGATCTGCTCGTCGCTGATGGCCGTATCAAGTTTATCGACACTGTGATCGACCGTGGCGAACATCCTGACGTCACGATCGATGCATCAGGCATGATTGTCCTGCCAGGCCTCATCTTTGGTCACGCTCGCCTCGGTTTCAGCCTTCTTCGTGGCCAGACGGACCAGATCCTGGACGATGCTGAGCGGGAACGAACCGCCCTCAGGCTTGTTGCAGGCCTTTCCCCTGAACAGGTTCACTGTTCGGCAGAACTCGGGATCTGTCAGTCGATTCGCAGTGGCGTCACGACGCTGTTTGAGGGTGGCTCGATGCGCTATACGGAGCAGGTATTCCGGGCTGCCCGTACTCTCGGGTTCAGGCTGATCGGAGGACGCATGCTGGCCGACCGTACGCCGGATTGGCCTGAGACCCTGCGCATGTCGCTTCGTGAACAGATGTCCGACGCACAAGCTCTTGCCCGCGAGGCCTCATCAAGCGGTGAGGGTGGTCTGCTGCGATACGGAGTGAACACAACAAACCCACTCTTCTGTACCGATGAGTGTCTGACACAAGCCAAGGCGTTTGCCGACGCAGGCGGCTACCCTCTCAAGATCCTCCTGACTACTGACAAGAGCCAGGTCGATCGCATGCGCCGCGAAAGCGGCCCCCAGGAACTTGCCTCGCTCGAGACGCTGGGTGTTCTGGGAGAGAATACGTTCCTGGTCAATCCGTCATTTGCCTCTGAACTGGAACAGAACGTCATCCGCAAAGCCGGCGCACGCGTTGTCATCAACGTGACGGCCGATCTCAAGCTCGGCCGCCCCCTGTCCCGCCTCCCCGAGTTCGTCCGCAAGGGAACATCGGTTCTGCCGGGATTCGACAGCCCGCTGTACGGGGGAAGAATGGATGCGGTGCGCGAGCTTGCCGTCCTGGCCACGGTTTTTCGACCGCAATACGGACCACAGACGATGACTCCCGAGCAGGTCCTCTCCATGGTGACAGTAGATGCGGCAAGAGCGCTCGGCATGGATGATGAGCTGGGAACGCTGGAACCAGGTAAGCGAGCCGACATTGTGCTTGTAGACCCTGGACGAGACGCGTTCGCTCAGCCCGTGGCTCACACGAATACGTATTGCCGACTGGTCTACGAGGCGTCCGCAAGCGACATAGCGTGCACGATCATCAATGGAGCCATCGTCTACCGTGACGGTCGGGTCGCTGGCTGTGACGAGAAAGCCCTTGTCGAACAGGCAAACACTGAGCTTGTCCGCATCCTGGAAAAGGCGTGAGGAAACACTGATGAACAGCAGGACTCAGACGGTGCAGGACCGTATCGCACGGCTGATTGACGTTGCAGCCGGTCGCATACCCGCAGATGTGGTCGTCAGGGATGTCCACCTGGTGAACGTCTTCGATGGGCAGATCGAGGACCATGTCGACATTGCCTTGTCGGGCAGCCAAATCGCAGGAATCGGGCGATACGACGGTGTCACCGTCGTCGACGGCAGGGGAGCCTATGCTGCTCCGAGCTTCATCGACGGGCACATGCACATCGAGAGCACGATGGTTGTTCCGGGCGAATTCGCGAAGGTGGCACTTGCATGCGGCACTGGTGCCGTGATCGCAGACCCGCATGAGATCGCCAACGTTGCAGGGACACGCGGCATCCGGTTCATGCTCGAGGCCACGCGCGATTCTCCACTGGATTTCTATTTCATGCTCCCCTCCTGCGTCCCGGCGACGCACCTCGAGACAAACGGTGAGACACTCGATGCTGACCGACTGCTGGAGCTGCGCCACAACCCGCGGGTTCTCGGCCTTGCGGAGTTCATGAACTACCCTGGTATCCTCTTCAGAGACCCAGCCGCTCTATCCAAACTGGCCGCCTTCGATGGACAGCTGATCGATGGGCATGCCCCATTCCTCACCGGACGAGATCTGGAAGCCTACATTGGCGCAGGCATCTCGACCGACCATGAGTGCACGACGGCAGAGGAGGCCCGCGAAAAGCTGGCCCGCGGGATGTGGATCATGATGCGCGAGGGATCGGTAACGCGGGATGTGAAGGCCCTGATCCCGCTGTTGACCAGAGAGAACATGCATCGAATAATGCTTGCGACGGACGACCGACACCCGTCCGACCTGCTTGCTGAAGGGCATATCAACTACGCGGTCAACCTGCTGCTTGATTCAGGCATCGACCTTCCAACTGCCGTTCGCCTTGGTTCACTCAACGCTGCCGCCCATTACAACCTTCCTCGCAAAGGGGCTATCGCCCCCGGCTACTGGGCTGACTTCATCATCTTCGCGGACCCGCGGCACATCCAGCCGTCATCGACCTACGCGAAAGGTGAGCTGGTGGCAAAGGACGGTTTCTACCTGGGCTCCGACGACGGGCATCCCTCGAGGAGTTACGGGATCAAGAACAGCATAAACATTGCCACTCCAACCTATCAGAGCCTGCAAGTCAAGGCCGAACCAGGCAAACAGCTGCGTGTCCTGGAACTGATACCCCAGCAAGTCGTGACCGGCGAGCGCCGCGTCGACCCGATCGTCGACGCACGCGGTTACGTCCTGTCGGATACCGATCAGGACGTCCTGAAGGTTGCAGTCTTCGAACGCCATCACGCCACGGGGCGCGTTGGTCTTGGATTCATCAGCGGCTTCCAGATGAAACAGGGAGCGGTGGCCTCGTCTGTCGCCCACGATTCCCACAACATCGTTGTGTGCGGCGTGACAGACCGGGACATGCTGCTGGCAGTGCAACAGGTTGCCTTCATCGGCGGCGGCCTTGCAGTGACGAACAATGGACAGGTGGCCGGTTCTCTCCCTCTCCCATATGGAGGTCTCATGTCCGACCTTTCCATACCGGAGGTCGCGGCCCGTCTGGATGAACTGGGAAAGGTCATGCGCGACATAACGGGCTGTCCGCTGGATGATCCGTTCATGACACTGGCCTTCATGGCCCTTCCGGTCATTCCAAAGCTCAAGATCACAGATTTTGGCCTCATCGACGTTGAGAAGTTCAAAGTTGTCAGTCTGTTCATCTAAGGGAGGTTTGCCATGCAGCTGCTCTTCCAGAACGCTCAGATAGCACAACCTGACGGTACGCTCCTGGCAGTCGATATTCTGGTCACGGACGGCATCATCGAGAGGTTCTCTCCTGCCTGTGGTGAGCCCGCTCCCGCTGGAATCATCGCTACTGATCTGCATGGCCTCTTTGTCATGCCAGGCGGAGTGGACGGACACGTCCACTTCGACGATCCCGGCTTCACGGAACGAGAGGACTTCGCCACGGGAACCATGGGAGCCGCCGCTGGCGGTGTCACGACGATCGTCGACATGCCGTGCACGTCGCTTCCTCCAGTGACCACATCTGACAACTTCAGAGCGAAAATGAAAGCAGTGGAGTCCAAAGCCTATGTCGACTATGCGTTCTGGGGAGGAACGACCCCGACGTTCATCGACAGCGGAGCCTTCCGTCGACTTCTGCCGGAACTCAAGGAGCTGGGAGTCGTTGGCATCAAGGCCTATACCATCTCCGGCATGCAGACCTATCCCCGTCTCGACACGCGCCAGATGGTGATGCTCTTCGAGGCTGCACGTGACTTCAATATGCTGGTGGCCGTCCACGCTGAGGACTATTTCCTTGCGACGTACTACACCGACAAGATCACACGGGAGGGCAGGACGGACCCTCTGGCATACAAGGACGGCCGGACATATGACGCGGAACCCCTCGCCATCTCCACGGTCCTTGCGCTCGCCCGGCGTGAGCAGACACGCGTCCACATCGTCCACATGTCGACATCCGCAGGGGTCGACCTTGTTCGGCAGGCCAAGGGACAGGGAATCGACGCCACAGCTGAGACCTGTCCGCACTACCTGCTGCTCAACCGGGAAGACTTCGTTCGCCTGGGCAGCCTGGCCAAGTGCACACCACCTCTGCGGGATCGCTACGACAACGAGGTGCTCTGGGCTGGCCTTCTGGATGGGACCATCGACTATGTGACAACCGACCATGCAGCCGGAATCTACCCACGGGAGAAGGTCACCGACAACATCTGGAATGCCTATGCAGGCATGCCCGGCGTTCAGCTCCGTGTCCCGCTGATGCTCCAGGAGGCCTGCGTGGTTCACGGCATGAACCTGTACCGTCTGGGAGAAATCCTGAGCACGAACCCGGCGAAGCGTCTTGGTCTCTTCCCGCGGAAAGGCATACTTGCAGTCGGTTCTGATGCCGATTTCGCCTGCATCGATCTCGATGCACCAATGACCGTCCACGCCGACGACCTTTGCGCCAAGAACAAGTACACGCCCTTTGAGGGGCGGGAACTGCAAGGAGCGATCCGTCAGACGTTTGTACGCGGCAATCAGGTCTATGACAGTTCAGGGAGGTTCCCTGAAGGAGCCGGCTACGGAAAATACATCAGAGCTGTCTAACCACTTGGAGGTGGCGAGATGCTGGTAACGTTGAAAGAAGTCCTGCTGGACGCACTCAAGAACCACTACGCAGTCGGCGCGTACAACATCCACAATCTGGAGTACGCCAAGGCTGTCGTCGAAACATCGTACGAGATGAAGGCGCCCGTGATCCTGCAGATCTCGCAGGGCAGTTCGGACTTTGCCGGACTCGAAGAGTTGAGCATGATCGCCCGCCACTACGCCGACAAGTATCCCATTCCAGTAGTCGTGCACCTGGATCACGGCAAGAGCTTCCTCCGCTGTGTGGAGGGCCTGCGCGCCGGATTCAGCTCCGTCATGTTCGACGGTTCCTCCCTGCCATATGGCGAGAACGTCAGCATCACGCGTCAGGTCATCGAAGCGGCCCACCAGGTAGGCGTGGCTGTCGAAGCCGAGATCGGCAAGGTTGGAAAGTCCGAGGACGGTGAAGCTGCTGACGCTGAGGACATGCACTACACGGCCGTCGATGAGGCGGTTCGCTTCTTCGCCGACACGCACGTCGATGCCCTGGCAGTCTCGATTGGAACAGTACATGCCATGGCCGTTCAGGCTGCTCATCTCGACATCGACCTCTGCCGCAAGCTGCACGAAGCCATGCCGACTGTCCCGCTCGTCATGCACGGGGCCTCCGGCGCAGTGGACGAAGACGTGAAACAGGTCATCCAGATGGGAATAACGAAGATCAACATTGCAACGTTCCTGCAGAAGAAGGCTGCTCTCGCAGTCAGGGCAATGTTTGAACACAACCCTGATGCGATAGGATTCCGCGACCTTGCGAAGCCACAGATGCAAGCAGTCATTGACGGCGTACGTGGCAAGATCGAGTTGTTCGGCACCGCCGATCGCGCCTGAGCACACAAGCTTCTCGGGACACTGCAGAACCCCCAGCCTTTCGGCTGGGGGTTCTCGTTGCGTCAGCAGATTGGACTACGAAGCAGGCTGTACGCTCACCGGTGAAGCGGGCTGCGAGGCAGGTGCTTGAATCCTGACGGTGCTCGCCGTAAGGTCGATGACTCCCTTGAGCGCGTCTTCCAGTTCCGATCCCTGCAGAGTCTCCTTGTCCAGCAGAACAGTCACCAGATTCTCCAGCACGCTACGGTTCATCTCCAGAACTTCGGTTGCCCGGCGGTACTGCTCTTCGACCAGGCGCCTCGCCTCGGCATCGATGATCTGGGCAGTCTCCTCGCTGTAGTTGCGCTCTTCACTCAGTTCCTTGCCAAGGAATACCAGATCACTGCTCTTGCCATAGGTGAGGGGGCCAAGCTTGTCACTCATGCCGTATGCACGGACCATGCGGTGGACGACATCCGTGGCCCGCTCAAGGTCATTCGAGGGTCCGGTCGAGATGCTTCCCAGGAAGAGCTTCTCGGAAGCGCTTCCACCGAGCAGGCCGGCCACTTCCCTCAGAAGGTCCTCACCCGTGCGCATGTACCGATCCTCCGTAGGAAGCTGCAGCGTGTACCCGAGAGCCATGCCACGTGAAACGATGCTGATGCGGTGGACTTCCTCCCGCGCGGCCAGGGCCTTGCCCACGACGGCGTGTCCCGCCTCGTGGTAGGCAATGCGCCGACGCTCGTCGTCGCTGATGACCCTGGACTTCTTCTGTGGTCCAGCGATGACCTTGTCGATGGCTTCTTCGACCTCTTCCATCGTGATATCCGTCTTGCCCCGGCGGACGGAGAGCAGGGCGCTCTCATTCAGCAGGTTCTCCAGGTCAGCTCCCGTGAAGCCAGCGGTCTCCTTGGCGATCGTGCTGAACATGACGTCAGCCGCAAACGGCTTGTCGGCAGCGTGCACCTTGAGGATCTCCTCTCGTCCCTTGGCATCCGGAAGGTCCACGACAACGCGCCGATCGAACCGGCCCGGGCGCAGCAATGCCGGGTCCAGGACGTCAGGCCTGTTCGTCGCGGCAAGAATGATGATGCCCTTGTTCGCATCGAAGCCATCCATCTCCACCAGCAGCTGGTTCAGCGTCTGTTCACGTTCGTCGTTGCCGCCTCCGATGCCTGCGCCGCGATGGCGCCCGACAGCATCGATTTCATCGATGAACACGATGCACGGAGCATATTGCTTCGCCTGTGTGAACAGATCCCGGACGCGGCTTGCACCCACGCCAACGAACATCTCAACGAACTCCGAACCCGACACATTGAAGAAGGGGACCTTGGCCTCGCCGGAGATCGCCCGAGCAAGCAGCGTCTTTCCGCAGCCGGGAGGTCCAACCAGCAAAGCACCCTTGGGGATCTTGGCACCCATGGCGGTGAACTTCTTGGGGTTCTTGAGGTAGTCGATCAGCTCTCCTGTCTCTTCCTTGGCCTCGTCCAGACCCGCGACGTCCTTGAATGTGACGCGTGGACGGTTGTCCATGAACAGCTTGGCCTTGCTCTTGCCAAACCCGAAGACCTGGTTATTCTGGCCGCCCTGCATGCGTTGCATCATGAATAGCCAAAGCCCGATCAGCAGAACGTATGGCAGGACATTGACCAGCAGCGTCAGCCAGATGCTCGTCTGAACCTTGTTGAAATCTCCCTGGACACCCTTCTCCACGAGGAGAGAATACAGGCTTGCGTCGTACAGGGGCGCGATGGTCGTGAACTTTGTCCCGTCCTTCAGGGTTCCCGTGCCGGTCTGGACCACGTCAGCAATCTCGAACTTGACGTCTTTGACCTCGCCAGCCTGGACTCTGGCCACGAAATCGGTGTACGTGAGTTGCGCCGGCTGGGCCACGGTGGGCTTGAACAGCGACCAGGCGCCCCACAGTACCGCGAAGAGAAGCACCCATCCGATGAGCTCCTTCAGCAGATTCGGGCTAGCGCCCCCGTTCTTCTTCTGGTTGGCCACTTATCCTTTCTCCTCTTTTCTCTTCTCGTAGACCTCGGGCTTCAAGACACCGACGAATGGCAGATTCCGATAGTTCTCGTCATAATCCAGCCCGTAGCCAATGACGAACTTGTTGGACACCTCAAACCCACAGTATTTGATGTCCACGTCCACCTTGCGGCGCTGCGGCTTGGAGAGGAACGTGCAGATCTCGATACTGCTGGGGCCCCTCGTTTTCATGAGATCGACCAGTGCCTTCATCGTGAGGCCTGTGTCGACGATGTCTTCGACGATGATGATGTCGCGGCGCGCAACGTTGGCGTCGACGTCGCGCGTGATCTTGATGACGCCCGTACTGTCCATGTTCGTTCCGCCGTAACTGCTTACGCCCATGAAGTCGACCATAACATGCACAGGCACTGAGCGTATGAGATCTGAAAGGAACACGACGGCACCCCGCAGAATACAGATCATCAGCGGGTTTCTGCCCTCGTAGTCGCGTCCTATCTCCTGACCAAGCTCGGCCGTACGCTTCTGGATTTCTTCGGTCGAGACCAGAACTTCCAGTATATCGTCTCTCATGTCCATGTATTCTACCCCGCTCCCAATATGAGACAACTTAGCACTGTGAACTATAGTATACAATGCGCAGGATACGGCGCGACTCCGCCGTTACAGCCCCCGCAGCACCGCGAGCGAGAGCGGGTATCCAGATGATGCCATTTGCATCGCACACGACAGGGCGCCTGGCCCGAAGTACCCGATCTACCTTGGCATCGACAAACAGGTCCTGAAGCTTGTGTTCATGCCCGCCATATCCCAGCATGCGATCCCCGGCACGCACATGGCGGACCAGGAGAGGCAAGTGAAGCGCATCGAGGTCAAACCATGCTTCCTTCAGGCCGACCGCCCGCAAGTCCGACGGGACATCCGACAGAGCACTCTCCTCAAAGGTCAGGCGCTTCCGGAACCAGTCAACTGTTGCGGGAAACGTCCCTATCTCCTGTGGTTCGAGGACGCGGTCGGTGAACGCCGCGCCATAAACGTACACGTGCTGGTAGCCAACCTCGAGCATCAGCCGGTCATCCAGCGTGACGCGGACACCCGTCCTGCCGCTTCGTATGGCCTGCGTGCTCCGCGTAAGCCGGTTGTAGCTGGGACCCACGCCCGCCGTGGCAAACACTTCCTCCAGCGCATATTGGAGCAGGGGATCAGGCAGACTCGCGAGCCCTGCCCTGGCCAGGCGCAGCGCTCCCGGATGCCTTCCATCACCCGCTTCCAGGATCTCGATGTTGTCCGTCACGTGCTCAGTCTGCTTCTCAAACAGGTCACACGTGGCACGGGTGATGTCCGCCGTTCGTGCGACAGCCATCCTGGCAGCTGGAAACCTGCTTTCGATCAGCGGGATGATGCTGGCGCGGATGAAGTTCCTCTCATGGCACAGATCGGCGTTGGAGGAGTCGTCCCGCCAGGCGAAACCCTGCCCCAGTAGCCACCCCTGAAGCTGTTTCTTTGAAACTGTCAGCAGTGGATGAATGAACATCCCTGTGCGTGGAGCAATACCAGACAAACCCTTCAGCCCTGTCCCCTTCAGAAGCCGGAACAGGACCGTCTCCACCTGGTCATCCCGCGTATGAGCCGTGGCAACACATGCTGCACCCTCTGCGAGAGCCGTCAGGCGCAGAAAGCGAAGCCGCAGTTCACGAGCCGCTTCTTCCAGGCTGAGATGGTTGCTGGAAGCATACTTGCCAACATCGTCCGATCCCGTTCTGCAGGGAACGCCCAGTGAGCCTGCCAGATCCATTACGAACGCCTCGTCGACGTCGCTTTCGGCGCCGCGAAGCTGATGGTTGAAGTGGGCGCAGACGAGGCTGAGACCGAGGCCTTCGCGCAGCGAGCAGAGCAGACGCAGCAGCGCAACCGAATCTGAGCCACCCGAGACTGCGACGACCACTCGGGTACCTGGAACCAGCAGCTCGTGTGAGCTGCAGTATGAACAGATGTCGTCCTGGAGCATGAGTCCGATCAGCCGTCAGCCATCAGCTCGCTGAGCAGAAGCTCGACGTCATGGTTTCGCCTGCCCGACCGAGCGAATGCTCGCAAACACTCGACGGCCGTAGCGCGTCTTCCCCAGCCCCTCATCACTCTCACAGAACGCACAAGGAGTTCGGGGTCATCGGGTAGCAGTGCGACAGCCTTCTGCAGGAACATGGTGGCGCGTTCCGTCTCACCAGCCGCACCCAGAGCCATGGCCAGATTGTAGTAGCAGACGGGGGCAGCACCTGGGAGAGCAATCGCACGAGCCAGTGCAGCTATCGCCGCGGATATCCTGTTCTGTGCCAGAGCATTCGTCCCCTTGTGATGCCAGTACATGTACTCCGCAGGGGCAAGCTCGGCCGCATGGGAGAATTCCACTCCTGCCTGATCCAGACAGCCAGCATTGTGCAGTACCAGACCATAGCTGTTGTGGAGAGAAGCATCATCGGGAAACCTCTCGACCAGATCGGCAAGGATCTCGGCGGCTTCATCGTTCAGACCACAGGCACTCGATGCGATCGCGAGATTCTTGCGCGTCACATCGTCGCCAGGTATGACCTTCGAGGCTTTGACGAAGACGACACGCGCCTCTTCCCATCTTCCCTGACCGTACAGGTAGCTGCCGTACGCGTTCAACGAAGCACAGTGACGGGCATCCTCGTTCTCACTGGGCTCGTCGATCACTTCTGGTTCAGCAACTCGGGGTCTTCGTCCCATCTCAACCTCCCTCTCCCGGTCCACAGTGACTCCAACGAGAATACGTCAGTCGCCGGACCGCGCACACGGACAGATTGCTGTCGTCGACCACTTCGTTATCCCCTAACAGTGTAGCGGGAAACTGGAACTCGCAAAAACAGCCGAGCCGATGATGAACATGACACGCTACGGGTTCGCTGCCGTCACAAGACCGCGAAACTCAGGGCAAGTCCATCAGCTCCTTCTGGAGACTCGAGCCAGAAGCCTGCGGCCAATCCTGAGATAGCCCATTGCCTCATCTTCCCGCAGCAACGCCTCAGCGACCATGTATGAGGCGAAGCCGATCGTGATGAGCGGCAGGATGTGGACCCGGGATTGCAGGCCGAGGATGACGGCTGCCATGGCCAGCGTTCCACCGCCGATCTTCAGGACGTCCCGGAAGATCAGGACATAGTCGACGGCCCCATACATGCGGCGGTAGACAAGATACATGGCTGTCATGCTCACAAACGCGGCGATCGATGATGCAATGGCAAGCCCATAGGCACCCAGGTGAAGCACGAAACCAAATAGGTAGTTGAGGCCGACGTTCATCGCGAGACTGGCAACACTGATAAACATGGGCGTTATGGTGTTGCGCCTTGCATAGAAGAGTCTGGTCTCGATGTACTGGACCGAGCTGAACAGCAGTACGCCCATGTACCCCTGCAGAACACGTGCCACCAGGACCGTGTTTGTCTCACTGAAGGCTCCGCGCTGGTAGATGACGCGGACGATGGAAGGAGCAAGCAGCAACAGGCCGGCTGCCGCGGGCACGATGAAGAACAGGATGCGCTGGATGGCACCGCGAGCCAGTCTGTAGGCCTTCGCCACATCGCCTGCAGCAAATGCAGACACGATGTACGGATATGACGACTCAGAGATCTGAACAGCCCAGACACCGACAGGCAGGAGGAAGATCTTCTGAGCGTAGCCGAGTGAGGCGATCGACCCTTCCGGCAGGAAAGAAGCCATCGTTCGATCGATGAG
>CAYRQW010000046.1:0-11937 GCA_964426505.1 uncultured Caldisericota bacterium
TAGCCGGCGGCATCGGGGAGTGCATAGCCCTCCAGGCCTCACTGTCAGGCTCGCAGCATGGATGCCAGGCAGAGAATGGCTCGGCCGGCGCCATGACCGCGGCCGCGCTGGTTTCGCTCTTCTCCGAGGATCAGGACGCAATCGAGAGTGCTGCGGCCTTTGCCCTCAAGAGCATCCTCGGCCTGGTGTGCGACCCCATCGCCGGACTGGTCGAGATACCCTGTGTCAAGCGCAATGTCATGGCCGCCGTCAACGCAGTTGCGAGCGCGGAGATGGCGCTCGCCGGCATCCGGACGATCGTACCCTTCGACGAAGTCGTCCAGGCGATGGACCGTATCGGCCGCGACATGTCGAGTTCCCT
The DNA here is from genome assembly GCA_964426505.1 of uncultured Caldisericota bacterium. Classification (GTDB taxonomy): domain Bacteria; phylum Caldisericota; class Caldisericia; order Cryosericales; family Cryosericaceae; genus Cryosericum. The sequence goes on from CAYRQW010000046.1 coordinate 362, forward strand.
CAAGGAGACGTCGCTGGGCGGACTCGCAGCCACGCCTGCTGCAGTTTGCATCGCGACGGAGTTCAAGAGGACAGGGCGGTAGGCCGGCCGACATGGCGGAAGAAACCACTGTGCAACGGCGGCAATCAACTCGCTCTGACCGTGAGCGCCTGGACCTGGCACGCGGGTATCCCATTGCCTTCGTGAGTGCCCTCATCCTGTCGACGACTGCCATCTTCATCCGCTACCTCACACAGACCTACAATTTGCCGGCACTCGTCCTTGCATTCTGGAGGGACTCTTTCGTGGCTGTCACGATGCTCATCGTGCTGGTGATCGTCCGTCCACGCCTCCTGCGCGTAAGGCGAGGCCATATCGGCTATCTTGTTGCCTATGGTCTCATGCTGACCATGTTCAACTCCTTCTGGACTCTCTCCGTCTCGCTCAATGGGGCAGCCGTATCGACCGTTCTGGCCTATTCTTCGGCCGCGTTCACGGCCCTGCTCGCCAGGTGGCTCCTGAAGGAACGCCTGGGATGGGCCAAGGTCGTAACGATCGTGGGCTGTATTGGTGGCTGCGTGTTGATCTCAGGGGCTCTCGATCCGAGCGCCTGGCAGGGAAACGTCACAGGCATCGTGACGGGCACGCTGTCCGGCCTCTGGTATGCAGGCTACAGCCTGATGGGCCGTTCGGCCTCCCAGCGGGGTCTCGACCCCTGGACAACCCTGCTGTACACGTTCGCGTTCGCCGCGTGCTTCCTGCTTCTGCTCAACCTGTTGTCCGGGAGGTTCCTCCCCGGCGCTGCTGTTCACCCTGCTGACCTGTTGTGGCTTGGAAAGGCTGTGCGCGGTTGGCTTGTCTTGTTCGTCCTCGCGGCGGGCCCGACAGTAGCGGGTTTTGGATTGTACAACGTCAGCCTGGGCTACCTGCCGTCAAGTGTCGCCAACCTTATCCTCACCCTGGAGCCGGCGTTCACTGCGGCAATCGCCTACGTCGTACTCGGCGAACGCATGAACGGCATCCAGATCGCAGGGAGTCTTCTCATCCTGGGCAGCGTGCTCTTTCTGAGAATCAGCGACAGTCGACACAACATCCATATGTCGCGTACGCAGGAGCCTGCCGGTCCTGTGTGTAATCAACAGGAGACCTGAGATGAAGACCCCGGAGGAGCTTCTCGGAACGATCATGGGTGGCCGCGTGCTGGACGTTGCCAGCGGTGGCGGCGGTTTTGTCCGCCTCCTTCAGAACAGCCTCAGGAGCTTTGAGACGATCGTCGGCATCGACACCAGTGAACGCGCTGCGGCAGCGTTCTCCTCTTCCTTCGAGGGCGAGCCGCGCATCCAGTTCGTCAGCATGGACTCTGCACACATGTCGTTCGATGACGCGTCCTTCGATACCGTGTCCATCTCCAACTCACTGCATCACATGTCCGACCTCGAGCGTACTCTTGACGAGATGGTGCGGGTCCTCCGCCCCGGGGGCACTCTCATCGTCTCCGAGATGTACCGCGATGGACAGACGGATACTCAGATGACCCACGTTCTTCTGCATGACTGGTGGGCTGCCGTCGACTCCCGTACAGGAACGTTCCATAGTCCGACGTTCACACGTGCGGAGATCGTGCGCTGTGTCGGTGGGTTGGGACTCTTGGACGTCACCGTGGAAGACATCGCCGACCCTGCGACCGATCCCTGGGACCCTGAGGAGACAACTCAGCTGGATGGCGTCATCGACCGCTACATCAGCCAGTCGGCACCTCTGCCGGAAGCGCTGCAACTGCGTAACGCCGGCGAGGACCTCAGGCACCGCCTCCATACTGTCGGCGTTCGGAGCGCCACTCAGCTGTTCGCAATGGGAAGGAAGCTCCTCACCACGTAGCGGCAGTTGCCCCGGCTGATAGAGTCCACAGTCGCCCAGGCCTGAACGCAAGACAGCCGGCCCATCGATGGCCGGCTGTCTCTGATTGCGGGGTCCAGGGCTACGTGAGAGGAGGACGTCGAGAAGAACCTGTCTCGTAGTACTCTGCAGGCAGCATAATGAGCGAGGCAACCAGTCCAAAGAGCCCGGTGAATGCTCCGATGAAGAACCAGCCGGTCGCGTCACGCCCCTTGGCCCTGGCTATGCGCGACGTCAGGTACCCAAACATGATGAACCCTCCCAACCCGAACAGCACCCAGAATCCCCCAAACACCAGTGTTTTCAGAATGTTGAGCCCTCCAAACGGATATGCGACAAACGGATTAGCGCTCACGTCAGTCCTCCAATGATTCGAGTATGATCCTTCCGGTTCTGGCTTCCAAACAACATGCACCAGCATAGCCGCCTTGTCTCATCTTCCAACTCCCGCTCCATGAAAACAGCTTGTCGCAGCCCCACGTCCTTGCGCTCCACTCCCCAGCGTAGTATCATGAGACGCTACAACATCAGAAAGGAGCAGGTCGCATGAGTCAGCCTCAGATCCGCAAAGGCGGGATCCTTGTTGCGCTCGCCTCGGCCATCATCTACAGTGGAGTTTCGGTCCTCGCCAAGTTTGCGTACCGGTACGACCTGAGCCCCGTACAGCTGCTGAAGGAGCGGTACCTTCTCGCCAGCATCATCCTTGTCGTGGTCATCGGACTCCTGAACTGGCATTGGCTGTTTCCACGCAGCTGGCATGAGGCGGGCGTTCTTCTGGGTTTCTCCGCAGTGTTTGTCACTGCGCCGACTCTGCTGTACTTCACGGCTGTCCGGCTGTTGCCCGTTTCCACCGCCATGTTCCTGTTTCACTGCTACCCTGCCTTCGCCGGCTTCTTTGCATGGATCATCCTGCGCGAACGCGTGACGCGGGCCTACCTGATGTCGGTGGGCGTTATCGCCGTTGGCCTGCTTCTCCTGCTGGGCGCCAGCTTCCGCAGGGTTTCCGGGATCGGGGTGCTCACCATGATGGCATGCACCGTGGCCTATGCGCTGTATGCCGTGCTCTCCCAGCGCGTCATCCGTGGAGTCGACCCGCGCACGCTTGGACTCTACAACCAGGTGGCGCCTGCCCTGGTCCTCTGCCTGCTCACGATGGGCCAGCCCATCTTCTATCCAGTTGTCTTCAGCACACGGACTGCCACGCTTGTCTTCGCCGGCATCGGTCTATCGGCCGCAGGCGGCATGTTCCTGTTTGTGCAGGGCATCGCTATGATCGGCGCCCAGCGGGCTGTCATCATCGACTCACTGGAACCGGTCCTCTCCGCGTTGTATGCTCTGCTTCTTCTTGGCGAGCACATGAAACCCGTCGCCCTTGCGGGAGGCCTCCTCATCGTGGCCGGCGTCGTCATCGGAAACCTCCCGGCGACAAGGGACAACGAACTGCCGGCAGCGCATCCGGCCGACAGTCGATAAGGGAGCGACTGATGTGAATGGCAGCCCGACAGTCCTGCCGCACCGGGATGCTTGCTGTTTTGCATCTCGTGTTATACTTCCCACAGTCAGAGAACTCTGAGAGGAGTTGTCTGAGGAGGAACCATGGCAAGAGGGCACAGTGATAGGTTCAGACGTGCGATGACGGCTTCGGTCCAGAAAAGGACTGAGTTGTCCGGCGCGCCGCGCGGAGACAAGGCACTCATCTATGAGGGCGAACTGGAGATCATGGCGCGCTTCGTCACGGACTATCCCAGCATCGAGACGGGCGGAGACCTCTTCGGCTTCTGGACCCATACAGGTTCACCGATGATCGAGTATGTGCTGGGGCCGGGCGATGCCGCTGAGCACGAAGGCACCGCCTTCTATCAGGAGTCTCCCTTCCTCAAATCTGCCGGCGGGATCCTCCGCGACCTTCACGGCCTGCAGCATGTCGGCACCTGGCACTCCCACCACAGGCTCGGACTCACGGAACCGTCCAACGGCGACTCCAACACGATGCAGAGGGCGCTCGACAGAAACGGGTTCAATGCCTGGCTGCTCACGATATGTAATTTCGCCGAGAAGTCCGACACAGTCGAGATGCGCAGCTACTTGTACCATGTGCGCGGAGGTGGAGAACATAGGCAGTTGACGTGGGTCATCCTGCCTGGTTCCAGCCCCGTGCGGACTGCCATGAAGACCGTCAAGGAGTTCCCGTCCAGCGAACCACGAACTCGCATCGGCACGTATGAAGCCGTCCCCAGCACGACATTTGCTGCTGTGGCAGCCACGCCACAGGCAACCGCTCCGACGTTTCCAAAAACGTCGTTCATGGCGACCCCCGAAGGACGCGGTGAACTATATCGCCTGTTTCAGGAGTTGTCGGCTCTCGAACAGGACGTTGAGATCCTGCAGCGGGAGGACGGACGAGTATCGTTGGCCTTTCACCGTGACAGCTATGCATTCGAGATTGTCTTCCCGCACTCCTACCCGGTCGTCAAGCCCGTCGTCGAGTGTCGGCCGGTGGACATTCCACCGGGACAGGAAGACGCCTGGAAAACACCACGTACACTCTTTGTGGCCATGGACCGTGGCGACGACGTCGTTACGAATATCGAGGACCTGGTCACGACCTTCCTGGTCAACCGGGAACACGCTGGGACCGACATTCCCCGCAACAGAGAGGACTGAGCTCCGTGGGCTGGTCATCACAACAGTCATCCAGGCTGCGTCTCGAGATGGATATCCTCTTGCGCTACTTTCCTTCCTTCTCGCTGAAGGACAGCATCATCCCGGGTCGCGCTGTCGTCGAGGGCACTTTGCGCTCCAACTCGGGCAAAGAGTACGCCGTCCGGCTCCGCGTACCCGCCGACCTTCCCAATTCCGTTCCCATCGTCGAAATCGTCAGCCCTGTTCTCCATGACCGTTTTGGACATGCCCTCGTCGACCTGGGGACATCATACCCCATGCACCTGTTGAAACCCGAGAGCGATGTTGTTCGCATCTGTCATTACAGTGCCTCTCACTGGAGTCCCAATGTCACTTTCTTCAAAGTCCTGTTGAAGGTCCGGGCCTGGATCGAAGCTTATGAAGGCCATCTGGACAGCGGCTACGCCATAGATCACTTCCTGCCGCACATGACAGCCTGACCACGAGGAGGAACACGATGGAAGAAAAAGACTCGAAAAGCGTCCAGGACCATCTGGCACAGATAACGCAGGGCAAGACGACGAACAAGAAGCTCGTCTTCGACCCACGCACACAGGAGCTGGTGCTTGTCGACACCACAGCATCTCTGCTTTCACCCGACACTGTGACGGCGGATGATCCGACACGCGACGGCTTTTTCGCCTGCTGACTGACATGACGCCTTTGGTATACGTGCTTGAGGAGCAGATCCGTGACCTGCTCGGCCAGACGGGGAACGCTGGCCTGCTCGACGGTGCCGCATATGGATTCGACGAGTGGACTGTCTTCCATGCATATACCGAAAACCCTCTCTCTACCCCGTCGGGCCATCTCTGTCCCTGTCTTGCGATGCGTTCCGACAGCTCCGGCTTCGTCGACGAAGAGAAGCTCCTGGCCGAGGTCCGCGGTCGTATCGACGCCGACGGACGCCCCATCGTGATCCTGCTCGCCGGGACCGAGGCAAACGGTTCACCTGTGTGCCGCGCACTCATCCTGACCGAAGAAGGCATAGCCGGGGCAGACACGAGGTTCGTTCCTCGCCGCTCCGAGTTGTACTCACGCAATACGGGGCTCCTGGAGACATCGGCTCTGGCCGAGAAGAAGATCGTCATCGTCGGTCTCGGCAGTGGTGGTTCACCCATCGCCCTGGAGCTGGCACGGGCAGGCGTCGGCCACTTCACCCTCATCGACTTCGATCGACTCGAGCTGGGCAACATCAGTCGCCACATATGCGGCGTCAATGATCTCGGTCGATACAAGACGCTTGCGGTACGGGACCAGCTCCTGCAGAAAAACCCGTTTGCCCGGATCGCGACACTGGAAGTCAACGTCAACCAGGCGCTGAGCCAGGTAGAGGACGCCGTCGCTGCATGCGATCTCCTTATCGTGGCATCCGACAATGACCAGAGCCGGTTCAATCTCAACCAGATGTCCCTCAACAACAACAAGACCACGCTGTATGGGCGTGCCATCACACGCGCCGCAGGCGGCGACGTCCTGCGCGTCCGACCATGGAAGGGACCCTGCTACAACTGCGTGTTCTCTTCAGGCGTCATTGCCGGCCGCGACGAGGAGATGTCACAGAAGCGTCAGGCGCTGGCCGTGTTGCCCGCCTATGTCGAGGAAGACAAGATCAACACGATGATCCAGGTCGGGCTGTCTTCCGACATCGCACCCATAGCGAACATGATGGTCAAGATGGCCCTGGTGGAACTGTCACGTGGCATGGAGACCGGCATGAGCACGGTAGAAGAGGACCTCGCCTCGGATTTCTACGTCTGGGCAAACCGGCGCGAGGAGGCTTATGCCAACTGGCCGCGCATGGGGTTCAAGTGGACACATCCGAGTATCCTGCGGTGGTATGGAGCTCGCGTCGACCGCGATCCAGGCTGTCTCGTCTGTGGTGGTCACATCGAAGAAGGGCCGGCCACATAGCACTTCGCTGGAGTGAAACCGCAACGGCCCACCCTGTCAGGGTGGGCCGTTGCCACACTTCTGGCACCTGGAGATGCTAGAAGAAGTCGTTGCGATCGTCCACGTTCGTGTTCAACAGACGCAGCGCGATGAACAGGATGCCGAAGACAACGCGGACAATGAGACCAATGATGCGTCCGGCCACCGCCCAGCCGCTCAGGTTGTCCTGCCCGCGCTGGTCCGGGACATTGGCCCACACGTCGCTGAACAGACCGCCCCCTCGTGCGCGCTCCTGTGATCGCATCGCCTCCCACATCGCCTCAGCTTCGGCCTGCTGTTCACGCGTGTCCGACGCCTTGTTGCCCCACTGGGGGTTCCACGCCGACTGGGGCCCTGCTCCAGGAGCCGGATCACGGTACTCAGGCTGTCCATAGCTGCTGGAGGCGGCGGCCTGACCCCAGCCCTGCGATGACGCGCTGATCTCGGCGTCATACTGTCGCCGCTCCTCCGGGTTCCCCACAATGTCGTATGCGGCGTTGACCTGCTCCATCATGTGAGCGGCATTCGTGTCCCCCGGATGCAGGTCCGGATGGTACTTCTTCACCAGGACGCGATACTGTGTGCGGATCTGTTCCTGCGACGCCGACGGGCTAACGCCCAGAACGCCGTACAGGTTCCTGTCAGCCATCACTGCTCTCGTCCTCCACGTCCGTTGGAAGCCCTACGGCTTCGGCCAGGTTCCGTTCCTCCGACGCCCTCGACGCGTCGCCCATGGCGTCACACGCCACGCTTATCGCGAAGTGCAGCTGCGCCCGCATCTCAGGATCCGGCGATATCGCCTCGAGAGCAAGACTCTGCTCGTACTGGCGGATGGCCTGTTCATGGTCTCCCGAAGCTTCTGAGACATCTCCGACAGTACACATGGCCTCGGTCTCAAGCTGCCCGTCATCGCACGAATGAGCCAGTGATAAGGCCCCCATGGCCTCACTGCGCGCAGGCTCCAATTCCCGCCGCGCAAGACTGATCTGTGCCAGTGCAAGCAGAGCGCTGATCTGCCCGGCGCAGCTTCCAGTAGCGCGCGAGACCTCGAGAGCCCGGCTGTTCTCATACATCGCCTTCTCCCAATCCCCCAGTTCCGCGTACATGGCGCCCAGATCGGACGACACGTGATAGACGAGTTCCAGGTCGGGGTCCAGCTGGGCGGCCAGTTCTTCGGCCTTTTTCGAAAGCCTGATGCCGCGTGGAATATCTCCCGTCTGGGCTGCGATCGGTCCCATATTGGCGTACAGCTGGGCAACCTCTTCGAGACGCGCCTGGTCTTCGTACATTCTCGCAGCCTTGTCCCAGAGCTCCAAAGCGCCGATGATCCTGTCCTCAGAAGCAAGCGACGCGCCCATCTCATCCAGAAAACCAGCGATGTCACCATCTGGCGGCACAAGCGCTTCGACAGCCCGAACGAAGGCCCGCAAGTCCCTGCGATTCGCTTTCAGCAGAGCAACCACCCGTTCCTCGACCGTCTGGCCTGTCCTGTCACTCATTTCCGTCTCCTTAGGGGTCAGCTGGTAATCGGGCGCCATCGCGGTACTCTCGTCGCTCCAGCTGAGCCAACATGTCCACTATTGTAGCAGAACAAGCAAAGACAACCATGACCGGGCTCAGGACACTGTGCCTGACATGCACAGATGCTTCTGAGCGGCTGCTTTTCTGGCTTCGCGACATGAGGGAGAGAGGAACCTCTCAGTCGGTGATATCACCTGCTTCCTGGATGTCCACGACGATCACAGTGCTGTTGTCGGGCCCTCCACATGTATTGGCAAGGTCCACCAGGCGATGGGCGGTCTCTTCTGGAGAACCCCCTGTCAGGCCGGCCTTGAGGTCGGATTCGGAAACCGTGCCCCACAATCCATCCGAGCAAAGGAGATACCGGTCGCCGACACACAGATCGTCCGACACGACGTCGACCTCGACGCGCGCAGCGGTCCCGACCGCCCTGGTCAGGATGTTCCGCTCACTGACCTCACGGGTATAGGCAGGATCCAGCAGACCCTGGCGTACCATGTCCGCTGCCATCGTGTGGTCCTCCGTGAGCTGGGTCAGCGCACTTCCCCGGAGACGATAGCACCTGCTGTCTCCCACGTTGCAGACGTATGCTCGCTCGGCGCGCGGCACGAATGCAACCAGCGTTGTTCCCATACCCGATAGCTCCTCGGACGACAGTGACAGGCGGTAGACCACGGCATTCGCCTCGTGGACTGCGAGTCGCAGACGCTGTTTGGTGTCTTCTGCCGACAGATCCCGCGATAACCATGCCTCAACGAAGGTCCTGACGGCCGTGCGAGAAGCGACCTCTCCAGCCCGCGCCCCACCGAGACCATCACAGACGACATAGCAGGCACCCTGACGTTCGACTTCCTTGCCTTCCTGCACGACGGCAAAGCTGTCCTCATTGATGCGACGCTGCAATCCAGTATCGGTCCAGCCTGCTCCGATGACCCTCATGGCGACCTCCTGACTGAGTATAGTCAACCCTGTCAACGCGCACAAGTGCGGCAGATTCCTCGTGGACAAACAGCGCGGTCGCGCCGATCGATGCCTTTCGCTGGAAAGCCGAACGCCCCACAACATCTGTGGGGCGCTGGTCTTCGCCATGCCAGAGTTCGCACTCCGACATATCCAAGTATACTCGTCCGGCGACGAATGCAAGCACTTGCATTCGAAGTATCGGGCGCTTGACCGTTCTACCGTTCTTCTATAATGGAGGCAGAGAACTTCGTTGGCTGCTGGTGACGTACGGGAGGTGTCCATGAGACGTCTGGTTGCGGTGTTGATCGCTGTTGCCATCATCTGCTGGCTGACCATTCCTGGATTGCTGTTGCTCCCCGCACCAGCTTCCGGGGTGACACCCGCCTGGCAGAAGACCTCACTTGACGCAGGGCGGGTCCATGCTGTTCTGGTCGATCCCACAAGTGCCGGCACTGTCTTCGCAGGAACCGACCGGGGACTGTTCAGGTCGACGGACCGAGGAGGAACCTGGGAGCAGTACGGTACTGGTATCAAGACGAGTTCGTCTGCGACTCTGAAGGTATTCGCCCTTGCCGCTGCGCAGGATGGCAGTCGCATGTATGCGGGCACGTCCGCGGGAGCATTTCAGTCGACTGACAGAGGCGCAACGTGGTCGCAAGGCTCGGGAATGCTCCCGGGCAGCGGGATGATCCGCTATTACTATGCGATTACCACACTGGCGGTCGACCCCGCGAATCCACAGACCGTCTATGCTGGTGACACCGGTATGATGACGGAGGGACGCGTCCTGAAGTCCACCGACGGCGGAGCAACCTGGACGGCGGCTGCATCCGGGATATCCAGTGATCACGTGACAGCGCTGGCCATCGATCCAGACAGACCCACGACGGTCTATGCAGTGGTCGAAGACTCGCTCTACGTTTCAGGTGACGCTGGTGCCAGCTGGACGAAAACCACTGGGAAGATGCAGGTCAGTTCTTCAGAAGCGGATGTGATGACGGTCATGGTGACCTCCGACGCTGTCTATGCCGGGAGCACGGCAGGCGTCTGGAAATCGAGGGACGGAGGAGCTACCTGGTCACAGGGAACCGGTCTCAGCACATTGGGCGCCCTCAAGTACTTCTTCGGTATCGGGGCGCTTGTGGCGGACCTGGCCAAGCCATCTGTTCTCTACGCCGGCGACAGTGGTCTCATGACCTCCGGCGGAGTGTATGCGTCGACTGACGGCGGCACCTCCTGGGCGCAGGTGGGAGGCGCGCTGACAGAAGACATCTCTTCTCTTGCCGTGGACTCGTCGGATCCGCGCACCGTCTATGCTGCCACAGATGATGGTCTGTATCGCCTGACCAACGTCCCGTCCGCCAGCTTCCAGATCACTGCCTCTGCACCGCAAGGGCGAGGCACCATCTCGCCGACGGCGAAGGAAGTCGCCGAAGGCGAAAGCGTCACGCTGAGCCTGCTGCCCGATGCGGGATACCACCTGACGGTCCTGACCGACAACGGGGCCACCGTGACGGGTCTGGTCCGCGACAACACGTATGTATTGTCTGGAATCACTGTGGACCACGTCATCAAAGCTGTCTTTGAGCCGATTCCCATCATCCTTCCCCCAGCCCCGTCGCACACGCTGGTGCTCACCATCGGTTCTTCAGCAATGTCCGTCGATGGGATGCCCGCGACGCTCGACTCACCACCCATCATCCGCGACGGCCGGACTCTGCTCCCTATCCGAGCAGTGATTGAGGCCCTCGAAGGGAGTGTAAGCTGGGATTCCGTCGCCCGGAAGGCGACTGTAACGCTCGGCACACACACGGTCGAGGTCTGGATCGGCTCTCGTCAGGCACGTGTGGATGGGATGTACGTTGCTCTGGACGTCGCCGCGATCATCGTCAACAGCAGGACGCTGCTGCCCCTTCGCTTCGTCGCGGAGAACCTGGGCTGTACGGTCACGTGGGACCCGGTCGGGAGGACGGTGACGATCAAGACATAGGCACGGCTCCGTCAGCTACGATTGCACCTTCTCCACAGGAAGGCGAAGGATCGTCTTCATCTTCTCTGGCGCCGTACGGTTGGGGTCGCTGATATACAGCTCGTGATGTCGTCCTCGCGCCTGATAGCCGTTTGCGGTCATCCATGTGTGCATCATCTCGATCGTGGGTCGCTCTCCCTCGTACGGCCCCACGTACATGGTCTGCACACACAGCCCCTCAGCCCACGTCTCCAGGCACAGTCGGCCAAGAGCGGGCATGTCTTTCTTCTTCCGGACGACCTCCGCCTTCGCCTGGTCCAGCATCTCCGCTGTTACGACTGCAGGCTGCATCAACAGCGCCTTCCACGCAATGTCCTCTCCGCCCCTCCCTTCAAAGTCCGCATCAGCCACGTCCCTGCCGGACGTCGTCCACCACAGCGCCTCCAGCGGTGTCACCTTCCAGTCTGCTACGCCCGCAGCCCTGGCCCCGAACTTCATCGTGTAAGCCACCGAGTAGAGTACCTGAATGGCTTCCTGAAAGGCCTTCGCCGTGTTGGGGTTACCGACTCCCTCGACCGTCAAGTACGGCATGGCAGGTACGGTAACCAGGACGACCTTGCCTACCGGCGGGTTC
>CAYRQW010000047.1:0-11923 GCA_964426505.1 uncultured Caldisericota bacterium
GAGTGAACAAGAGCATATCAGCGTCCTGCGGTGTCAAGCCGGCCTGTGCCAGAGTCTCCCGCACCAGGCGGGGCCAGTGCACCGAGTTGACATCAGGAAACCTCTTGCTCTGGTTGTACTGCACTTTGTGCTCCTGGTTGGCCACGGACTCAGCCGTCGGCAGCTTGGCTGAACCAAGGTAGACACCAAGGTAGTCCCAGTAGTATCCGTCGGCGTAGAGCATCGATCCGAGATACCCGCCTGTCTCGGAGTCGTCTTCGACCAGAACTGCAGCGCCAGCACCGTCTGAGAACGTCGGAGCCGTGACCTTGTCGTGCCAGTTGAGAAACCGCGTCATGGCATAGGTACCGATGACAAGCGCCTTGTGGAAGTGCCGGTCTGCCATGATATACTTGGTGGCCGTATTCAGCGCGGTGACCCAGCCGGCGCATGCGCAGTTTGTGTCGAACAAGCCCGCGTTCTTGGCCAGGAGCCGATGCTGGACGATGGAGGCCGTGCACGGCGAGATGTAGTCGGGCGTATCGGTGCTGACGATGATGAGGTCCAGCTCCGAGGGCTTGACGCCCGCATTCTTCAGCGCCTGCATGCCTGCATAGACCGCAAGGTCGGAAGCTTCCTCGTCATCAGCCATGATTTTCTTGACCTTGATGCCTCCGGTCTCGATCTGCTGGGAGAGGTCAAGTCCCAGCATTGCGCCAACCTCCTCGGTCGGCATGGAACGCGTCGGCGTGTAGATGCCCGTTCCCGCGATACGTACTGTCCTCATGTAGCCGCTCCCTCGCTAATTGACTACAGGCGGAGCGCGACCGCGCCCATCGCCTGCCCTGCGCCCGATGCCACCAGCACGACCAAGTCTCCGGGTTTCACCTTGCCCTGTTTCCGAGCATCATACAGTGCCATGGGGATGCAGGCTGAACCGGTGTAGCCATATCTGTCCATGATCCAGTGCGATCTGGACTCCGGGATGTTCAGGATCTCCAGCACTTTCTTGATGACCGAGAGATTGATCTGAGTGAACAGGATCAGATCGATGGCCTCCAGAGGTTCACCAACCTTCTCCATGAGGCTCGTCACCAATCCCGGCCATGCAACCAGGTTAGGATTCTGGTCGTATTTCTTGAGGATGCGCAGCTTGTGCAGACCCTTGGCAAGCGTATCATCGTTGATAGGATACCTGGTGCCTCCGCCAAATACTCCCAGATAGTCATGGTAGGTGCCATCGGCTATGAACTTCGACGCAATGAGACTGTCGCCGGTGTTCTCCATGATGACTGCGGCGGCGCCGTCGGCAAAGAGAGACGCAGTGTACTTGTCGTCCTTGTCCACGTACTTGGTCATACCGTACTCGCCAACCAGCAGCGCATACTTGAACTCCGGATGAGACCTGAACCATGCATCCACCGTCACGAGAGCAGTGACGAACGACGCACATGAGGCAGACAGGTCAAAAACCATCGCGTTCGCGGCGCCAAGCCTGCCCTGGACAACAATCGACGTCGGTGGAGAGATGTACTCGTGGGTATCGGACGCCACGACGACCATCGAAAGATCCTCTGCGGTGATTCCAGCTTCTGTCATCGCCTCTCGAGCAGCGGGAAGACAAAGGTCAACTACGGATTCGTCGTCAGCAAGCCAATGACGCTCCTTCTGACCGACGATTCCCTCAAGGAAACCACTCATGTCTTCATGAAAGTAATCGCTGAAGTACTCGTTCGTCAGAACCTTGTCCGGAACCTTGATACCCATCCCTGCAATGTGCGACATCCCCGCCTCCATCACCAGAAAATGTCAAACACAAAATCTGAATCACCTCTCACTGGAAGCAGTATTCATGAACCTGATTCTTTGTCAATACCCCGCAACAACTCGGCCAGCACGAAGGGAGAAGCGGCAATGACACAGACTGTTACACTTCGTACACTTCGGGACGGTTCCGAGAATGTTACACCTGCGCTACACCCGCTAACAACAGGGCTGAATTCCCGACTGCCCCGACAAAAGAAGAGGCGCCGGGTTCGCCGGCGCCTCTTGTGTTACATGCTGCAGTTGAACGGTCAGACTTCTTCTGTCAATCCCTGGAAGGTGTCGTGGTGCTCTTCCTCATCCCCCAGGATCTCGGTGAAGATGTGCGCCGTCGTGAGGTCTCCCTCTTTGGTGGCAAGGCCAATGATCTCCTTGTACATCTTGATGGTCATTTCCTCCGCCTTGATGTCCGCAGTCAGCATCTCCTTGAGCGATGACCCCACGGTGATGGGCTGGGGTTTTGTCGTGGGAGTCCCTCCAAGGTAGAAGAGCCGTTCGGCGATTGTCTCAGCGTGCTTCATCTCTTCGATGCCGATCTTCTCGAACTCATCCTTGACCGAGAAGTGCTTCGCGCCCTTCCACTGCACGTGCTGCCACATGTACTGAACCGAAACCTGCAGTTCGCCCGCAATCGCGTCGTTCAGCATGCCAAGCAATTTCTTCGATGCCATCGGTACCCCTTTCGGCAGGTCACCGGACGTCCTCAAGGCGCTCCGGTCCTGCCGGCCAACGGACGCAACTGACTGTGCAGTCCGTTCCCGTACCAGAATGCGACCAGTCTGTCCAAGCGCACAACGTACTGTCAAACTATACTGCACAATGCTTGAATACGTCAAGCGGGCCAGACGTGCAAAAAGGGCAGAGCGCTTCCGCTCTGCCCTGAACCGTGCTATGCAATGAACTGCTAGTCGATAGAGAGGATGACGCCGTCCTGGACGAGAACCGAGGTGGAGCCGATCTTCTGGAACAAATTGTCCCCGATCTTGACCTCGACAGTCCCTTCGAGGGCACCCTGTACGTAGACGGAGCCAAGCTCCAGTTTGGAAACCTCGCCCTTCTTGGCCTCGAGGTCCATTACCATTTGCTCCTGTTTCGCCTTCTCCTCCTGCAGCTGCGCCTTGACGAGATCATCGTACTGACCGCCAACGCCGCCACGAAGGATAACCTGGGACAATGAAGACTTCAGTCGTTCAAGATTCTGTTTCGCCCCAGCATATGCTCCGTCCAGCTCCTTGAGATAGCTGTCCTTGAACTCCTGAGTCACGACGGTCTTGATGAGAACGTTCTGTTTCATCCAAACGCTGGTTGCCATCGATTCTACTGCTCCTCTTCCAGGCCGCCCTCGGCCTGTTCGTCGTTCATGCTGTCGATTTGTACAGTGGCGCTCCTGCCGGTTTTGGCAGAAACCGCCCTCACGATCGTGCGGATTGCCTGAGCTGTGCGACCCTGTTTTCCGATGACTTTACCAGTGTCCTTCAGGCCGACCTTGATCTCGTAGACCGTAGCCTGCTCTCCCGCGATCTCGTTGACAACCACTTCTTCAGGGTTGTCTACGAGAGCCTTGACAATGGTCTCGACCAACTGCTTCATCGGGAATCTCCTGATGTGCGCAGAGCCGGCTTACTTCGAGGCCTTGCTCGCAACAAATCTCTGCCAGATACCGTTGTGCTTGAGGAGGTTGCGCACGGAATCGGTTGGCTGTGCGCCCAATCCAAGCCAGTACGCGACGCGCTCTTCGCTGACTTCGATCTTTGGCACTTTGGGGCTCGGATCATAGTAGCCGAGCGTCTCGATGACGGCGCCGTTGGTCGGTTTCTTACGATCGAGCACGACAAAGCGATAGTGAGCCTGATGCTTGGTTCCAGTCCTTGCGAGCTTGATGCTTACCATGTTTCCTCCTGTTGCGTACCTGCGAGTATCAGAATCCGGGCAGGCCAAAGCCCCCGGCATGCCTGTTGTTAGCCATCTTCGCCATGCGGCTGAACAACTCGAACTGCTTGAGCATTCGGTTGATGTCACTGACATCCACGCCTGCACCACGGGCAACACGACGCTTGCGGGACGCGTTCAGAATGGCAGGACTACGTCTCTCGGTGTCGGTCATGGAGTCAATGATGGCCATAAATCTCTTTGCAACGCCCTCGTCTGCTATGGCTCCTTTAGGGACCATATTGGCGGGAAGACTCTCAAGCATCTTATTTATACCACCAACTTGGCCTATTTCAAGCAGTTGATCGCGGAGGTCGTAGAGGTCGAACTTTCCCGTTTGGACCCTCTTGACGACACCGGCTGCCTTGGCCTGCGACTCGGCGTCATCATACCGCTTGAGCAATCCCTCAATATCGCCATAACCCACAATACGTGCGGCATGTCTCTCAGGCACGAAGTACTCAAGATCCTGCAGATGTTCTCCGACACCGACGTACCTGATGGGTTTGCCAATGGCCTCTTTGAAGGACAGCACAGCTCCACCCTGCGCGGGCGAATCGAACTTCGTGAAGATAGCCCCGGTAAGCGGCGAAACCCTGTCGAAGCTCTGCGAGAGTGGAATGGCCTTCGATCCGATCATCGAGTCGAGGACGATCAAGGTCTCATCGGGTCGGTACAGCGCAGTAACGGTCTGCAATTCATCCATGAGCTCGGTGTCGAAATCGTGACGCCCCTGCGTGTCCAGAAGCTGAACGTCCAGCGATTTCTCGCGGGCAAAGCGATCAGCACCACGCACCAGGTCTGGCAGACCCGCGGTGTGGTCACCGTAGAATTCGACCCCTGCGTCAGCTGCCAGTTTCTGCAACTGCTGGAAAGCTGCCGGCCGGCCGTAGTCTCCGGGAATCAGAAGAGGGTAGTGGCCTTCCTTCTTGAGGAGAAACGCCAGCTTGCCGAGGGTCGTCGTCTTGCCGGACCCCTGAAGGCCAACAAGCATGACCCGATACGGGATATGAGTGATAGCGATGCCCTTGCCGCCTTGTCCTCCGAGCGCCTGCGTCAGCTGCTCGTAGAGAACCTTGACCACCTGCTCGCCCGGCGTGATGCTCTTGAGGACCTTCTCGTCGAGGCATGCTTCACGTGTCTGGGCGATGAACGACTTGACAACCCGATAGTCGACGTCGGCTCCCAGCAGGCCAAGCTTGACCTCTGCAAGCGCCGCATCAATGTCTCCCTGTGACAGCAGCCCCTTGCGGCGAAGTCCATCGAAGACGCCACCGAACGCTTTCTTTACTGATTCGAACACTCGGTACGCCTACAACTCGTGGCTGTTGCGGTTGATCAGTTTCTCGAACAGGACCTTCAACTCGCCGAGCGTCTGCTCACCTTCACTGCTGTGCAACTGCTCGCAACACTGGTCAAGCTTGGCCATGATCTTCCGGAACATGACGACGTTCTTCTTGTAGTTGGCGATGAGCTGCAGTTTGCTCTCGCACCGTCTCATGCGTCCCAGTGAGCGACGAATGTGGTCATGGACGGCCTGTCGCGAGATCCGCAGTTTGCGAGCAACCTCGGCGCCGGAGCAGCTCGGCTGAGTATACAGCTCCAGGACTCCGAGCTCCTTCTTGGTCAGGAGCCCCGAATAGAACTCAAGCAACTCCCCAATCTCTTCCTTGCG
Source organism: uncultured Caldisericota bacterium (assembly GCA_964426505.1). GTDB lineage: Bacteria > Caldisericota > Caldisericia > Cryosericales > Cryosericaceae > Cryosericum. Next base: position 5,408 of record CAYRQW010000047.1, read on the forward strand.
CTTCATCTTCTTCTCGTGACCAGGAGTGATGAACGCCTTTTCCTTCGACTTGCTCTGCATGATCTGACTCCTTATCGGGATGTAATCGAATAGTTGCGCTTCCGCTGATACTGATGCTTACTCCGACAGCAATATCATGTCCACAACATCGTCTTTGTCAAATGGTTTTATGCTCATAAGTGTTTCACCATTGCAGACCAGCTTGATCGGGATGCGCAGTTCACGCGCAATGCTTACAATACTGCCACCCTTTGCGCCAGAATCGACCTTGGTGAGGACGATACCTGAGATCGGGATTGCCTCACTGAATGCACGGGCCTGCATAAGCGCATTCTCGCCCGTCGTCGCGTCGATGACCAGCAACGTTTCCGACAACGGCAGTCCGAACTTGGTCTCGATCACCCGCACGACTTTCTGGAGTTCGGATGTGAGGTTCTTCTTGTTCTCCAGGCGACCCGCCGTATCGATGATCACAACGTCCACCTTGTCTGCCACAGCTTTCTGAAGTCCATTGAACACGACGCTGGACGGATCCTGTCCCTCTACCGAGCGCATCACTGGGACGCCGGCGCGATCAGCAAGGAAAGCAAGCTGGTCAATCGCCCCGGCGCGAAACGTATCGGCTGCAATCAGCAGGACAGAGTGGTTCTCGTGCTTGAGCATGTTTGCCAGCTTGGCGATCGAAGAGGTCTTGCCAACGCCGTTGACGCCCGTCACAAGGATGACAGCAGGTGAACCCGTCGTGTGCAGGCTGCTGTCAAGGTCAAGCACGGCACTCAGCTTGCCGCGGATCCGGTCGATAACCTGTTCTGCCGTGGGGCGTCCCAGCAGTCCACCTTTTCGTACCTCCTGCAGGATGGCCATGGTCGTGTCGACGTCAACTCCGGCGTCGATAAGAAGTTCCTCAAGAGCATCAAGATCTGCCGTCTCACGGGGTGCGCGCGCACCGCGCTGTCGCACAGTCCGCGCGACATCCGGTAACAGGGTTTCCCTGGATTCCCCTCTGCTCTCGGGTGCTTCGGCTGGAGATTCCTGCTCTGCAGGATTGTCGCCACCAAAGAGCTGCCTGACACGCGAAAGGAAGCTCATTGGCCGGACTCTCCTCGATGCGGGTGCTCAGCGGCAAAAGCCTCGAGCGCCGCGCGAGCGGCGTCTTCTTCGGCTTTCTTTTTCGACGATCCACGGCCCTCGCCGTACAAGGCGCCACCGATATGCACGAGAGACGTGAACACGTCCGACCCATCCTCACCGCGCGCGACACCCGTATCATATGACGGCAGCTGGCGAACGCTTCGCTGCGTCTCTTCCTGCAATGCTGTCTTGTGATCCAGGACCGCTCCGTTGTGCAAGTCCGCAATCGCTCTTTCAAATACGATGCTCACGAACTTCTCGGCCGCGTGCATGCCGCTGTCGAAGTATATGGCGGCCACAAGAGCCTCAAAGCCGTCCGCAAGGATCGCAGGTTTGCGTTCCTCGCGCAGCTTGTCTTCACCCCTGCCCAGCAGCAGATACCTGTCCAGTCCCAGTTCCAGTGCACGCTCGTACATGCCCTGCTCTTTGACCAGCGCAGCGCGCATCTTGGACAGATCGCCCTCCCGAGCGTCCGGAAACTCGAGGAACAGTAGTTTTGCAACGATGAAGTTGACGACCCCGTCACCTACGAATTCGAGTTTCTCGTTCGACGTGTAGCTGTGGTGTTCACTGGCAAATGAGCTGTGCGTCAGGGCAACGACCAGATACCTGAGATTCTTGAACGATACCGGCAGTGTCTTGTTGAACTCCTCGGTCCGTTCCATCACCAGGGCTCCGGTGAAGTCGTCCTTTGGCACGACGATGCGATGAATCGCGGTCCTGCGAGTCGGACGCGTGTTTTCCGTCATTTCCAGAGAGCCTCCAGCTTTGTCAAGAGTCCTTCGTCGCTGACCTTCCTGGCAACACGGATCGCGTGATAGATGGCTGTGGCGTTGGATCTGCCATGACAGACAATGCTTATCCCTTTGACGCCCAGAAGCGGAACGCCGCCATACTGACTGTAGTCGAGCTTGTTCTTGACGAGCCGCAGGTTGCTGTGAGCAAGCGTGCCACCGAGCTTGCCCCTGATGGAGCTGCCAAGAGCCGTTTTCATCATGCCAAACAGCGTTTCTGCTGTACTCTCCATGGTCTTGATGAAGATGTTGCCGGTGAACCCGTCACTGACCACGACGTCCGCGGCACGCCCAAAAGCATCTTTTGGCTCGACGTTGCCGATGAACCCGGCTGCCTTGGCTGCCAGAAGCTTGTGCGCCTCGATCAACTGGCGCGAGCCCTTCTCTGCTTCCTCCCCGATGTTGAGAAGCCCAACCGTCGGTGTCTCCTTGCCTGTAACAAGGCTGCAGTAGACCTGGCCCATGCGCGCAAACTGGAGAACATTCTCCGGAACACAATCAGCCACTGCTCCGACATCAATGAAGTAGAACGGCTCACCATTCACGGATGGTACGGCAGTGATCAGCCCTGGGCGAAGAACGCCGCGAATGCGGCCGAGAACAAACAGTGAAATCGCCATCTGCGCACCAGTACTGCCGGCGGAGACGATCGCTTCGCACTTCTTCTCCGAAACAAGCTGGACGGCGCGATACAGCGACGAGTCCTTGCGAGTCCTCAGTACTTCTGAGGGATGGTCATGAAACGTGATGACCTGGGTCGTCGGAACCACTTCGCATGAGAAGGGCTGGCCCTGGCGATACTGGGACAGCTCAGCATTGATAGTAGTCTCGTCGCCCACGAAGACGACAGTGACACCAAAGTCACGGGAGGCATCGACGGCCCCCTTGATAATCTCATGGGGGGCATAATCGCCCCCCATGGCATCGACTGCAACCTTCATGCTCTAGGCAGCAGGCTTTTCCTTCTTGTCTTCATGCTTGACCACGAGCTTCCCATCGTAGTACCCGCAATACGGGCAAATGTGATGCGAGCGGATAGGCTTGTTGCAGTGTCCGCAATTGACAAGAGGACTCTGGTTGTCCCTGAAGCGCATCTTGACCTTGCTGTATCTATTGCCCTTCCTGCTGTGGGTTATTTTCTTCTTTGGATTCGCCATTCAACTTCCTCCTGATCGAGAATCACTGAACTACAATATTAACGATTTTTCCCTTGATTGCAACGACACGCTTGACAATGTGTCCGGCCGTGTACTTGACAACGTAGTCCTGAGCCAGCGCCAGGCCTCCCAACTCCTCGTCCGTCGAGTCGGAAGGAACCAGCATCGAGCCACGAACCTTGCCATTGACTTGCACTGCGACCTCGCTTTCGCTCTCGAAGAGCTTGCTCTCGTCCCAGGCAGGCCAGGCCTGTTTGTGAATGCTCCCTTCGCACCCGTACTCCTGCCAGAGTTCCTCTGTCATGTGCGGAGCAAAAGGAGCCAGAACAACCAGCAATTGCCGCATCGCGGATTGCCACTCGGTTGTCGACAGCACAGTCTCGTCGTTCCGCACGGTCTCAGCCAGGAAGTTGAAGTACTCCATGAACGCGGCCACTGCGGTATTGAATTTGAACCTCTCGATGTCTTCGGTGATCTTCCTGGTCAGCTTGTTGATCTGCAGTTCGAGCCTCGGGACCGAGACTGGAACGTCCGTCGGGGTCGCGCGAGGCGCCTCGATCGTGCGCTGCGCGAGCTCCCACAGACGCTTCACAAAACGATGTGCGCCGGAAATGCCTTCTTTCGACCAGGCGACCTCCTGCTCAAACGGCGCCATGAACAGCTCATACAGGCGCAAGGTGTCTGCGCCATACTGCTCGACAACCTCGTCCGGCGTAATGACGTTGTGCTTGCTCTTGCTCATCTTCTGCCCATCGTACGAAAGCAGCATTCCCTGGTTCATGAGGCGCGCAAAGGGTTCCGTGAAGCCAACCAGGCCCTCGTCGTACATGACTTTCGTCCAGAAGCGAGCATACAGGAGGTGCATGACGGCGTGTTCGGCGCCGCCGACGTACAGGTCGACAGGGAGCCAATAGTCGATGGTCGCCCTGTCGAATGGCGCCTTGTCGTTGTGAGGACTGGTGTAGCGCAGTTCATACCAGGAAGAACAGGCGAAGCCGTCCATGGTGTCTGTCTCACGTCGAGCAGGCCCCCCGCATACCGGGCATGTCGTTTCGACCCATTCCTTGATACCGGCCAAAGGCGACTCGCCCGTGCCGCTGGGCTCATATCCCTGCACGTCGGGCAACACGACCGGCAACCGGCTTTCAGGAACAGGGACCGTTCCGCATGTCGGGCAGTGTATCATGGGTATTGGAGCTCCCCAGTAACGCTGGCGGCTGATCAACCAGTCACGCATGTGGTAGTTGGTCTGTGCCTTTGCATGCTCCCTGGGCTCACCCTCTGCCAGCATCGCGGCGAAGGCATCCTCCGTCGTCAGACCGTCGAAGTGACCCGAGTTGACCAACACTCCGTGCTCCGAGTATGCGTCATTCCATGTTGTTGTATCATACGTGACGTCCGGCCACCCGATGACCTGACGGATGGGAATGCCGTATTTCGTGGCAAACGCGAAGTCACGGCTGTCGTGCGCAGGTACGGCCATGATGGCGCCTGTGCCGTAGCCCATCAGCACGTAGTCGGCGATCCAGACGGGAATCCTCTCTCCGGAGAACGGGTTGATGGCGTAAGCACCCGTGAATACGCCCGTCTTCTCCCTGTCTGTCGACATGCGATCGATCTCTGTTTTGGTCTTGCTGGCAGCAGCATATGCGTCTACCTCAGAATGCTGCTCACCTGAGGCAATCTCATGAATCAGTGGATGCTCGGGCGCGAGTACCAGGAACGTGGCTCCCATGATCGTGTCCAGGCGAGTCGTGAAGACTGTAACCGGGTGCACGGAACTGTCGCTGGCCGACACAATATCGAAAACAACCTCAGCTCCAACCGACTTGCCGATCCAGTTGCGCTGCATGATCTTGATGCGTTCAGGCCAGTCGACGGTGTCGAGATCATCCGCCAGCCGGTCAGCATAGTCGGTGATCTTGAAGAACCATTGCTTCAGCTTCTTCTTCTCCACCAGTGTTCCACAACGCCAGCACCTGCCTTCCTTCACCTGCTCGTTTGCCAGGACGGTCTTGCAGTGTGGACACCACCACTGTTCAGACTCTTTCTCATATGCAAGCCCGCGTCGATACAAGAGGAGGAAGAACCACTGCGTCCATCGGTAGTACTCAGGATCAGATGAGTTGATCTCACGTTCCCAGTCATACGATGTGCCGAGAAGCTTCAGCTGACGCTTGAAGTTGGCCGTGTTCTTGAGGGTGATCTCACGGGGATTCTTCTTGAGCCTGATTGCCTCATTCTCTGCAGGAAGGCCGAACGCATCCCACCCCATGGGATGAAGCACGTTGTAGCCCTTCATGCGGTAGAAGCGACTGATGACATCTGTGGGGATGTAGTTGCGACAATGGCCGACGTGCAGACCGTCACCCGACGGATAGGGGAAGTAGTCCAGACAGAAGAGCTTCGGCTTGGCTGACGCTTCTTCAGTCCGATAGGCGTTTCCGGCCTCCCAGAGGTTCTGCCACTTCGGTTCGATGCTGTGAAAGTCGTATTCTCTCATTGGTTACTCCAATTGTGAATGCCTCAGGTGCCTGACACCAACGATGTTCACATTTCAGGGGTCAGGGCTGCAATCGCTCCATGTCACGCGGGAACAAAGCGGCCTCGCGCAAGTTCGTGAGGCCCGTCAACTGCATGATGAACCGCTCCAGCCCAATGGCAAACCCGCCGTGAGGCGGCATCCCAAAGCGGAATGCCTCCAGGTAGCCCGCAACGGCTTCCTGTGTCATGCCATGAGACTCCAGAGACGCGGCGTAGTCCTCAAACTTGTTGAGACGCTGCCCGCCGGTGACCAGTTCGGTTCCCCGGAACAGCAGATCGAACGAGTTGGAGTACTTCGGGTCATCCGGATTCGGCGCCGTGTAGAAGGGGCGCTTCACCATCGGATACCCGGTAACGAAGAGGAAATCGGACTGGAAGGTCTCCTTTGCCCACTCGCCAAGCCACTTCTCGTGTTGAGGAGCAAGGTCCGGTTCTCCGCGGCAGTCCTCGCCGTGATGCTCGAAGATCCACTGCTGTGCGTCCGGGAAGTAGACGTGCGGGAACGTCTCGGGTGCCAGCGGCATCTCGACCTTGAGAAGCTCAAGTTCTTTCGCATAGTGCTCTGAGAGATATGCAAGAATACCATGAACGACATCCGTCAGAACAGCCATGACACTCGTGTGGTCTTTGATGAATCCCATCTCGGCATCCATGCTGACATATTCATTGAGATGGCGAACCGTCTGATGAGGCTCAGCCCTGAAGACGGGGGCTACCTCGTACACGCGCTCGAAAACACCGACCATCATCTGCTTGTACTGCTGAGGGCTCTGTGCCAGATAGGCCTTCTTGCCGAAATACTCAACAGGAAAGACTGTGGCCCCTGATTCAGTAGCAGGCCCGGTGAGCTTGGGTGTCGTGACCTCTGTAAAGCCCTTGACATCCAGGGC
>CAYRQW010000048.1:0-11283 GCA_964426505.1 uncultured Caldisericota bacterium
ACTGATGAGGTGAATCAGGGGCCGCAGGGCGTCGATGTCCTCGGGCTTCAGCTTCTGGTTCGATGTCTCCACGTTGATGATGCTGGCCACGCGCCGGTCTATGATGACGGGGAAGCCGACATAGCTATGGATGTCGGTGGCCGGCCTTCTCCTCCACCCGGGATACGCACCAACATCCTCGATGAAGCATGTCTCCCGCCCGCGGATGATGTCGAGGATATTCTGTGGAAGTGCCCGCTTGAAGCTGGCTTCGACCTTTCGAAGTACACTCCAGGGGATGCCGTTGGCTGCGTAGAAGTGCACACGGTGATCGATGTCCACGCTCAGAACAGTCACCGAGCAGGACGGTATCGAAGCTGCGATGAGATCCACAGCCCGCTGGACGGCCTTTCGCGGCGTCGTTTCCAGAAGGATGCGCTCCAGTTCATCGGCACGAATCAGCGATGTCTTGTCCATGGTTGTCCTAATTGTAGTAGCTCACGCTCGGACTGCAACAGCCTACGGTCACCACGAACGGGGTTCCGGGGTTCGACCGCGACCACGTCCACTGCCCGGAGCGCTGTCGCGACAACGCTGTCCGGCAGGGCGAATCTACTTCAGGGTGACCTCATGCGAAGACAAGGATGGCTCACGAGCATCCTTGATCGTTCTGGCAGCAACGATCCCTACGGCACGCACAGTCGCCTTCACCCTCACATCGGCGTCGCAAACCTTGTGGATGACCCCCGGCGCGGCACCCATAACCTTTGCTGCTCGACCGGACGCTGTGGAGGCCTTGTCGATGAGATGGTTGAACTGCGCCTCGGCCGATCGGACGGCTTTGGAGACCCTGTCGATCTCGACCCTGGCCGCAGTCAGCTGTTCTTGCATCTGAGCCACCCTGGGAGCAACCTGACGCGCCACTGTCGCTACCTTGACAGCTATGAAGACAAAAGCGATCGCAACAATCAGCGATGAGCCGCCAATCAATGAGACAAGTACCCACAACGGGTCCATACTTCACCTCCTCAGCGCCAACCGGTGCCGTTTATGTATTATAGCGCAGGACACCTTTCATGTCACAGGCGATCCCGCTGCTCGCCTTCGCACAGTGAAATGGGCGTACGGCAGCTGGATGGAGCAGACAGCATGCTGGTGTCGGACCTGGGTCTTCCACCTCTGCCCTTGCAATATCGCTGTGCTGTGGCACCATGTCATCGGAATGAACGAAACCCCTCTGCGAGGAGAAGATGATCGTGCGACACGGCAGTGCCAGACCAGTACCAGACGTGATCACCGTCCCCGGCTCAAGCCTGGGGCTGGACATGATGCAGGAGATTCGACGCGCAAGCCGCGGTCTCACGTTCGCGCTGATCGGTTATATTGCCATCTTCATCGTCCAATTGACCAGCTACTTCATCACCCACATTCTGGCCGTCCTCGCACAGGCGTTTTCGACGCTCGCTAACGCCGTCGTCGCGGTTGTTGTCCTGCTTGCCCTGGCCTGGTCACAGAGGCCCGTCGACATGTACCTTAAGTGGAGCAGGGGCCGCAGGCGCAATGCCGCCGCACTCATCTGCGCCGCGTTCATCATCCTGTTCCTCAGCGTCGGCACCCTCTGGAGGTCTCTGTCGGCCCTGATCAGGGGAGGAGCCTTCAGAACCGTCAATCCCGCCCTCGCCATCGCAGTGTTGGCAGTCGGTATGCTGGTGGTCAGCTTCCCCGTGTTCGACATCGTCCGCAGTGCCAGAGAAGGCTCATCCATCCGTTTGCGCCTGCTCTCGCTCATCAAGGACGAGATCTGCTACGCGGCCGCCATCGTTGGCATTGCCCTTGCCGCTGCCGGGCATACGTGGGCTGATCCTGCCGCATCACTATTGATTGGAGCCGCAATGAGCTTCGGTGCCGCCCTGCTGATCCGCGATTGCGTCCTGCTGCTCAGGAACCGTCCCGCTCGACCCTCGACCTCCGGCTGACATCAGCCCGCTTCACGCCTCACACCTTCTGGACCCGGTCAACCATGGCCGGGGTCCGTGTACACCCATCCAACAGACGATGTGGTGAACCCTTCACGCCTCATCAATACTTGCATAACGTCTCTCAGGGAATCATGACGCTCTTTCAAGATTGGCAGTCTTGCCATGAGACTGCTAACGCATATACCATATGGTGTAGCCGGGAGCCAGAAACACACCCGGCGACTGCCTATGAAAGAACCACCGGCGCATGCCGGGTGAAAAACGGCAATGACAAAGGAGGAACCACAATGTACTGCGACCTGAACACAAACCCTGTACCTGCGAATGATTGCTGCTCCACCCCGACCTTGACGAACCTGTTTCCCTTCCGCATGGATGCCATGCTGCGTGCGGCCGGCCGATCTGGACGCCTGCCGGCGACCGACATAAGGGAGGATGCAGGCCGCTATGTGATCCTCATGAACATGCCGGGCGTGGCCAAGGAGTGCGTCACGATCAAAGTCGAGGATAACGGTCTCAGCATCCAGACTTCCGAGAGCGAGAAGAAGGACGAAGAGACCCTCAAGACCGTGTACCGTGAACGCATGGGCGGGACCTATGAGCGTTCATTCCACTTCGAGGAGCCCGTCGATGTCGAGAACGTTACTGCCCGCATGGAAAATGGCGTGCTCGAGCTGACCGTTCCCAAGAAAGCCCAGAACTCGAAGACGATCCCAGTAAGCTAGCACCAGTCGATCTTCACTGCATTCAACGAGCCCCTGCATACCACTGCGGGGCTCGTTCGCGTTCCAGGCCACTGCGAGTTTGACACTGTGCAGCTGGCCAGATATACTTGACGATGGTTGGGGAGCGCTGCCTGCGCATGCGCAGGAACGGCTGCCGTCAGGACGGAGGGGATACCTTTCGGCAGGCCATCAATCCGAAATGTGCGAGACCGCCGTGGAAGTGCTCATGGGGGTCTCTTTTCATACATCCCCCGATGGATTCAGGGAGGTACTGTGACAGATACATCAGAACGATCGACAGAGTCCGCGGCACAGCTGGACAAGACGGCAACGCGAATGCCATGGACACAGACACCTCATGAAGTTGTCGCAGCGCTGTCAACAGATGCGCATGCCGGCCTCACAGCCGAAGAAGCCGCACGACGCCTGCAGGAACAGGGCCCCAACCAGCTGACGGAGGCCAGGGGCAAGAGTCCGTGGCGACTGTTCGCCGAGCAGTTCAAAGGCATCGTCATCTGGGTGCTCATCGCCGCGGCCATCCTCTCAGGCATCATGGGAGAGCTCGTGGATGCGGTGGTCATCGTCGCCATCATCGTCCTCAATGCCGTGCTCGGCTTTGCGCAGGAGTCACGAGCCGAGCGCTCTCTGGCGGCACTGCGACGCATGAGCAACCCCGTGTGCCGCGTCATGCGCGACGGTCATCTCGTCAGTATCGACACACAAGACCTCGTCACGGGCGACGTCATCGTCGTCGAGGCGGGAGACCGCATCCCCGCCGATGCGCGTATCCTGTCGCCGACTCCCAATTTCGCCACCGAAGAAGCGTCGCTGACCGGCGAAGCTGCCGCCATCCGCAAGGACGCGGCCACATTGGGCGACCAGAACACATCCATCGCCGACCGCAGCAACATGCTGTTCACGGGGACCTCTGTCGTCGAAGGGAAGGCGCAGGCAGTCGTCACCACGACCGGCATGCAGACGGAGCTGGGGCGCATCGCCGGCATGATCCAGCGGATCCCCGAAGAAGCCACCCCGCTCCAGCGCAAACTGGACGCTCTTGGAAAGCAGCTCGTCATCGTCTCGCTCGGCCTGGTCGCCATCGTCTTCGCAGCCGAGATGCTGCACGGCGGCGACTTCATGAACACCCTTCTCGTGGCTGTTTCGCTGGCTGTGGCCGCAGTTCCCGAAGGACTTCCGGCTGTGGTCACCATCGCCCTTGCGATGGGCGTCCAGCGCATGGTAGGGCGCCACGCCCTCGTGCGCAAGCTCCACTCGGTCGAGACGCTGGGTGCGACGACGGTCATCTGCACCGACAAGACTGGTACGCTGACCCGCAACGAAATGACCGTCCGTACCGTCGTCACGCCAGACACAGCCTATGGTGTCACGGGTGTCGGCTACGAGCCCACCGGGACGATCCAGGTGGACGGGGAGGATGTCGACCCGAGCGCACGGAATGATCTCATGACGGCACTGGAAGCCGCTGTCCTGTGCAATGGCGCAGATCTGAGCCAGGACGAGCATGGAGCGTGGTCCGTCGTGGGAGACCCGACCGAGGGCGCCCTGCTCGTCGCCGCGCAGAAGATCGGTATCGACAGGGCCTCTTCCTGGGAAGAACGGCCACTCGTCGCAGAGCTGCCGTTCGATGCACGGCGCAAATGCATGTCGATGATCCGCAGGGATCAGGACGGCCGGCTCGTCGTGTACACCAAGGGAGCTCCAGATGTGGTCCTGGGGTTCTGTCCCAGCGCGCTTGTCGATGGTACTGCCGCTCCGCTCGATGAGAACCTGCGGGAGCGTATCCTGACTTCCAACGAGGCCCTGGCCGCGCAGACCCTGCGCGTGCTGGCCGTGGCTCGACGTCGTCTGGAGGATGACGGTGGCACGCTCGTGCCGGAGTCGGTGGAACGCGATATGACGTTCCTCGGCCTCATCGCCATGATGGACCCGCCCCGCGACGAGGTCCGCACGGCCATGGCAGAATGCGCTGAGGCCGGTATCCGGACCATCATGATCACGGGTGACCACAAGGCCACGGCCATCGCTATTGCACGCGACCTCGGTTTCTACCACGAGGACTCCCGGGCCCTTACCGGCAGGGAACTGGACGAACTGTCCGACGAGACATTCGACGAGCAGCTGCCCACGGTCGCCGTGTACGCGCGGGTCGCCCCCGAGCACAAGCTGCGGATCGTCCGCGCATGGCGCAAACGGGGCGAGATCGTGTCCATGACGGGCGACGGCGTCAACGATGCTCCAGCCATCAAGGAGGCTGACATCGGCGTCGCCATGGGCATCACCGGGACAGACGTCACCAAGGAGGTCGCGGATATGGTCGTGACGGACGATAACTTCGCGTCTATCGTCGCAGCCGTCGAAGAAGGCCGGGCCATCTACGACAACATCCTCAAGTTCGTCCACTATCTGCTGTCCTGCAACCTGGGCGAGATCGTCCTGATGTTTCTGGCCTCCGTGCTTGGACAGCCCGCTCCGCTCATCCCCGTGCAGATCCTCTGGATGAACCTCGTGACCGACGGGCTGCCCGCTCTCGCACTGGGAGTAGACCCCACTGCAGACGGGCTCATGGCACGCGCGCCCCGCAAACCGGATGCACCGATCCTCAGCAAGACACGGACCACAGTCCTGCTCATCCAGGCAGTCTCGATTGGCCTCTATGCACTGGCAGCATTCGCCTTTGTCCTCCACGTCGAACAGGGCAGCCCCACACGCGCCCGTACCATGGCATTCACCGTCATCGTGATTGCCGAGCTGTTCCAGGCATTCAACGCCCGCAGTCTCCGTGAGTCTGCGTTCAGCCCGCACCTGCACGCAAACTGGAAGCTCGTGCTTGCAGTCCTGGGGGCTCTCGGTCTTCAGCTTCTCCTGATCTACATCCCGCCGCTCCAGCGCATCTTCCGGACCGAGGCGCTCTCGCTTCTGGACCTTGGAGTGGGCACGGTGCTCGCTTCGTTCACACTGTGGGCGACAGAGATAGTCAAGCTCTTCCTGCGGCACCGTCCACGAACGGAACAGGAGTGATGGAAGGATAGCGGCGACAACACCGACTTTCCGCCATCCATCTTCGTGCCCTGCCTGGAACGTCGCATACGGACGGTCCTGTGCAGGGCACTTCACACAGCCCCGTTGACAGTCGTCCTTCTCTCCGTACAGTGAAGCATGGTTGGGGAGTAGCTCCCTGCGAACGTCGCGGGGGCTGGCTGTCGTCAGGACGGAGGGGCTGAACCCTCCCGGCAGTCATGAGTCTTCACAAAACGCGAGACCACCATGACAGTGATCATGGCGGTCTCTTTTCATATCCAGACCGCCCCGCAGAAGCAAAGGAGAACTCATGACAGACACACACGAACGCGTCGTGGCCCGGGCACTCGAACTGGGTTCAGATCTGCACGACGGGCTTACCGCCGACCAGGTCACACGCAACCGACAGCTGTACGGGGGCAACGACATCACTCCGGCACGCAAGGAGCCGCTGTGGAAACAGTTCCTGCGCAAGTTCGACGATCCCACCATCCGCATCCTGCTGGTCTGCGCCGTCCTGTCGCTGGCTGCGGGCGCCTAGAAGGGTGTCTCGGCGGGTGACTGGCTGGGCACCGCCGAATCGGCCGGCATCCTGGTCGCCGCACTGATTGCCACCGGTGTCGGCTTCCTGCTGGAGTGGCGAGCGGACCGGGCGTTTGACCTCCTGCGCAAAGAGTACGAGAACCTGACGGTCAAGGTGACCCGTGACGGTCGCTTCGCGACAATTCCTGTCGGCGAGCTGGTCGCGGGAGACCTGGTTCACCTCGAGAGCGGGGACAAGGTCCCTGCGGATGGATTGCTCGTCTCCACCAATAACCTGACGGTCGACCAGTCGTTCTGGAACGGCGAGACGGAGCCCGCTGTCAAGGATGGGACGGGTGACCCCGACGACAAGCGCGGCTCCTGTTTCCTGGTTGGTGGCACGAACGTCGTGGATGGCAGCGCTACGATGCTTGTGATCGCTGTAGGCGACTCCTCGGAACGCGGCATCATCATCCGCGACATCCAGACGACCAGGCGCGAGCAGACCCCCCTGGAGCGCAAACTCCAGGACCTGGCCGACGTCATCAACATCGCGGGCACGGGAGCCGCTGTCCTCATCTTTGCATCTGTTTTCACATCCACGGCACTCCGCGGCGAACTGGGCGGGTCTCTGGCTCCGGCAGGCAGGACCGTACTCCTGACGACTGTGCTCATGATCATCGGCGCCCTCGCCGTGTTTGCCCTGACCAGAGGACGCAGACACCACGGCTCACTTGTTCCCTCCTTCCTTGCCGCTGGCTGCGCCGTCTTCGTCGCCGTGCTGGGATCAGTCTTCATCTGGGGAACCCCGTTTGCAGGGCAGGGCAGCGCCCTCACGAACCTCGTGACGGGTGTCGTCAGCCCCACGCTGGAAGTCCTCATCCTTGCCGTTACGATCATTGTCATCGCAGTGCCGGAGGGCTTGCCCATGGCCGTTTCCATCAGCCTGGCACTCAGCGCCCGCAACATCCGGAAGGACAACAACCTGGTGCGCAAGATGATCGCCGCGGAGACGATCGGTTCGGCCGACGTCATCTTCAGTGACAAGACCGGCACAATGACCCTCAACCGGATGTCTCTGGCCACGCTGTATACCCGTGGCCGATCGTATGCGCGCGACCCACAGGATGGTGAAGGTGCTCTCGAAGATGTTCACGTGGACAGTCTGCTGGCCCTGGGCATCGCCGCCAACTCCACCTGTCACATCGATGATCGCGGTGGAGAACTGCGCTTCGTCGGGAATTCGACCGAGGGCGCCCTTCTCAAGTGGCTGCAGGAACGAGGGGTCTCATACACTGACATGCGGGAACAGCACCCCGCTCTGCACCGGCAGGACTTCTCCTCACAGCGCAAGATCATGAGCACCGTCGTCCGTGACGGCGACCAGTTCTGGCTGCTGGTCAAAGGGGCCCCCGAGCGCGTTCTGGACCGCTGCGTGGACGTGGAAACGGCCGACCGTCAGACGGCTCCGATGGACAGTCTGGAACCGGGACTTCAGCGCGTGCTCGCCGGCATGGCTGAACGCGAAATGCGGACACTTGCGATCGCCTACCGCCGGATGGCGTCAGAGAGCGATGTACGCGATGATGGTCTGACCCTTCAGGCCCTGGCCGGCATCGTCGACCCCGTCCGCGCGGACGTGCCTGCAGCGGTGTCAACTGCGCACCGTGCGGGCATCGACGTCAAGATGGTCACTGGCGACAGCCCTGCCACAGCTCGTGCCGTCGCTATACGGGCAGGCGTCTGGTCGGATGACGCCATCCTGCTCACCGGCGAACAGTTCGAGGCCATGACCGATGAAGAGCTGCGTGTGACGGCTCCGCGTCTCAAGGTGCTTGCCCGCTCGGAACCCATGCAGAAGAAGCGTCTGGTCGAGATCCTTCAGTCCCTCGGTCATGTCGTGGCAGTCACGGGCGACGGGACCAACGATGCCCCTGCACTCAGGACAGCCGACGTGGGCATCTCGATGGGACTGCGTGGCACCGACGTCGCCAAGGAGGCCAGTGACATTGTGCTCGTCGACGACAACTTCGGCAGCATCATTCGCGCCGTGCACTGGGGGCGAACGCTGTATGAGAACATCCAGAAGTTCCTGCAGTTCCAGCTGAGCATCAACCTTTCGGCCCTGATGATCGCGTTTGTGAGTCCGCTGCTCGCGCTTGGCATGAGCCTGCTCACACAGGCCGGCATCCAGATCCTGCCACATGCCGACTTCCGCGAGATGCCGCTCACGATTCTCCAGCTGCTGTGGATCAACCTCATCATGGACACGCTCGCCGCTCTGGCGCTCAGCCTGGAGCCCAAGCGCGATGAACTGATGAACGACCGGCCCAAGCGGCGGACGGAGTCGTTCGTCACCCACAACATGCTGAGCAACATCCTGATCATGAGTGCGTGGTTCATTGCTGTAACACTCTTCATGCAGGCTACCGGATGGTATCTGGGGGTGGACCGAACGGACACCAGGCAGGTCAGTTCTGTCGTCTTCACGTCCTACGTCTTCATGCAGATATTCAACCTGTTCAACGCACGCAGCGTACGTCCCGATAAGTCCGCATTCACTGGATTGAAGCACAGCGCGACGTTCTGGGCTGTCGCTGTGCTCATCACCACCATCCAGGTCGGCCTGACGCAGTTTGGAGGCACGACGTTCAGCACGGCACCCCTGCCGGCGCTTGTCTGGCTTCGAATACTGGCCCTTGGCCTGGCAACAGTCGCTATCGGCGAGGCATCACGCGCGTGGCGCCGCTTCCGCTACAAGGCAGCACACCATTGACGAAGCGGCCCTCCTGTGCATATACTGTCATCGAGGCCGGGGAGGCGAACGCGTGGCAGTAGTCATCGGGACGAGTGGTGCATGGGCGCAGGTGCTGGTCATGGCTCGAACGGCGGGCATCGTCGTGAGCGCGCCGTCTGACGCAGGTATCCAGCTGGCACGCTCTCAGAAGGCCCTTTATCAGCAGGAAACACTGGCACGGAACGACCTGGCACTCCAGGAAGCCGCTCTTGAACACGATCTGGCCGAGAAGCGAGCCGCCGCCGCCCAGGACGTCGTGCTCATCCGTGCCCGTTCGGAACAGGAACTCGCAGACTTGAACGCCCGGCTCGAGAACTCCCCATCGCGAACCCCGACAGCCGCGACACGCCTCTGGGTCAGGATGGCCCGGCTGGGTACGCAGGCCCGGGAAGGTGCCCAGGTACGTGCACGCCTGCGCGCCGTGGTCGCCGCCGAACGCTCCCTCCAGGACTTCGTCGCCCATCGCGAGACCGAGGTGGCCAGGCATGTCGAAGGTGCCCGGCGCATCGTCAAGGATGTCGAAGCCATCGCCCACTCTGCCGCCCTGGCCAATGCCATCGCAGAACGTGCAGTGATCAGGACGCTCAGTACCCTTCCAGACGAGTTCGTCCTGATCAATGACCTCCATCTCAGCTATGGCCGGGACATCGCATTCGAAACCGGTTACCTCAAGACGGCCCAGCTGGACCACCTGCTCATCGGTCCCACGGGCATCTACGCCATCGAGACCAGGAACTGGGCCAGCACTGTAGCCGCCGATGACGACGAGTCAGACCCGATCCTCCAGGTGACGAGAGGGTCCTTCCTCTGCTCCCACATTCTGAAGGATGCGGGCTGCGATCAGGTCGTGCGGTCGATCGTCGCCTGCGAAGGCGCCCCGCCAACGCGGTCCGGTGGCGCGCACGTTGCCGTTATGCCTACCGCCCGCCTGCTCGCCTACGTACAGTACGGTCCATCACTGATGTCGGTTCAGGAGATCGCTCTCGCCATCAGCACGCTGACGTAGGAGCCATCAGGCAGACCCTGTTCACCACCGCAGTCTCGCAAGCCGTCCCGCAGTTGTCGGCCTTTCGCCTTCACAATCACGTGTACGAAAACCCCCTATGCTATGTATTAGACGTACAAGGACGCAAACGCGTCCCGTGGAAAGGAGAAATGATACCCATGATGGGATTTGCGAGATATGGTGATTACGGACGTGGGATGATATGGAGTGGCGGGCATATGTTGATGGGCCTGCTGTGCCTGGTGCTCTTCATTGCCCTGATCGTCTGGATCATCCGGATGGCAACGTGGAGACGGCATGGAATGGGTTGCGGAATGCACCGTATGCATAGCATGCACGACGGCCGCGACTTGATGGAGAACAGGCCGGACGAAGCGCTGGACATCCTCAGGAAGAGATTCGCCAGTGGCGACATCACCAAGGACGACTACGACGAACGACTCAAGGTCCTGAACGGCGAGAAGCAGCCGTAACGAGTAACGCTTGCCCCTGTGCCGTGAACCGGCGCAGGGGTTTTTTCATAGACTGTCGGGCCGCACTTCTTCCATGAGGCTGAAGCTGTTGCCTTCCATGTCTTCACAGGTCACGATGCGTGCCATCATCGCAAGACCGTCCTTGACATTCACATGACAATGCACAACCATGTGATGGAACTGCAGTACCCGGGCACCACGAAGAATTCCTGCGTGTCACCCGAACGAGACACCGGTGGGTACAGCCATCAGGCGATCGCCTGTGATGAACCGTGGGAACCAGAACCCGCCGACTGTCGTCCAACAGAGAGAAAGATGGTGACCCCCAGTGGGTTGCCGCATGGAGGTGAAACCGATGAAGAGACTACTGATTTTCGTCATGATAGCTGCACTGGCACTCACGGTGAGCGTACGTCAGGTGAACGCTGCCGACCCGCCCGCTGGTATCGTCTACGCTCCACCGACAGTGACGTTGACGACGGGCAAGCTTTCCTACGCTCCCGGCGAGTCCATCGACTGGCGCTACACCCTGTACAACGGCAACGACCAGCCTCTCGTCCTGACGTTCACGTCAGGCCAGACGTACGATCTCATCCTGCGACAGGGCAGCAAGATCGTTGCGCGCTGGTCGACCGGCAAGATGTTCACCGACGTGATGAGCACGCGCACCGTCATGATGGGCGAGACCATGGAGCTCGAGGGCTCGTGGCGGCTCCCCGCAGAACTCGAGATTGGCACGTATGACCTGGAATTCGTGCTGACC
>CAYRQW010000049.1:0-11185 GCA_964426505.1 uncultured Caldisericota bacterium
CTACTGGAAAGCGACCCAGAACTTGGCGCGCCGGAACACGCGGATCTTTCACGCATGCTGTCTCTCCGGTATCCCGTTTCGAGGCCCGGCATGGAGGACAACTGACATGATCATTGGATCGGGAACGTTGAAGGGGCGTTCGCTGAAGACGCTCGGAAAGGAACCATGGCTGCGCCCTACCTCCGACAAGGCACGAGAAGCCGTCATGGACATGCTCCGACCGGTTCTCGTGGGAGCGCGGTTCATTGACGTGTGCAGTGGCACAGGTGCGGTTGGCATGGAGGCTCTGAGCAACGGAACAGCCCATACGACGTTCGTCGATGCGGACAATCGGTCCGTGCGCCTCATCCGTGATAACCTGAAAACCCTTGCGCTGCAGGAACGGGCGTCGGTCGTCAAGGGCGATGCTACTGAGTACGTCAGCGGATTGCAGGGAACCGAATTCGACGTGCTGTTTGCAGACCCGCCCTTCGATTCAGGATTGCAGGAAAGTATCCTCGTGACCCTGTCCCAGCATTTGCGCGATGCAGCAGACGGCTGTATCATAATCATGGAGCATGCATCGAGGCAACCCCTGAGGGCACTGTATGGCGGCCCGGCGATAGACCTGGAGAGCTACAAGGAAAGGCGGTACGGAGACGTGAGCATGACATTCTTCCGTGCAACAAGGCGTGGAAGCGCGACCGACGGCTGTGCGAATGACACGACAGAATAGCGTAGCTCGCTTCCTGCGAAGTGCACGTCACAGCCTCCTGCTCCCCGTCACACGGTTCAGGCGGACTGGTACGCTGGTGTTTGTGCTGATTGCGCTTCTGTCGGCAGTCCTGTGCGCCCTGCCATTCATACCCATGCACAAGAGCGTACCCGAAGGCGGCATCCTGGATGCGGACATGGTCGCGCGGCGGGACATCGTCTATGTCGACAGCATCAGAACTGAGGACCTGCGCAAGCGCGCACGAGATGAAGTTGCTCCCATCTACAAGTTCGACAGCTCTCAGCTGCCGGCTGCGCTGACTGCCTTCGAGGACATCATGGCGAAGGTCATCAGCATGCGCAGCCAGGATGCAAGCACGGATCAGCAATCTCAGCGTATCGCGGCACTGCTCATGACCTCGGCAGGTGCGACGACGAAGTACCTTGCAACGTGTTCGGAGTCCGAGGTCCAATCGTCGAAAACGGCGGCCCGTCAGGCGCTGGTCACAGTCATGGGTCGCGGTGTGCTTGAAGGGAGCATCTCTGCCGCTCGCGAAAGCATCAACACCGAACTCAAGAAGTACGGGGTCTCCGACAATCAGGTACGCTCGGCGTATCTTCTGGCTGCTCGTCTCGTATCTTCGAACCTCATGTACGATCAGCAGGCAACATTGCTTGCGCGCGAAAAAGCCGCATCTTCCGTGCCACCGGTCGTCTCGACGATCCTTGCCGGCACTCCTGTCGTGAAGAAGGGCAGCGTGCTGGACCAGGGCACTGTCGACCTGCTCTCGAACTCGGGATTGTTCTGGGGACCTCGAGCTGTCCGGAATGTCGCATCTCAGATGCTGGTTGCGCTGGCTGCGTGGGCAACGGTTGCCCTGGCCATCATGCTTCTGGGTTCGGCGAAAGCCCGGATGCAACATCTGTTGATGGAGACAGCGGTCATCGGTGGCTCGTGCATCGTGATTGCCTGGCTGGTTGGCGGGATGATGGCGATGATGACCCCATTCTTCCTCTGCACACTGCTCGGGTTCGTGTTCTTCAAGGGTGCGATCGCCACCGTCTTCGGCCTTGCCCTGATGGTCCTGACGTGGATCATGGTTCCTGTGCCAGCCGAGGTGCTCTCCGGACTCGTCGTGGGAGCCATTTCCATCTTCCTTGTCATGCGGAAGGCAAACAAGATGAGTGATCTGCTCATCGCAGGACCGATTGCCGGTGCATCGGCGGGCCTCATCTACACTGCTCTTACTGGGCTCAGCGAGCAGCGGTTGTCGGTCATGGTCACCGGTGCCGGCTACCTGTTTGCCGGGGGTGTCATCGCAGCTCTGTTTGCGTTGGGACTGACTCTGGTGTTCGAGAGGCTGTTCAACGTCGCCACGGTCGTAAGGCTGAGGGAGCTTCTGGACACGGGAAGCAAACTGCTGACACAGCTGTTCGAAAGCGCGCCAGGAACCTACCATCACAGTCTCAACGTCGCCAATCTTGCAGCGGGTGCGGCACAGCGTATCGGTGCCAATTGGCTGATGGCTCGCGTTGGAGGGTACTATCATGACATCGGCAAACTCCTGCATCCACAGTTTTTCGGTGAGAATCGAGGAGAACTGCCGAACATCCACGAGGACATCTCACCTGAACTCAGCACCAAGGTTATCCTGGAACATGTTCAGGCAGGAGCTGCGATTGCAGTGGGCAACCATCTGCCTGCGGAGGTGGTCGACATCATCGCCGAACACCATGGCACAACTGTCGTCCAGTTCTTCTACGATAAGGCGTCCGCCGAGCGGGCGAACTTGTCTCCCGACTCATTCCGGTACCAGGGACCCAAGCCACACACAAGGGAGTCCTCTCTTGTCTTTCTCGCTGACGGAGTCGAGGCTGCGGCGCGTTCACTTACGCGTGTTGACAAACCTGCGCTGGAAGGGCTCATCGAGGCGATCGTGAACGCTCGTATCGCCGACGGCCAGCTTGCGGAGTCACAGCTCACTCTGGGTGAGATCGAAGCCGTCAAGGACTACTTCCTCACGTCCCTCATTTCGTTCTACCATGTTCGCGATGCATACCTGACCTCAGAGGAGGCAAATGAAAGAATCTGATCTATCTGTACACTGTCGCATCGAACTGTCCGATCCCGGGTGGCAGGTCGACAGCAAGGCTCTGACCGCCGTTGTCGTCCAGATAGTCCATTTGATTCTCCCGGAGATCACGGCAATCCGGGGCGTCCGGCGCGCGGTAGCCGTTTCCTGCTACTTCGTTCCGGCATCTCGGATGCGGGAGCTGAACCGTCAGCATAGAGGAATGGACTCGGTCACCGACATGCTGTCATTCCCGCTCGGCTATGCTGCTCCCGGTACCGGCTGGGTGCTTGGAGACATCGTCATCTGTATGGATGCGGTGGAAGAAAAGGCCGCCTCGGGCGGCAACGGACTTGAAGACCAGCTCGTTTTCTCTCTTGTCCACTCTGTGTTGCATCTGGTCGGCTTCGATCACCTTGAGGAAGACGACCGCTCTCTGATGGAGCGACGCGAAGAAGACGTTTTTGCCAGGGCATCACGGCGGGACCATGGCGCGGGTATTGCGAGAAGGTCCGCATGACTGGACAAATCGTTGGACTGCTGGTACTCCTTGGTCTTTCCTTCCTCTTCTCGATGGTGGAATATGGATACGTGACCATCACACCGATGGCCCTGGAGAAGACCGGCGAGTCATCGGCTCTTGCCGACAGGCTGGTGGCGAGAATGTCGGCCAATCACTCCATGCTTGTCGCCGTGGTTGTTCTGGGCAACAACATGGCCAATCTCGGGACATCCTTCATCTTCACGCGCATTGTTCTGACCGCGTTTGCGCGGGTGAATCCGGACTTGCTCGCGGTTGTGTCCACACTCGCCCTCACGGTAGTCGTCGTCATCTTCGCCGAGACGATCCCGAAGTCCATCGGCAAAGCGTTTCCGGAGCAGGTCACGCGTACTACAGCCGTCCTGCTGTACCCCCTGTACATCTTGCTGTATCCAGCCGCGCGGGCGCTTGCGGCGGTGTCGGGGGTCTTCACGCGGCCGCTGCTCCGACGCGCCAAACATGCCGGTTACCTGAGTGACTCCGAGGATTTTCGGTATCTGTTGAAGATGGGGCAGGAGGACGGCGTGATCGATAAGGAGGAGGAGCGTCTCATCTACAACATCTTCGACTACACCAACACGCTGGCATACGAGATCATGACGCCGTTTGTGGATGTGACGACAGTCGAAAAGGATACACAGATATCCGAGGTGATTCAGGCAATCGACAAGACAGGCCACTCTCGCCTGCCGGTCATGGACGACGACAACGTCGTGGGTCTCGTCTATGCCAAAGACGTGCTCAGAGCAATGGCGGGAGGAGCCGGACGCGACGTCAAGGCCAGCGCCATCCTCCGGCAGCCATTCTTTGCACCCGACACCAAGAAGATCAGCAGCCTGCTTCAGGAGATGCAAAGACAGCGCATACAGACCGCCGTTCTCTTCGACGAGTACGGGGCTGTCTCGGGTCTCATCACTGTCGAGGACGTCCTGGAGGAAGTGTTCGGCGAAATCCAGGACGAGTATGACAAAGAGGCCGCCGAAATCGAGAACGCTGGAGCCGATGCATATCTCATCAAGGGTTCGGTCTCGACCGACAAGGTCTCGGAGCTCTTCCGGGTGGAGTTGTCCGGCGACGACTACGATACGGTCGCGGGACTCATGTTGTCGGAGATCGGACGCCTCCCTCGGGTTGGTGACAGGGTCGAGAGAGTCGGCATCATCTTCACGGTTGTGAACATCGTGGGGAAGAGAATCTCAAGAGTGCGTGCAGAGCGACTGGCGCCGTCTCCATTACACGGCGTCGACGATCAGGAATCATAGCGAACGCGCGGCTTGTGCGACACGTTCAAAGGAGAGCGCCGTGAAAATCGTCGCAGGCAACTGGAAGATGTTCAAGACGGTCGAGGAGGCCAACTCATTCTTTGTCGCGCTGGCCGCTGGAAGGTCACCAAATGTGAACAAGGTGAGAGTCATCGTATTTCCCAACTTCATTGCGCTGGGAGCCCTCGCGCGAACGGGTGTCGTTCCGGATTGGGCGGCACTTGGTGCTCAGGATGTTGCAGCCGAGGTGGAAGGCGCGTACACCGGAGAAGTGTCGCCGTCCATGATCCTTTCGGCAAGCGCGACCTACGTCCTCATAGGGCATTCAGAGCGAAGGCACGTCATCGGCGAATCGGCAGACCTTCTTCATCGCAAGCTGCAGAACTCTCTGCAGGCATCTCTGGTTCCTGTACTCTGCGTCGGAGAGACTCTCGATGAACGGAATGGAGGCCAGATGGAGGAGGTCGTATTTGCCCAGCTGGACACTGCGCTCAATGGTGTTCGACTGTCCGACGGCTCTCAGCTGATCGTTGCCTACGAACCAGTATGGGCTATTGGAACAGGCGTGAATGCCACAAATGATCAAATAGAACAGGCACATCACCTCATCCGGGGTCATCTCAAGTGGATGCTGGGGGAGACGATCGGCGCCTCGGTCGCAATCCTGTACGGTGGCAGTGTCAAGCCTGCCAACTTCGCATCCATCGTGGCGCTCCCATCTGTCGATGGTGGCCTGATCGGAGGAGCCAGCCTCAAGCCATCGGCATTCGAGGAGCTTATCGGCATAGCGGAGCAACTGTAAGACCGGAGGACTCCATCCGGATAGGAAGAGAGACCCCTTCCGAAGTACGGTCGGGGTCTCTTCATATTTGGCAAAAGCAGAGACCCCTTCCGAAGTACGGTCGGGGTCTCTTCATATTTGGCAAAAGCAGAGACCCCTTCCGAAGTACGGTCGGGGTCTCTTCATGTACCGCGAATGATAAGCCAGGTTCTGTCGTGGTCAGTCATTTATCTAAGCGACATACCCGAAGGCAGGGAGAAGCAGCCCCGTGTGCCTTCCTATTTTGTCTTGCTCCAGTTGGGGTTTGCAATGCGCAGCCCATCGCTGGTCTGCCGGTGGTCTCTTACACCACCATTTCACCCTTACCCCTTGCGGGGCGGTATATTTTCTGTTGCGCTATCCTTGGGGTTACCCCCACTCGGGTTTCCCGAGCAACTCGCTTCTTGGAGCCCGGACTTTCCTCAAGCAGGAAGATCTCCTGCCTGCGACTGACTCATTCGCGGTCTTTGGTGCCTGCGTATAGAATCTTGCCGCAGATCTCGCAACGGATCAGCTCTTCAGCATCACCGCCGCTCTCTGCATTACGAAGACTGAACAGTGTTTTCTGTGAGAGCCTCACGTGGCAGTAGTCACACGTAGAGCTCGCTGCTCTTGCAATTGGGGCTCCGCTGAACTTCTCCGACAGGTTCTCGAAGATCAGCTTGGCCTTGAGCGGGAGCTTCGCCTTGCGGCTCTCGATCTCCTTGCGCAAGGTCGGAAGAGACTTCTTGACGGCTGCTCTGGACGTGGCGTCCGATTTCGGAATGCTCTCGAGCTCCTTGCGGAGCTTCTCTACCATCAGTTCAGAGGCTCTCGTCTGATCCTCAACGTCTTGCCGGTCGTGAAAATTCCTCCCTTGCGCATCCTCGACCTTCTCCTTCTCCAGGGTGAGCTTCTTCATCTTCTCTTCGAGTTTCTGGACCTTTTCCTCGGACATCTCTTCCTTCCCGAGCTTGGCGCCGGCCTCGTGGACCTTCGCCGACAGGTCGTCCAGCTTCGCACCGATCTTGACTTCGTCTGCTTTGAACGTTTCCATCTGTCCACGCAGGTCGGCCAGCTGCTGCTCAGTCTCGTCGATCTTGTGGGCCAGCAGTGAAGAAAGGTCGGACTCTTCCAGAAGACGTTCCTTCTGCCTGTAGTCCAGTTGGAGTTCTTGAAGTTCCCACAGCTTGTCTATTAGCATCAATACACCTCATCGACGATTGTGACATCTTGGTGAAGACCGGCAATCTCATTCTTGACCTGTTGGTAGCGGGATCATCGATTCTAAGGCAGCCATTCCAGTGTCCTGACCACCAAAGAGACCAGAACCCGTATCATTCCAGTGACACAAGCGCCTGGTTGCCACCAGGAGCACGTATGGAGGCTGCACGCTTGATGTCAGGGACCAGCATCAGGCATTCAATACTGTAGTATTCTAGCCTACTGGGCGCAATATGCAATCGCCGCTTGTCGAAAGACGGCCCGCCGACCGGCACTAAGGTTTCTGACATGAGATGATTGGACTCCGTTCCAGCCCGTCTCAGCGTGAAGTCCTGCATGAACCGGACGCTTGACCCTCGCCGAACCACCGACTATACTACAATTCAGTCATGATAGCCGTCGCAAGAGGAAGTGGACCCCAGAGGAGCCCGAGATAATGAGACAGTCCGTCCGTGTCGCCCTATTCCTTGTTCTGTGTCTTGGCCTGAGTGTCTCAGGCACGTCGGGCAGCGCTCGTATCCTGCGGGCCGCGAGTCCAGGAGCTTGGTCACACCTGGCACTGAAGGAAGAGAGACTCCTGTGCCTCGCCATCGACCCAGTAACGCCATCTACGCTGTATGCCGGTTCTGGCGGAGGCGGAGTCTCTCGCTCGATCGATGGCGGGGCCACGTGGACAGTGGCGAATGCAGGGTTGGTTGACTCATGGGTATGGTCTCTCGCAATTCACCCCCTCACCCCCGGCGTCTTGTATGCGGGGACCGACAGTGGAGGCGTATTCCGTTCATCCAATGGCGGTGGGACATGGATTGCGGTGAACACAGGACTCACCAATCTTCATGTCAGATCCCTCGCAGTCAATCCCCTGGTCCCGAGTACCCTGTACGCAGGCACGACAGGTGGCGTTTTTCGCTCCACCGACAGTGGAGCCAATTGGAGCGCCGTCGGTGCGGGGCTCGTCAATTCGCAGGTGAGAGCCCTTGTTATCAATCCTCGCGCCCCCGGCATACTGTATGCTGGCACAACAGGTGGAGTCTTCCGCTCCGTCAACGGCGGCGATACCTGGACGACAGCCAGTACGGGACTCGCCGATCCGTGGGTCTGGTCTCTTGCGATCGATCTTCAGACGCCTGAGATCGTGTATGCGGGCACGGTGGGCGGTGTCTTTCGCTCGACGAATGGTGGCGCCTCCTGGACTGCCGTAAATACGGGGCTCACTGACCTATGGGTCCTTGCTCTTGCCGTCGATCCTCTCACATGCACGACGGTCTATGCCGGGACCGGCAGCGGTGGCGTCCTGTGCTCAACGAACAGCGGCATGACCTGGACTGGCGTCGATGGCGGATTGACTGATCCATGGGTGTGGTCCATCGCTGTCGACCCGTTCACTCCTGCCATCCTCTATGCTGGTACTGGCGGCGGCGGTCTGTTTCAATATGACGGGGTATCTGCATTTACCCTGAAGACGTCGGTCTCGCCCTCAAATGGCGGTTCGATCGGCGCTTCTCCCGGCGGCACGTCCTATGCTCGCGGCACAGTTGTCACGCTCACCGCTGTTGCTGCTCCCGGCTATACGTTCTCTGGCTGGTCAGGAGACCTGATTGGCACTCAAGATGTGGCAGCGGTTACGATGAACGCTGACACGGTGATCACTGCACTCTTCAATCCCGACACCTGCGCTCTCATTGTCGACGTGTCTGGCTTCGGCTCCGTGTCCAGGGCACCGGATCAGGCTTCATATGAGCTTGGCACTACGGTGCAGCTGACTGCGATTCCTGGGGCCGGATGGGAGTTCACTGGATGGACTGGCGACGTTACGACGGTCATGAATCCGATGACCCTTGTTGTCGGCGGTGTGCACTCGGTGCTTGCTCAATTCGAGCTTGCGGCGGCGGCGATGACATCATCACTTCATGTGTCTATCGTTGGAGAGGGTTCTGTGGGGCGGTCGCCCGACCGTGAGAGGTTCGGCCCCAATGAGACAGTGGAGCTTCGAGCGACTCCGGCGACCGGATGGAAATTCGCCGAGTGGCAAGGCGACCTGAGTGGTACGAGCATGACCGCGCAACTGCCAATGGCCACATCCAGGGAGGTTGTGGCGGTCTTCCAGAGGCTCCCCGAAGAGAAGAAGTGGTCGGTGGTGCTGGACAGTGGTGCGCACGGGACGATCATCCCTGGCGGAACGCAGACGGTGAGCGACGGAACCACCCTACGCGTCAGGATCGAACCGGATGCGGGTTACATGGTTGATCGACTCTTCATCGACGGGATCCCTTTGTCTCTGCCGACGACCGCAGCTCAGATCTGTGAATTGGGGCCCGTCACGGCAGACAGCCGTGTGCAGTGCAGCTTTGCGGCTGTCCCAGTTGTTCGGAAGACACGCGTGGTTTGCTTCACCATCGGATCGACGTGGTTGACGGTAGACGGGCAACAGACTGGTATGGATGCTGCTGCCGTGATCCAGAACAACAGGACACTTCTTCCCATTCGAGCAATCGTCGAGGTATTCGGCGGAACGATCGAGTGGCACCCGGAGCTTCAGGTCGTCACGCTGTACCTCAACCGCAATAGCGTCAGTCTGCAGATCGCGAACCCGCAGGGATACGTCAATGGCGTTCAGACGGCGATTGATGGTTCTGACGCGAGGGTTGTCCCCGTGATCATCTCCGGCAGTACGTACCTGCCACTCCGATTCGTTGCCGAGAACCTGGGACTGCAGGTCGATTGGAATCAAGCTTCGCGCACTGCGACGGTGCAAGGCTAGCACGCACCGGTGTATATGACTTCCCATGGCGCACCGACGCCGAGGGCGCCTGGAACGCGAGCGATAACCTGATGAGAGGAGTTGACGGATGTCGAGACTACAAGATCTCATTCTGAGCGTCATCATAGCGATTGCTTTCCTGATAGTAGGTCATTGGCTGGGAAAGCGAGCGAAGTGAAAACGGCGCAAGACAGCGTCCAGTAGCGCGACCTGCGAACTTGCGCGGGAGGCAAAGGCAATGGAACGTCAGCATACAGGATTCAGATTCTCCTGGATTCCGCGAACTCTCCTGATCGCATTCATCTTGTTCCTGACGATGTTTTCTCTGGACGTGTTTGAGGTAGAGGCCACCTTTGTGGAGCAGTTGGGCGGGTTCATCATCCACTCGGTTCCGTCGCTGATCCTGGTCGTGGTCCTGCTGATCTCGTGGAAGCATGCCCTGGTCGGCGGAGTCCTGTGCATTGCGTGTGCCGTCGCATTCATGCTCCGCTGGCACTTGGCCATGGGGGACACGTTCCTGACGTTGATTCTTCCGCTTATTGTCATCGGAGCGCTGTTCATCCTTGTCCATTTCGCAGGCAGGAGATCCTCGACAGCGACCGGTCGACTCGTATAGCAGATCTCGGCTGCCAGCTCAGGCCCGTCTCGGGCAAGGTGCTGGATGCAAGTACGCCCATGATGAGTCCATCTCCTGACGAATAGTCGCTCGGCCATCATCGCGGAGCGCGAGCTACGGCGATTGGTGCCGTGAGCACAACGACAAGTCCGGTAGCGTGTTCGTCGTGCGCAGCCTCTGCCGGAGCATGCCAGCAGAAGCGATACACCTTGAACGGGTGTCCAGTGTACCTGCTTGTGCGGACTCGGAGTTTTCGGGGTGGATGCGAGCCAACCCCCCAGTTCCGGCAGGTTGCCCCAAGGTAAGTGCCGCCTGCTGGTCTCTCGGTCAAAGACAACGACGCCCGGCTTCTGAGACTTGCACGACACTAGAATCGAAGAGATCCCCGGAATCCTCTGGAAGCGTAGTAGGAACTCGCACCATTGTGATAGGTGAAGACATGGTTATAGCGTCGATCGCAAAAAAGGGCTCCCCCGAGTCGTCTGATATCGGACGGTGTTGCTATCCAGCTTGAAGTTTTCGTGTCGAATTCACCCAGCTTCTGCAACTCCCGATACTGGTCTTCTGTCAGCATCTCGATGCCCATGGCCAGCGCCATGTCCACAGCGCTATCATCGGGCTTGAATGCCTTCCTTGACTCCCATGCCTCGTAGTCATAGCAAAGATCTCTGCGGCCAGCTGGGCTCTCCGGCGAACAGTCAAAGAAGATGTATTCATCTCTTTCTTCGTCGTAGCTGACAACGTCTGGCTCACCACCGGTTCGCTCCATTTCATTGAGTGACCACAGCTTCTCCGGCTTGGTTTCCAGCCGTGTCTGTACTCGTGTCCACTCAAGATCCTCAGGATGGTTCGTGCCTCGCCTGAAACGTGTTTCCAGGGTCTTGAACAGTTCCAGGGCTTGTTCCAGCGACAGGCGCCTTCTGTCAGCTGCCATGGCAAACCTCCCGTCTTCTGCTTTGGCTATGTTGATCACATCAATCGGCAGAATCAGACAAACCGCAATCTGACACGATTTCAGTTTAGCATCTTCCGACCCGGAGCCACAACCTCCATACGTGAAATGCAGTGCTTGCAGAACGCTGGCACGACCTCATGCGGCATGCGTGGGGTGAAGTCGTCATCGGAAGGCGAGAGCAGGCTGCAGTCTCAGCTGATTAGAAAACGTACCAGCTGCCGCAATTGGTGTCGTCGGAACTGGGACCTTCGACGTCCAGACC
>CAYRQW010000050.1:0-11161 GCA_964426505.1 uncultured Caldisericota bacterium
TTTCTCTATAGTGCCGACATCACACCCACATATTTGTATGGGAGGCATTCATGGATGACGAAAGAGTACGGCTCGAGGGAATCGTCAGCGCACTCGAACTGAAGATCAGCGAACTCGATGAAGACAACGTTGCAGTAGAAGAAGCAGCACGCTTGCGTGCAGAGCTTGATGAAGCATATGAGCAGATCGATGACTCTCCCCTGACGGATGATGCGATCGACGACCTGATGGACCGGCTGGACGACCTGCAGGATATCCTTGAGGACCTTGCCGACAGCGACACTGACTGGGACGATGAGGAAAAGGAAGAGGAAGAAGCGGACGAAGCCGGAGACGACGAAGACGATTAGCTGTTCGCCAGAGTTTCTGAATGCAGCGCGCCGCCTCGGATCGCTCCGGGGCGGCGCGCTGCATTGGGCGGGTCTCCACTGAGGGAATGTCGAACGGAAGGTCAGGGCTTCAAGGCAAGCAGGCGGCTCAGAAAGACACATGCCTGGGCACGTGTGCAGTTCGCTTCAGGGTCCAGCTTTCCGCCGGACTCGACGCCGGGGTCGGGATTCCTGATAATGCCCCTGGCGAAGCACGCTTCAATGGATGGGCGCGCCCAGTAGCCGGGTTGCATGTCCGCATAGGGGAGCGTGGCCGTGGTGCTCCAGCGCTGTGATCGGGCGACAATGGCAAGGGCCTGGCCCTTGCTGACGGGTTCCTCCGGTTTGAACAGGCCTCCGGGGTAGCCGGTCAGCCAGCCCTTGCGGACAGCTGCTGTGACGTAGCCGGCTGCCCAGTAGTCGGACGTGACATCCTTGAAGGGATCTGACGTCACTGGGTCCTGTGCGATCCCCAGGGCGCTGCAGACGAGTTTGGCATACTCTGCCCGCGTGACCGCGCTGTCCGGATGAAACCTGCCGTCCTCATAGCCCGTGACCAGACCCCGGGCGCTCAAGTCGACGATTGCAGCGAACGCCCAGGACGTGGTTGGGACATCCTGGAAGCGGACACCGGCAGCAATTGCCTGAGGCACGAGCTGGCGTACGCGCATGACCGCGTAGGCGGCCTTGCCAAGGTCGTACTGCATGGACAGGACACCTGCCAGATTCAGCTTGTAGTCGATCCAGGGTGTGAACCCGTACGTACCGGGACAGGAGGCGATCAGCAGGGTCCCGGTGCTGGAATCGGTCTCCTCTCGCCACATGCCCAGCCCCGGCCGGACGCCACTCGTCGAAGGGAGAAGAGATGCAACGGTGGTATATGGGGTCGCAATGATGGTGGATCCTGGAGCCTGGTCCTGCTCGATCTGCGCGACAGCCTGTTCCGACAGGATCCGCCTGCCGGACCACACACCGTTCTGCAGGAGCATGGTCAGGAAGCGGGTGTAGTCCTCGGCTGTCGAACGTGCGCCGCCAGCTGTATCCGGGTTTCGGTTGAAACCAATCAGGTTGAAGGTCGTACTCGTCATGTCGAGAGGTTCGGCAATACGGACGCGGAAGAATTCCTGCCACGTCATCCCGCTGATGACCTCGCAAACGCGCGCTCCGACCTGGATGGATGCGGATCCGTCGCTCACGGCGGTTCCAGGCAGAAAGGGCAGAGGTCCAGCGGCAATACGCCTGACACACTCTTCCAGCGTCAGCGTCCGGTCGTTGATCGAGGCATCCGTCGCTGGCAGACCAGAGTCGAACGACCAGAGCTGCCGTATGGTGATGCCACCCTTTTCGCCGGCGAATTCGGGCAGATACTTGGCGACAGGATCGTCCAGCACAAGAGTGCCCTGGTCCACCAGCGTCATCATCGCAGCAGCAGCCAGCCAGCGTGAAGCCGAACCGATATCGACGACCGTACCGGGGCCGAACTTGGCGTAGCCGGAACTCTCGATCACCTTGCCATCCTTCACGACAACGAGAGCCATGCCGCCTGCAGCGGGCGCAGCCGAGCTCAGGAACCGGTTGACCTCGGTCATATCGTACGAACCGAGGGCGAATACCTGGCGTCCCCGAGCCGCGCATCCGTTCAGACACCCCAGTGTCGCCAGAATGAGCATGCCGGCGATCACATGGCGTGCCGGTCCCCCATGACTTCTGCGAGGAACCTGATTCGTCACGAGCGGGTCTGCTTTGCGAACCGGTGCAGGTTAGCGACGCTCCCCAGGATGATAAGGCGGTCGCTGAACTCAAGGACGTCGTCGGAGTGAAGCGTGACAAGGATGTCTCCCCCACGCCGGATGCCGACCACGTTGATCTCGAAGCGGGCACGGTAGTCGAGGTCCCGGAGGGTCTTGCCCACAGCGGTGTGAGGAATTGGAACCTCCAGGATGTCGTAGTCGGGAGAGGATTCGAGGAAGTCGTAGATGCTGGAAAGACTGAGCCGGTTGGCGAGACGGACGGCCATGTCATGCTCGGGAAAGACGACGTCGTCGGCACCGATGCGCATCAGCAGTTTTCCGTGCAGGTCAGACGATGCTCGCGCCACCAGGTGGCGTATGCCCATTTCCTTGAGCACGACCGCAGTGAGAACGCTGTGCTCGATCTCTGCCCCGATGGTCAGAACGACCGTATCGCAATTGCCGACGCCTGCGGCATCGAGCTCGGCCGGGTCCGTCGTGTCTGCGATGACAGCCAGGGCGATATCATCCTTCACTGCGTCGACATTCTCCTGCTTGTCGTCGATGCCCAGGACCTCAAATCCTAGTTGAGCCAGGCGAACGGCGCAGGACCTCCCGAACTTCCCAAGACCGATGACACCTATCTGCTGTTTCATGGTAGTGCCTCCTATCCTATCGCCACTTCATCTTCTGCAAGGTGAAGCTGGCGTTCGAGCTTGCGAACGGGGGCAAGCAGTGTCAACATGGCCGTGAGCACCCCGACGCGTCCGGCCAGCATAGTCGCGATGAGTACGATTTTCGATCCGGCGGACAGGTCCGGCGTGATGCCCATGCTGAGACCGACGGTTCCGAACGCCGACGTGACCTCGAACAGGAGACTGAGCGTCGAGAACCTGTGCCCGTCGATCATGGCCAACAGGAACGTTCCGCCAAAGACCAGGACCAGACTGAGAGAAAACACGACGACAGCCTTTTTGATGCTGTTGGTGCGAACCCCCCTGTTGCCGAGATGTGCCTGGTCCGATCCGATGATGGAACTCCAGACGAATGCGGCCACGACGGCGAATGTTGTCGTCTTGACGCCACCGCCAGTGCCGCCGGGAGAAGCACCGATGAACATGAGGACAATGATGAGCATCAGCGAGCTGGGATGCATACTGCCAAGCTGCAGGGTGTTGAAGCCAGCCGTTCGTGCCGTCACCGACTGGAACCATGACACCAGCACACGGTCTCTCAGGGAGAGCGACGCGAATACCCCTGGGCTCATGCCTTCCAGCATGAAGATCATCAGAGCTCCGCCGACGACCAGGACAGTCGAGATGCCCAAGACCGTTCTGGCGTGGGTCGACAGTCTCTTGTGCCGCGTCGGCAGCAGCCGCTGTCTCAGCTCATCGACGACAAGGAATCCCAGCCCGCCCAGAATGATGAGTACGGGCACGACGAGGTTGACCGTGAGGTCGCCGGCATACGTTTCGAGACTTGTCATCCCTTTTCCCAGGATATCGAAGCCGGCATTGCAGAAGGCGCTGACACTG
This sequence comes from uncultured Caldisericota bacterium, assembly GCA_964426505.1. GTDB lineage: Bacteria > Caldisericota > Caldisericia > Cryosericales > Cryosericaceae > Cryosericum. The sequence goes on from CAYRQW010000050.1 coordinate 3,634, forward strand.
GTGAACACGCCGTTCCAGATGGCCTTGCCTGCCGGCATGTCATGGAGGAAGCGGAGTGAGAGGAACAGGGCCCCCAGTCCTTCGCAGATGATCACTGTCGATGCGATGAGACGGGCGAAGCTGCGCGGATCGCGGTGCGAGGGCGCACTGACGCTCTCGCGGAAGTCGCCGGTCTGGCGCACGTGAAGCCTGGCATTACGGAAGGCTGCCAGGAGCGTTGTCGTCAGGACCATGTAGCCGAGGCCGCCGACCTGGATGAGCAGGAGGATCACGACCTGGCCGAACGTCGACCAGAACGAGCCGGTGTCGAAGATGACGAGACCTGTCACGCAGGTGGCGCTGGTAGCCGTGAAAAGGGCTCTGAGGAAGCCGGGGTGAACGCCGGTGTTCGACTGTGGCAGCAACAGCAGGAGGGTCCCGATGAGAATGACGATGGCGAAGCTCATGAAGATGCGTTGGGCCGGACTCGTTGGCATGAGCTGTCGGAGAGTGCCCAGTTTCGAGTGCTTCGGAGCAGGTACCACTGTCAGGTTCTCCATTTGCTGTTCACAAGCAGAAGTATACTGTTGCGCAAATCACATGCAACGTCCACGTTTGCCCCGCAGGAATGGCCGTCCAGCACCGCGAGCCATGTCGTCTCGATGTCCCCGGGCATGCTGGTCGAATGTGAAGGGTGCGCTGAGGGGCTCTCGGCGAAGGAGGGCTCGCACAGGAGCGCGCGGTTGCTATACTTCAACAGGAGGTGACTCATGTGGAATGAGTTCAAGAAGTTTGCTCTGAAGGGCAGCATGATCGACCTGGCCATCGGTGTGATCATCGGCGGCGCCATCGGCAAAGTCATCACGTCTCTGGTCAACGACATCCTGATGCCCCCGATCGGGCTGCTGCTGGGGCGAGTGAGTTTTGCCAGCCTCTACATCAATCTCAGCCGCACCAAGTATCCAACATTCGACGCTGCCAAAGCGGCCGGGGCACCGACCATCAACATCGGGCTGTTTCTTGGGGCCGTCATCGATTTCCTGATCATGGCACTGGTCATTTTCCTCATGGTGAGAGGGATGAACAACATCAGAGAGAGATCCGAGAAGAAGGTCGCTGCTCCGGCGCCGACGACGAGAGTCTGCCCATACTGCAGGACGGAGATCCCAATTGACGCCACGCGCTGCCCAAATTGTACGAGTGAGCTGACGGACGGCAAGTAGAGACCACTTCTGAATCATAACAGAAACGGGCGGACCGTTCGGGTCCGCCTGTTTGCACACTAGAACACAAGCTTGTGGTACTCGTCTTCCAGCTGACGCAGACGGTCCATGCTGTTGGCAAGCATAACCTGAAGTTCTGACGCCTCCCGCAGGGAGTCAGTGGAGAGTGCTGACGTCAGCCGGGTGCACAGGGCGGGGTTCCCGACTGTGTCGTCGGCCAGCTCGTGGCGCAAAGCGTCGATGCACTTCCACAAGCCCTGGGCTCGTTCACCGGCCAGCTCCAGATGTCGACAGTTCCGGATAGTGTCCAGGTCTTCGGGGATAATGCGCACCAGCAGTTCGTGTTTCCAGCGAGCAGTGGCCGTACTGCGGAATGAGTCGATCACCCTCGGTGTCAGCGCATTTCCAGCCGTCAGCACGCGGAGGCGGTCAGGGAAGACCACCAGATTCTGCATGTTCTCCCAGACTGTGGCAGGAGGAACGCCAAACAGGCGGTCGCGGTCTTCCTGCGAGTAGTTCTCGAAGACGTTTTCTTCTGCTCGATAGGCTCTGTCCCGCTCGAGGTAGGTTCCAGGTTCACCAGCCTTCTTCGAAATCTCGGCGAGGAGCGCCTCAGGTGTCGTTCCGGACTCGACAGCCCACCTGATGCCGTCGAGCATCGCAAGGATAGACGCGGCTACAGCAAGGTATGTATTGGTGTAGGGGTTGGGAGCGCGCAGTTCAAAACGGGTGGCGCGCGGGTTGCTGACGTCCCGTACCAGGCCGGCGAGTACCGTTCGATTGCGCGACGGCGTGGAGGGATCGGATCCGAGGGCTGCGACGATGCATACCGGTGCCTCAAAACCGGGCTTGAGCCTGTTGAAGGCGTCATTGCTTGCGGAGACAAATGGGCCGACGACCTCGTAGTTTCGCAGGAGGCCCATCAGCGCCCCATATCCGACGACACTCAGGAAATCGGCATGCATGTCCGCGGGAGCGAAGAGGTTGATGCGCCGCCCGCTGGGCAATACGCCCGCGATGCCCAGATGCGTGTGCTCGCCGGAACCCGCAACGCCCGGGATGGGCTTGGCCTTGAAGTTGACCTTGAGGCCGTTGGCGCGGAACGTTTCCTTCACCAGGATGCGCGCGAGGAGCTCGTTGTCGGCAGCCTGAAGCGCCGAGGCATACCTCCAGTCGATCTCCATCTGCTCCATGACGTGGGTCAATTCGCCGCCGGCCCCGATAGCCGCCTTGACGCCACCGACCTCCTTGTGACCCATTTCAGGATGCAGTCCGTATGCCTCAAGAGCCATCACCGCCTGTTCCAGGGCAGTCCTGGCTACGCCGCGCGTGCGTTGCCAGTAGTTCTCCTGCAGGATCTGCGCTGCCGAGAGTTCCTCGACGTTTGCCGTATCGGTGGGCGTCTTGACCCAGAATTCCAGCTCCGTCCCGACGGTGAACTCTATGTCCGCCAGACGTCCCGGCTCACACTGGGCAAGCAGGGGAGACGAGGAATGGCTGTGCATGAGCTTCAGGACTTCAGCCCGTGCGTACGCGAGCGTACTCGCGAGCAGAGAACGTGAGTCGATGTGTTCGCCGTGGTGCACGAGGAAGGACGGGATGCGCAGCGTTCCCACAGGGAGACCGGTTTCGCGGTCCATGTGTTCTTCGTTGTAGTCGACGAACCAGGTGGCGGTCAAGTCCGGTGCAAGATCGACCTGCGCGTCATCCAGCGACGTCATGCCGGCCAGCGCGACAGACGAGCCATCTGTCTGGACTGCTTTTCCGGCAAGAAACGCGTCGATGTCAGCAATAAAGGTCTGTATAGGGATACGCTCGTCGGTGTCGTTACCGGCCAGGTCGATCGCCACGAGAGAGACGAAGCGGATCTCCGGATGCTCACGGAGGATGGCAAGCAGGGTCTCGCGGCCACACTGACCTCCTGCGATGCTGTAGATGCGTTTTCCGTTCATAACACTCCTTGATGCAGTTTTCCTGAGACTACCGTCTGGAGGATTTTTTGCAAGCCGCCGGCTTCACACTGCTATACTGAGACTATGAAGAAGCGACATGAACAGGACGGTAGTCAGCTGCAGCCAGGGCCTGAGGATCGGAGTGCCAGGGAGCTCATCCCGGATGTCCTGGCCGACAACCTGCGCCTCGTCTTCTGCGGGTCGGCGCTGGGAGATGTCTCCTGGGAACGAAAGGCCTATTATGCCAATCCAGGCAATCGCTTCTGGCAGACACTGGCAGAGGCAGGTCTGACTCCGCGACGGCTTGCCGCAGAGGAATATCCACGACTGCTTGACTGGGGGATTGGACTGACGGACCTGATCAAGACCGATCATGGGCAGGATATGTACGTCTTCGATGGTCATGTCGATCTGGATGAGGCACGCAGGCTACTGACGCTGAAGGTCCTGCGGTGGCAGCCCCGCGTCCTTGCATTCACCAGCAGGACGGCGGCGGCACAGTTTCTTGGCAGGAGAGTCCTTCCCGGCAGACAGCAGGAGTGCATCGGCCGCACCGTGGTGTGTGCCCTGCCATCGACGTCCGGCCTGGCACGCCGGTTCTTCGACATCGGACCCTGGAGGGATCTGGCCCGGATTGTCCGTGACCAGGCGGAAGGCGTATTTTGATTACCTTTCGCGCGGGGTACACTGTTGGTACTATGAGGTACGAGAATCGTGATCTCCGAGACTGTCTCAGAGGATGTCGGCGAGCCGCCGGAACTGCTGGCGGGTCAGTTGCCGTGTGCGCGAGGACCACAGGGACATGACGACCGACAAGATGACATCTCTGCGCATAACGATCCCCGGGTTGAGAGGGATGCTGCCGGGTATCGAGACTGCTGTTTCGACAGCGTTCTGGGTACCTCTGGCAGAGTCTGTCCTGCATCGCTCGGAGGCGTTCGAAGTCGTCTGCCAGCGAGAAGACACTGATGCCATCAAGCTGATGATGCCGGTTGCCGAGACGATCGAGCGGCGGCGCGAAGATGGAGCCCTGATGTTCTGGGGTGCTGTAACGCCTGCAGTCACAAGGGCTGTTGCCGGGGGGCACGGTTCTGGGCACGAGTCCCTCTGGTGGTGGCAGATCGCCCTGACGTCCAATGGCAGCCAGGTGTTCTTCCTGCAGGACTACGGGGAGCACATGGACCTGTTTGGGCTGACAGGGGATGAAGCGGCAGCGATCCTCGGCCTCCTGCCGTTCTCGGCACGCGTTGCTCGCACGTCAGAGATCGCAGGCCCCCCCTGAGGACACGCGGCTGTGGCGGCGGCTCGTTCAACTTGTGACCGTTGCCTGGTTGAGCATGGGCGCAGTTTGCGGTATAGTGGTATCCAGTCATGTTGCAGTTGTGCATATGAAAAGCAGGCTGGCGGGTCTTTCTTGATGTGACTTGGAGGTGGCGATATGCCCGGAACGTATTATATGCCAGGGGTCAATCTTATTCACCGCGGCGCTTTGAATGACGTCGGCACGTGGGCGCAGAACCTGGGAGGGACAAGGGGTCTGATTGTCGCATCCATGGGATCGTATGGCGAAGGGCAGGGCAAGATGGTCGCGGACGTGCTCACCAGGAGTGGCATCCAGTCGACCATCTATGCCGGAGCAGGGCCGAACCCGACCGACGCGATGGTCATGAACGGCGTCGAGGTATACAAGGAGCAGCGCTGTGACCTCCTTGTGGCCATCGGCGGTGGAAGCGCCATGGACTGTGCGAAGGGGATCGGTCTCATTGTCAGTAACGGTGGCACGATCGATCAGTATGAAGGTGAGGACAAGGTGTCGAAACGCCTGCCACCCTTCATCACTGTGAACACGACTGCCGGGACGGGCAGTGAAGTGACTTCTGTCGCCGTGCTCACCGACAGCAAGACACATCAGAAGATGACGATCGTAGACTGGAGACTGACGGCCGATGTATCTGTCAACGATGCTCAGCTCATGGTCACTATGCCACCCTCGCTCACCGCAGCCACCGGGATGGACGCGCTGTCGCATGCTATCGAGGCGTACGTTGCGACGAATGCTACTGCCCTTACCGATTCACTGGCCTATGAAGCTATCACACTGGTGTATGCCTGGCTGCCCAAGGCTTTCGAGCACGGGGAAGACGTCGCCGCGCGCCATGGAATGTGCAATGCGGCATTCCTGGCCGGCCTTGCATTCAACAACTCCGGCCTCGGGTACGTTCATGCATTGTCTCACCCCCTGACCGGAAAGTATGGTCTGCCGCACGGTGTTCTGAATGCGGTCCTGCTTCCGGCAGTCATGCGATGGAATGCTGTACTGGTGGGGACCAGGATGGCGAAGATCGCGGTCGCCATGGGAGTTGGCCATCCATGGCGGACTGATCGGGAGAATGCAGAGAAGGCCATCGCGGGAGTCCAGGACATGAATCGTCGACTCAGAATGCCGTCAGGGCTTGCGGAAATGGGCGTCAAGGAAGGTGACATCGCCGCTCTGACACAACAGGCGATGGAGGAACTGGTTGGCAGAACCAACCCTCGGCAGGTTGCTTCGCCTGACCAGATGAGCCGCCTTTACCTGGACTCAATGTAGTCACAGCCAGTCTCTGGAACAAGGAATTTTCCTTCGCCATGCTCGGGGCAATCGTTGGGGACATCGTCGGCTCTGCATACGAGTACCATACTGTTCTGGACAGCGATCTGCCGCTTCTGGCTCCTGCGTCTTCCTACACTGACGAGACAGTCCTGACGATCGCCATCGCGGATGGTCTTCTGCATCAGCGTCCCTACGGTGAAGCACTGCGCACCTGGGCGCTCGCCAACCCCGGCCGGTCCTACAGCACGCGCTTCGCGAAATGGATCGAGGACCCCGAACGGACGATGCCCACTAGCTATGGCAACGGTGCGGCTGGCCGGGTCAGTCCTGTCGGATGGGCGTTCGACACGCTCGAGGAGACGCTTGAAGAAGCGCGCCAGAGCGCTGAGCCCACGCACAGCCACCCGGACGGCATTGCGGGAGCGCAGGCTGTTGCAGCCGCCATCTTCCTTGCCAGGACAGGCTCATCGAAGAACGCTATCCGGGAGTACCTGGAGCAAGCGTTTGGCTATGATCTTCAGCGGTCACTCATCGATTGCACAGGCGGATGGTTTGAAGCCGCGGAGCTCTCGGTCCCGGAGGCGATCATCTGCTTCCTTGCGTCGACCGACGTTCGCAGCAGCCTTCAGAACGCCGTGGACCTGCGGGGCGACGCAGACACGCAGGCGGCCATCGCAGGGAGTATTGCCGAGGCCTTCTATCACGGCATTCCAGCTGACCTGAGTGAGCCATGCCTGGCAATGCTGCCGGCCGACTTCCGGTCCATCCTTGATGAGTTCTGCGGACGGTTTCACATCGTCTGAGAGACCAACGGAACGTGACGCTGCGAGCTGACCAGAACTGGTTCCGCGACGAAGCGGGGCGCGTACTCCTCCTGCGCGGCGTCAACCTGGGGGGCGACACCAAGGTGCCGACGGTCCCCGACGGTGCGACGCACCACTCGGAGGGGTTCTTCGATCACCGCATGGTCTCGTTCGTGGGTCGGCCATTCCCGCTCTCCGAGGCTGCAGAACACTTGTCGCGTCTCAAATCCTGGGGACTGACATGCCTTCGATTCCTGGTCACATGGGAGGCGATCGAGCATGCGGGGCCGGGGCTCTACGATACCGCTTATCTGGACTATGTGGAGCAAGTCGTCCAGCTGGCAGGCGACATGGGCTTCACCGTGTTCGTCGATCCGCACCAGGACGTCTGGAGCAGGTTCACGGGCGGCGACGGAGCCCCGGGATGGACGCTGGAGGCGGCCGGCTTCGACATGACGAGATTTGTGGACACGTGCGCCGCCATCGTGCACCAGACACACGGAGATCCATTCTCACACCTCATCTGGCCGACCAACGTGAGCCGGCTGGCATCCGCGACGATGTTCACACTCTTCTTCGGTGGAAACGACTTCGCGCCGCACCTGCTTGTTGAGGGCGAACCGATCCAGGAGTACCTCCAGCGGCATTACATCGATGCTGTTCTGCAGGTCGTCGGGCGCCTGAAGGGGAAGCCGGGCGTCCTGGGCTACGACACGTTCAATGAACCGTCTCACGGGTACATCGGATGGAAGGACCTCACAGCCTTCGACAGCCTGCTCAAGGTGGATCTTCAGCCGACGCCTGTGCAGTCGTTTGCACTGGGCGAAGGGATAGAGCAGGAGGTGGGCGTCTGGGGCATGGGACTGGGAGGCGCCCGGCAGCAAGGACACCGACTGCTCAACACGGGACATGTCCGGGCATGGAAGGAAGGCAGGCCGTGTATCTGGCGCGAGCATGGGGTCTGGACTGTGGATGGCG
>CAYRQW010000051.1:0-11147 GCA_964426505.1 uncultured Caldisericota bacterium
AAGTCGCCTCGTACGGTGAATGCGCCTCTCGGCATGTCATTCGACAAGGTCATCGAGCTGGCTGGTGGGTACACGCTCGACGACAGCGAATTGAAGGTCGTGGTCGGAGGCCCCATGACGGGACACATCGTCACGGACCTGAAAGCGGAGACGATCACAAAGACGACCGGCGGTATCCTGGTGCTCCCGGCTGACAACGAGGTTATCCGGTTCATGTCGCGCTCACTCGATCTGTGGACGAAGCGTGGCAAGGCCAGTTGTGACCAGTGCCGTGATTGCACCGTTCTCTGTCCCCGGCACTTGCTGGGGCATGATTTCAGCCCTCATGAGATCATGCGCGCAGGGGCATACGGTATCAATGTCAAGAACAGCGTTCTGACCGGTGCCATCATGTGCTGTGAATGCAGGCTGTGTGAGGCCTATTCATGCCCGCTGGAGCTTTCGCCGATGCAGTTCTACAAGAAGATGAAGCGGGAGCTCGCTGCTTCGGGATGGAAGAACGACGTCCACCACCGTGCCGATCTGACTCCCGATGACTTCCGCGAGGGACGCCTGGTGCCGACTGAGCGCCTTGTTGCACGCCTCGGCGTTGGGACGTATCACGGTTGGCCGGTTGAGTGGGATGAATCCGAGATCCGCGCAGACCACGTTACGATCAGCCTTAAACAGCACATCGGTGTGCCGGCTCAGCCGGTCGTTGCCGTCGGCGATGCTGTAAGCGTGGGTCAGCTCATCGCGAGTCCTCCCGAAGGGAAGCTGGGAGCCTGTATTCATGCCTCCATCGCTGGCAGGGTTTCGGCCGTCAGCGACAAGGCGATCGTCATCGAAGGTTGATGGTCCTGTAGAAGCTCAACAACTGTCTATGCGAAACCGCCCGGCAACGCTGAAAGGCTGCCGGGCGGTTTCGCATCCAGATAGACCGCTACTGGTCAGGTCTTGTCGGAGGCGAGGTGAGATTCGGCTACAGATCCGGCCACATTGACCGGATCACGCGCTGAGCTGAACGGCGGAGAGTAGGCGAGTTGCAGATTGTCGAGGTCACCTACAGTAGCGCCAAAATAGATCGCGGTCGCAATCACGTCAAGACGCTTGTCGACTCCTTCAAGCCCCGCTGCCTGTGCTCCCAGCACACGGCCATCCGATCCGTACAGGAGTTTCAGATGGATCGGGGAGGCGGCGGGATAGTAGCCCGCATGGTTGAGTGGATGGATAAGGATGGAACTGAACGGGATGTTCCTGCGCCTCAACTGCGCCGACGTGGCGCCCGTCGAGCCGCAGGACAGGCCAAAAAGCTTCAGAATCGAGCTGCCCTGTGTGCCACGATACTGCTCAGCCCACCCACCGCTTGTGCCTGCAATATTCGTGGCTGCGATGCGAGCCTGCTGATGAGCGGGACCGGCGAGTGGAATCGCTGCTGCCGCTCCAGAGACCGCATGAGTGACTTCGATGACATCGCCGACTGCGTAGATGTCCGGGTCCGACGTCCGCAGGCTTGGCGAAACCGCAATACCTCCGGAATCACCGATCACAAGGCCTGCGTCTCGTGCGATACGGGAGAGTGGTTTGACGCCAATGGCCACGACGACGAAATCCGTGTCGATGTGGGTACCGCCAGAAAGGATGACTGTCTGACCGCCGCCAGCGCGTGCCGTGAGGCGCTGAGCGCTCTGTTCCAGGAGAACGGCGATGCCGTGCTTCTCCAGTTCCTTCTGAGCGTAAAGCGCGATGTCTGGATCTAGGAAGGTGACGGTTTGGGCAGCAGCCTCGACGATCGTGACACTGAGCCCCCGCTCGCGCAGGGCTTCAGCCATTACACAGCCGATGTAGCCACCACCGAGGATGACGGCCGAACGCGCCCCATCCTTCACGAGTGCTGCGATTCTGTCCATATGCGGGATCGACCACATCGGGAGGACGTTCGCTGCATCGACCCCTGGAATCTGTGGCAATACGGGTTCTGCACCCATTGACAGAAGAAGCTTGTCGTAGTGCTCAGTGGTCCGAGCATCTGTAGCAGTGTTGCGCACAGTGATCGTGTGGGTGCAGGGATCGATAGCGATGACTTCGCTTTGGAGACGAACATCGATGCCATGCTTGGAACGCAGAGAGTCGGCAGTCTCGACAAACAGTGCAGATCTCTCAGCGATGGTTCCCTCAAGGTAGTACAGCAAGCCACAGTTCGCATAGGAAACGTACTGGCCGCGCTCGAACACAACGACCTCTGCATCAGGTCTCAGTCGACGGAGACGCGTTGCAGCGCTTGCCCCGCCCGCATTGCCTCCAACGATCAGTACTCTCATGACAGGGTCCTCCTGATTGCTGTTTCCTACTGTTTTGTCTTGTGAGTGCGTTCCGTTCCGATGCCGAAGTAGCCCGTCAGTCCAACAATGAAGAGGATAACGGCGGCAAACCAGCGAATGAAGACATGTTCGCCCATGCTCGCCATGATGAGTCCCCATCCGATCGACACGAGCATGAGGGTAAGATTGATGCGCCGACTCTTGCGCTTGCGCTCCGCCGGAGTCAATACGTGTTTCTTGGAGGGTTCAGTTTTCATAGTGCTCCTTGATAGAAGTTGGTATCCCAGGGAGAGTATATCACCTTACGCGAGTTCGGAAACTATGCCGATATCGCCCCGGTCTGTCCTTGCCGCGTCAGTGTCCAGCTTCCGGATCCCCGTCCATCAGCAGATCGACCATGGCCGATGCATAGATTCGCGTGGCGACAAGAAGGTCGTCGAGTTCGATATACTCGTCCGGCCCGTGTTCAGTTGCGGGATGCCCGGAGAACTCAGGACCGAATGAAACGGCTCCCGGGATGAGACGAGCATATGTGCCTCCTCCGATGCTGATGCAGCGAGGTACTCCATGCGTGTGCTCACGGTAGGCCTTTCCGAGCGTCGCGATGAGAGGGGACGAGGGATCCACATAGTGCGGAGGGGTATCATCCAGAACGGTAAGGCTTGACGCCATGGCCGTGATGGATGGCCCAAGAACCGCCAACACACTGATCTTCGACGAGGTGACGGGATAGCGGATGTCGACATCCAGTGAACCGTCGCCTCCTTCCCACTTGAGTATCCCCAGATTCAGCGTCAGACTTCCAGACACGTCGTCATGGAGTTCTGCGCCCAGTCCGTGACCCGTCCAGTCCGTCCCGACCGTCCGCGCGACGAATTGCAGCATGGGAAGGCCTTCCAGTACATCGGCGGCATCCAGGATCAGAAGGAGTTTCCCGATGGCGTTGTGCCCCTTTCCAGGTGTCGACGCGTGCGCTGGCTTGCCGTCCACCGATACACGGGCACGGCCTCCCTCGGCTGTCACCTTGACGGTGAACTTGTCTTGCTCGTCGCATCCGTGGACGACGCTGAACAGTGCGTCCATGCCATGGGGAGTCGTGGCGATGACTGCTTCCGCGTGCGCCGCCACTGTGTTTGTCCTGTTGCCACCTGTCGCAGACTGGAGCATGCCGTTGGCGTCCTGAGTGCTGCGCAGGCGGAACGCCAGGATGCCCTTCTCACTGTTGACGATAGGGAAGTCGCCGTCGGGGCTGAACCCCGATGACGGCAGCGAGTGTCGACTCCGGTAGGTGTCCATGTCTTCCCAGTTGCACTCTTCGTCGGTCCCGAACATGAGAAGGATCGCATTCTTCGGTTCCATCCCGGATTCGGAGAGTGCGGCGCGTGCAGCGGCAAGAGCAAAGAGCGATGCGATGGCCGGTCCCTTGTCGTCGATAGCTCCGCGACCGTAGAGACGTCCGTCCCGGATGGTCGCCGCAAAAGGCGGCAGAGTCCATCCATCGCCTGCAGGAACGACGTCGAGATGAGACAGAACAGCATACTCGGTGCCTGCAGCGCCTCCATAGCGAGCCCTGCCGACGACGCCCTCGACGTTTTCGCTGGGGAAGCCCATCCAGTTCGTGACGTCAAGAACGTAGCGGAGTACGCGTGCGATGTCGCGGCCGAAGGGAGCATCAGGACAAGCCGAAGTCAGATCCTTGACTGATGGGATTGCCAGTGCGCCGGCTATGACCGACATCATGGCCTTTTCGTGCTCAAGAAGGTAGCGCTCGATGACTTCTTTCAAGGACATCTCCCGGTGGAAGTGGGATGGGGGGCGAGAGGTATTAGCTTGACCGGGCTGGACAGGCTCCCCCGCACGAGGTGGCCGCATGCCCGGCTTCGTCCTGTGTGTTCAGTATCGCAATGGCACAGACGTTGACAATGTCTTCAGCACTGCAGCCCCGCGAGAGGTCATTCGCAGGCTTGGCCAGACCCTGGGCAATGGGGCCGACTGCTTCGGCTCCAGCAAGTCGCTGGACTAGCTTGTATCCGATGTTCCCTGCATTGAGTTCAGGGAAGACGAAACAGTTGGCTTTCCCTGCGACGACGCTCCATGGAGCCTTCTGGCGTGCAACCGATGGGACGAACGACGCGTCGAACTGCAACTCTCCGTCAATTGGAAGGTCAGGTCTCTTTGCCCGTGCCAGGTTGGTTGCCTGGACGACCTTATCGACCATTTCGTGCGACGCGGAGCCCTTGGTACTGAAACTCAGCATAGCCACGCAAGGCTCGATGTTCGTCAGTTTGCGAAACGTTGAGGCAGTTGCGACCGCAATGTCGGCAAGCTGTTCGGCAGTTGGATCCGGGACGACGGCACAGTCCCCGAACCCGAACAAGTGTCCATCCGGCATGACCATCAGAAACATCGACGAGACGGTCTTGTTGCCAGGTGCTGTGCCGACGATCTGCAGGGCGGGGCGCAACATGTCGCCCGTCGAGTGCACTGCGCCGGTGACCAGCGCATCGACAGCTCCCGCGGCGAGCATGCACGTGGCGTGGTATATGGGATCAAGAGAAAGCTGAGAAGCCTGCTCGGCAGTCATTCCCTTGGCTTTGCGTTTCTCTAGGATGAGGGCGGCGTACTCATTTGATCTGGGCGATGTTGCCGGGTCAACGACCTCGATGCCCGCAAGGCTGACGCCATTGGACTCGGCGTGAGACCGGATGGAAGCTTCGTTACCGACCAGGACCACACGGGCCATGTCCAGACTCGCCATAATGGCCGCTGCCTGCTGATTGCGCTCCTCGTCACCTTCTGGCAATACGACGGTCTTATGCAGTCCTGCAGCCCTGCCGCGAATCGACTCGAGGATGTTCATGTGACCTCCCAAATGATGTGGCGATTACTAATTCTAGCACTGACCCGACTTCTGCCAATACTCACCTGAAAACTGTTCCTGAGCGAATCTAGCGAATGAAGACGTTCGCAATGAGGACGAACAGCTGGCTAAGCAGACATGTGGCTCCCAGAACATCGCCAGTACTCCCCCCGATCTTGCGGCGCGCCACCATGCTCATCAGCAGGCCGGTGAGCATGGCCACGCCCATGGATATGGCCCAGCGCAGAGGATCAATGAACGCAAGCGGTGCAGCCAGCACAGCGCTTGCAATGGTCGCAGAGTGTTCATACGGTGACATGAGGGCCCCCAGCCCTCCTGGCTTGGCCGGCTGTGTCATGGCGAGCAGGATGTTCATCGCGAAACGCCCGCACACGCTCATGAAGAAGAGCGATGTTGGTACCGACGACCGGAAGGCAAAGAAGAATGCCAGGCAATAGAAGAAGGAGAAAAACACGGCAAAGGGACCGGTGTCGCCCTTTGACATGATTTCCAGGCACTTCTCGCGGCCCGCCTGATTGAGGAACCCGTCGAATGTGTCGAGGAGTCCGTCAAAATGAAAGAGGTCGAACAAGTAGAAACCCACAACGATCGTCAGGACTGCACCCAGATCGCCCGGGACAAACCGGAGTCCCGCCCAGTAGAGGAGCCCGGCGATGTAGCCGACCAGCGTGAAGTATCGGGCAATGTGTTTGACATTCCCCTTGCCGCCGAACGGCAGGCGGCTCAGGAACGAGAAGGCGAGTCGTGGCTCATCCAGCACGGCAGTCCTCCCAGGTGTGCAGACTGGTCATGAGGGCATCGAGGTCGAAGACCTCAAACGTCAGCAGGGTCTGGTCATTGACCCACGGCAGGATGGCCGAGGCCGTAGCGGGGTCGAGAGCAAGATGATCCTTTCCGGCATGCACACCCATCACATGGACCTCCACGATGCGGGACTTCCAATCCTCAGGAACGCGCTTTCCCAGAAGGTGATGCCCGATGTCGAATACCATGCGTTCGTGCGGCTCGACGACATCCTTGAGGTTCTCCAGGGCAACCCGGTCTCCCCAGGCGTATTCTCGCCAGTGCATCATGGGGTGCAGAACATAGTTCAGAACAGGAAACCCGTGATCCTCGAAGAAGCTGAACGCCTCCCATGCCTGTGTCACATCGGCGAAGGGAAGGTGCACTGCATACTGGAGGCCGAGGCCGAGCAGTCCAGGCAGTTCGCGCTCCAGCGTGGACCGCGTGTCCGGGTCCCAACTGGCGACCAGCAACTCTTCATAGTCTACCAGGCCCTGCGCAACACGGGCATTCTCCAGCCATGTGCCTGGGATCAGCCACGATGTGCTCCCGATCATTTCAGGGTGAGAGGCAAGCCTGCGACCATGAATACTACCTCTTCCGCACGTTGAGCAAGAGCTGCGTTGAGGCGTCCAAGCTCTTCCACGTACGAACGAGTCGATGCATCCATCGGGATGATGCCCATGCCGACTTCGTTGGTGACGATGATCTCATTTCCCGAAATAGAAGTGAGCAGCTCGTCTTTCATGGCACCGAGGTCGCGCTTGTAGTACATGAGGTTGCCAAGCCAGGTGGTCATGCAATCAACCAGGATGACATCATATGATGACAGTCGTCGCAGAATCGAGGGAATCTCCACCGGTTCCTCAATCGTCTCGAACAGAGCGCCACGTTCTTCCTTGTGGTGCTTGATGCGTGCTCGCATCTCGTCGTCGAATGCCTCGGCAGTCGCGACAAATGCGCGGCGCGGACCTCTCTCCAATGCCAGGCGCAGTGCGTACGTGCTCTTGCCCGACTTCTCTCCTCCTGTAATGAGGATCATTGCTCGGAGCCGCCTGTGACGCTTGCATCTTCGAACGTGGCCATCTCACGGATGATCTTGACAGCCGCTTCGATGATACTGAACGAGAGGACTGCTCCCGTTCCTTCACCGAGGCGCATGTCGAGGTCCAGAACTGGACGCAGCCCCATATCCTTGAGGATGACGATGTGTCCCCTGACCCACGATCTGTGACCTGCAAAGAGGTAGTCCGTGATGCCCGGGTTCATCTTCCATGCAATCAGAGCTCCCGCTGTAGTGGGATACCCGTCAAGGACCACAGGGAGGTGATGATCTGCGAACTCGAGGATGAAACCTGCCATTTCGCCGAGACAGAAGCCGCCAACCTTCGCCAGCACATCCATGGGATCCCGGAAGGGCTGATGAAGGGCAATGGCTTCGCGAATAACCTGGGCCTTGTGCCTGAGCTGATCATCGCTGATCCTGGTGCCAATATCGACAATGGAATCGACATCGTAGCCGAAAGCTGCAGCAACCGCTGTTGCTGTCGTTGTGTTGCCAATGCCCATGTCTCCGATCGCAGACAGCTCGACGCCTTGCTCGATGGCAGAGCGCGCCACGGTCCGGCCGTTCTCGATGCATTGTCTGGCTTGGTCGGCGGTCATTGCAGGCTCGACAGCGAAGTCGCGCGTGCCGTGGCCCACCTTTGACCTGATGAGACTGGCATTATCGTCGAAGTCATAGTCGACGCCCGCGTCCACCAGGTGGACTTCGCCGCCGACGTGCCGCGAAAGGACATTGATGGCAGCCCCCCCGTTCAGCATGTTGAGTACCATCTCAGGTGTCACATCCTTCGGATATGCCGATACTCCTTCGGCGACCACTCCATGATCAGCGGCAAAAACGTAGACGGCCTTCTTCTTCGGGAGCTCAGGGATGACTCGTCCTTGCATCATTGCCATCTTCGCAGCGATCTCCTCAAGAAACCCGAGACTTCCTTTTGGTTTCGTGAGACTGTCAAGCCTGTTCTGAATGTCTTCTCTGAGCATTGTACTTCCTCCGGGATTGTGAGGTTCTGGTCCGGCCGCTTGCGATGAGGAAAAGCCTCCCGCAGTAGCCACCGGTTGCATCCGCTTCTGAGGGCGGACCGCACTTCGAATGCCCGACAACCGGGACCGGATACAGGCTGGCTGTCACAGCTGAGCACAGTTCCAGTATAGGAGTTTTCCACAGCCGTCAACGCAACAGTTGTATGGGGAGCGGCGCGCCGCTATGCTTTGTGGAGAGTGGCATCGACCACTCCGAGGAGGTATGTATGCAAGATTACTGGAACACGCCGCCATGGATACCCTTCATTGTTCCGGTAGCGTTCTTCTGCGCGCTGGTCGCAGTTGCGATCATGACCGCATTTGGTATCACAACGGCCCGCGTAGCCCGTGACAAGGGCCGCAACCCCGCGGGATGGTTCTTCATCGGGTTCTTTCTGCTTCTTCCGGGACTTGCTCTTGCGCTGGTCATGCTCCCGGCTGAGTATTATCGGGAACGCTCTCACGGACCGCAGATGCCCATATAGGAGACTTGGGACATCCCCATAGGTGGTCGTACGGTTGGTCCATACCTGTGGTATACTCACAGCCACACAAACCAGCAAGTCTCAGGGGGAACCATGAGGATTGTCATGACCAATCAGAAGGGTGGTGTCGGCAAGACCACACTGGCATTCCATCTTGCCATGCTGTTTGCCGCCGACAGCAAGAGCGTTCTGGCAGTGGACCTTGACCCACAGGCCAACCTGACAAGCTGTTTCCTGCGGTCCGACCTGCCGGCAGACAACAATGCGGCATTGCTGTTCCAGGGAGGCCGCCCGAACCCGCTGACCGTAAGCGACCATCTCGATCTCGTGGGAACAGACAGCAGTCTCAGCAGATACGAGGATCACAACGCCTCAGTTTACCTCGAGTCGATCGGCTCATGGCTCGATGCCGGCGACGCACACGATGTCGTTGTCATCGACACTCCCCCTGCCATGGGGCTGTTCACCAGAGGGGCACTTCTTGCGGCCGACTTTGCCATCATACCGGCTGATGTGTCCTGGTTTGCCCTTAAGGGGCTGGCGGACCTCATTGCGTCTATTGAGGCGCTGCGGTCCAGTCACAAAGCTGGCATCAGGCCTCTGGGTATCGTCCTGAACAACATCCAGGAACGCCAGTCATTCGCCCAGGAGACGTGGGCGGCGCTGGATGACCTCTATGGGCACTTGCTGTTCAAAACCACAATTCCCGAGTCTGTCCGGGTCAGGGAAGCGACAAGCCAGGGAATCCCGGTAACCCAACTCGATGCCAGGGGCAAGGCCGCTTCAGCTTATCGGCGGCTCTACAGGGAAATCGTTGCAAGGCTGGAGCAGGCCAGAAGTCTCTAGCCCTTCCTGTTCACCTGCTTGTTTGCCCCGACGACCAGGACATGAGCGAGGAGACCGACAGCGCCGGCGAGCACAAGTGACAGGCCGACGACGAGCATGAAGAAGCGAGTTCCAAACAGAGCGCTGCCTGTGGAGGCGCCTCTTCCCAGCAACAGCCCTGTCAGAACAAGGACGATGCCGATCGAAACAAGTGCGATCGCGAGACGCAGCTTGCCTCGCGTTTTCGCTTCGGGTTCGACTTGCTTCTTGTGCTGTGCCGTGTGTCCGGTTCTTTTCCTGGCGCTCATACAGATCCTCCATGCATGTTGGTACAGATGTGGCATAGTTTGAGATGTTCAGCGTCCTATTGTCTGCCGAGAACGGTTCGCTGTCAATGGACCGTTCTTGTGTACTCGACCAGGCGCCATGTCGGTCTTGTGGGAGGTTTGTCATGAGGAGGCTGCTGACAGCAAGCTTGAGCTTGATGCTCGTCGTGACTGTCTTGACCGGTTGTCGTGCTGCCCCGGCGCCCCAGGTGGACGCAAAGGTGTTCCTCGTCAAAACTGTGTCACAGGAAATCGAGCTTGTAGCAGTGCCACGGCGTGTTCCTGCTGAGATGCCCCTCGCGGAGGCGGTCCTGGAGGAGCTGCTCAAGGGTCCGACTGCTGCTGAGCGCCGGCAGGGAATCACGACGCTGATTCCCGAAGGGGCTGTACTCCGGTCAGTGTCTGTAAGTGATTCAGGCATTGTGAGGGTCGATTTCAGTGAAGGGCTCCAGCAGGGTGTGGGCGGATCCATGCGAGTCATGGGAATCCGGCAGCAGATCGAGGAAACACTCATGTGGATATCCGGCGTCACATCGATTATACTGTCTGTCGACGGCCAGACGGAAGGTATTCTGCAGCCGTGAGGGCAAGCGGGGCGACAGGCTGTCCCTGTGCATGGTCGGCGCAGGGAAGCAGGCACTGAAGCCACTGGAGGAAGCAATGGAAAGAGTAGTCTACTTGGACAATGCAGCTACCACACCGGTCGATCCTGCCGTTCTGGAGGAGATGAAGCCGTTCTTCACTGAACGGTTTGCCAATCCAATGACGTATACCCACTCATCATCCGGTGACATGGCTCATGTGGCGATTGAGGAAGCCCGCGTGCGTATCGCATCCCTGATCGGCTCGAAGACGGATCAGATCGTCTTCACGAGTGGCGGAACCGAATCGGATAACTGGGCGCTCAAGGGAACATTGGAACGGGCGTCATGCGAGCGGCTCCACAAGCCTGGGCACCTCGTGACGGCGGAGTTCGAGCACCATGCCGTTCTGCACAGCGCGCTGGCACTTCAGCGCCAAGGGTATGAGGTTACGTTCGTCAAGGCTGGACGCAGCGGCATTGTTGACCCTGACGATGTACGGCGCGCCATGCGACCGACCACCGTGCTGGTGTCGATCATGCATGCGAACAACGAGATAGGGACGATCCAGCCTATCGCCGACATCGCTCGCGTGGCCCATGATCACGGAGCCCTCATGCACACAGACGCCGTCCAGACGACCGCCCATATCCCCGTCGACGTAGACACGCTAGGGGTCGACTTCCTGAGCGTCTCCGCTCACAAGTTCAATGGACCCAAGGGTGTGGGCATCCTGTATGTTCGTGACCAGAATTCGCTGTATCCATTCATCGACGGGGGAGGACAGGAGTGGGGATTACGCGGTTCGACCCACAATGTCCCGGGAATCGTCGGACTCGGCAAGGCGGCCCAGCTTGGCAAGGAGCGGTTGCCTGGAG
>CAYRQW010000052.1:0-11080 GCA_964426505.1 uncultured Caldisericota bacterium
TCCGTGAGGCAACGATGCGATTTGGAGTAGATAATAGGTGAGGCAATACGCAATATTGCGATTACGGCGGACCGCGCTACACTTCGCGTAGAAGAGCGTCGTCACGGGTCACCGTCTACTCGACGCTGAAAGGAGTTGCCATGCAAAGAGCCTTGCGCATCACCTGCTTTGTCCTTCTGGCACTTCTCACCGGTACGATCTGGGGCTGTACTGCCAGGTCGCCCGTACCGCAGGAGAGAGACATCAAGGGTCCCCTGGAACCGGCAAAGAACCTGGGAACGGCCGTGATCCGAGCATACGAGGGGAAACCGCTGAACGACTTCGAGAAGCTATCTGACAACTCGGTCCGGGGACCGCAGTCAGTGGATCTCGCGTCGTATCGGCTGGTCATCGACGGGGCTGTCCAGAGTCCCCAGAGTCTCACTTATGCCGGCGTCCTCGCTCGCCAACGCTACCAGAAACTCATTACGCTGCACTGCGTAGAGGGCTGGAGCGCAACGGGCCTGTTCGAAGGCGTCCTCATGAAGGACCTGCTGGCACTGGCCGGGCCCTTGCCGTCAGCGGTCACCGTGATCTTTCACGGCGAAGACGACTACACCACGTCCCTTCCTCTTGCCACCGTACTTGAGCGCAACATGCTGCTGGCGTACCGCGTCAACAATGGTGACCTGGTCGCCCGCAATGGGTATCCGTTTCAACTGGCGGCCGAGGATAAGCTGGGATACAAGTGGTGCAAGTGGGTCGTCCGCATCGAGCTGTCGACCGACCCCGATTTCAAGGGGTTCTGGGAGCGTCAGGGATATGGCAATGACGCAGAGGTCAATCCCAGTCCCGAGTTTGACCCGTAGGACGTCAAGTTTTCCGGCGAGTGACGGGCGACGTTGCAAAAGAACGACGTTCAACTATTATGGGAACAGAGCACTTGACGGTCCTGCGTGCCTGGAGGGCTTCAGCATTGCATCGTGACCGTCGGGGGTCGAACTTGAAAAGGAGGAGCAACAATGAACGTATCGCTGGTGGTACATCGTGTCGGGGCAGACACGGCGAAGAATATCGAGCGAATGGACCTTGCAGTGACACAGTCAGCGAAGGCAGGGGCGCACCTTGTCCTGTTCTCAGAAGCTGCGACCACGGGACTTATCCTTAACGATGACCCCAGACATGACCTGATGCTGGGAGAACCGGTTCCTGGTCCGGCGACGACTCACTTCGCCGACCTGGCCAAGTCCAGCCGCATCCACATTGCATTCGGCATTCTGGAGCGCGACGGGGCTGCCTTGTATGACACAGCAGTGCTGGTGGGTCCAAGTGGAGATATTCTCCTCAAGTACCGTCGCATCGATCCACAGTGGCACAGCCAGATTGGCGACTCGAAAGTGTACAGGGAGGGGACGGAATGCCCCGCAGTCGACACACCGATCGGCCGCTTCTCGTTCGCCATCTGTGGCGACCTTTTCAACGACACGGTCGCAGAACAAGTGCGGGAGCAGCATCCCACGTATCTCCTCATGCCATTCGCCCGCTGTTTCGACAGCGGCCTGTGTGACCAGAAGCGATGGGAGACCGAAGAGCGCCGGATCTACGTCGAGCGCGTTCAGAAGATGGCTGTTACGACCCTGATGGCGAATTCGATCGGAGAGAAGAGTTTCGACGGAGGTTCGTTCGGAGGAGCCATGGTCGTCCACGCCAACGGTCGCATCACGCACTCACTCCACCTGGGCATGCCGGGGATGATCGTCGCAGCCATCTGACAAAGCGGGGTCACGGTCTCGCTGGAAACGGCATTGGATCACGGCAGGCCCTCATTGCAGCGAGGGCCTGTTTCATTGGAAACGGGGAGGAAGTATGGAACAGCAACGGTCAGGCGCCCGCATCGGCAGGCGCGCGTTCATCTCAGCGGCGCTCATCCTTCTCGTTCTCATGATCGGTGCAGGGGTCCTGACACGCCTGGTTCCTGCCGGTCAATACCAGCGAACCCTGCAGGACGGGCGTGAGGTGCTCGACCCGACGTCCTTCAGCCTGACACAGGCTCGCCCGCTCCCCATCTGGAGGTGGTTCACGGCTCCGGTGGAAGTCCTTGGCAGCAGTGATGCCGTCATGGTCATCACCATCATCCTGTTCATCCTGCTTGTCGGCGGCAGCTTCGCCGTTCTGGACCATGCGGGCGTCATCCGCACGATCATTTCGCGCATCGTAACGAGGTTCCGTTCGCGAAGATATGTCCTGATTGCAGTCGTCTGTCTCTTTTTTATGGCCATGGGGGCCCTGCTGGGCATCTTCGAGGAGACGGTACCTCTGATCCCGATCGTCGTCGCGCTGGCGTGGTCCATGGGCTGGGATTCGCTCACGGGACTCGGTATGAGCCTGCTCGCCACCGGCTTCGGATTCAGTGCGGCGATCGCGAACCCCTTCAGCATCGGGGTCGCTCAAGGCATTGCAGGACTGCCCCTGTTCTCGGGAGCGTGGTTTCGCATCATCGTCTTCGCGGTCATGTATGTTCTGGTCGTGTCATTCGTCATCCTGCACGCGCGCCGCGTCGAGGAAGGCTCCAAGCCATACCGGCCATGGCCGGAGGAGCAGGCGGCTCGATCACGCTACCAGCAATCGTCCGACGGGATCACCTCCGTGACGCCTCACCGTGCCGTCACATGGTCGATCTCATGCCTTGGCGTCATGCTGGCCGTCGTCCTGCTGGGGCCGCTGGTTCCCATGCTCCAGACATACTCTCTGCCGATCATCGGTCTCGCCTTCGTGTCTGCCGGCCTCGGGGCAGGGTTCATGTCCGGCCTCGGGGCACGCGACACGTTCAGGACCTTCGGTTCCGGTCTAGCGGGCATGGCTCCCGGCATCCTGCTCATCCTGATGGCCATGAGCGTCAAGCACATCGTCGCCGAAGCGGGGATCATGGACACGATCCTCCACGGCGCCGCTGCAGGCATTTCAAAGACCTCACCTTCCGTTGCCAGCCTGCTCATCTACGCGGTGACCCTGGGGATGAACTTCTTCATCGGATCCGCGTCAGCAAAGGCGTTCCTCATGATGCCCCTCCTGGCCCCGCTCTCAGACCTCGTCGGCCTCACGCGGCAGATCGCGGTGACCGCGTTCTGCTTCGGCGACGGCTTCAGCAATCTGATGTACCCCACGAACGCCGTCCTGCTGATCGGACTGGGGCTGACCAGCGTGTCCTATCCCCGCTGGTTCCGCTGGACGATCCTGCTTCAACTCGTGTCGCTGGCCGTGACGGCTGCTTTCCTGCTGCTCGCCGTCTCACTGCACTTTGGCCCCTTCTAGGCCCATGACATCACTGATCCCGCAGAGCTATGAGACATCCCGCGAGCGGTTCCGTGCGAACCTTGACCGCGTTGCGGTCCGCTGGCCCTCCAGCCGGATCGAAACCCATGCGATCCACGACAGCAAGGACGGCCTGAGCATCGACATCCTGCACTCGCCGGCGACGCAGCAACCACGGCACATGCTGCTGATCACAACTGGCGAACACGGCATCGAGGGGTTCGCCGGCTCGGCGATCATGGAGCTGGCCATTCGGGAGATCCTCCCTGCGCTTGACCCGATGACGACGTCGCTGTGCCTTGTCCATGCCATCAACCCGTGGGGCATGAAGCACGAGCAACGCACGAACGCGGCAAACGTCGATCTGAACCGAAACTTCGTCGTGTCCTGGGACGGCAATGCCCGGGACAGTGACGGTTACTGCGGACTTCGGTCGATCTTCCAGCCGCAGGGACCCGTGCCTTCCATCCAGTGGAATCGTCTGCTCGTTGCGAGTCAGGTGATGCGCCTCGCCGTGACGGGCAAGTCCGGGAAGCTCCGTCAGGCTCTTCTGGCCGGACAGTACGACGAGCCGGCAGGTCTCTATTACGGCGGCACCGAGTGGCAACAGGAGACTCGCGTCATGCGACGCCTGTATGACGACTGTCTGAACGCAGTGCCTCACCTCGTCCACGTAGACCTCCATACGGGGTATGGACCACGAGACCGTATGAGCGTCGTCAATTCCGGGCTGGACCCGGTACCCTCAATGCAGTGGGCGAAGCGTATCGATTACCCGAATGTCGTCGCCGCCACGTCACAGGAGTTCTACCGCATCGAGGGCGATATGATCGACTACATGTATCGGACCCGCGAGACTCGTGCCCCGACAATGGCGATGTACGCAACCTGCTTTGAGTTCGGATGCCTGGGTGATTCCCTCCCAGCCCAGATCAACAGCCTGTGGTGCGCCATAGCGAGCAATCGTCTGCGCCATCAGTACGCTGTCAGCGAAGCCGTCGCAGGTGAGGTGCAGAGGCTCTGGCGCGAAGCCTACTGCCCGTCCGACCCATCATGGGAAGAGCATGCGCACCGAGACGCCCTGCGTGCCTTCCGTGGCATCCTCCATGACCAGGGCCTGACCTCCTAGACCGAAGGGTCGCGATCAGAGAGCCCACCCGGCAGCTGTGGATGCATCCTGATAAAGCTTCTTTCGGTACTGTTGATGCGGGGGAAGACGCTTCCGTGAGCCGGTCTTGACAAGAACACCCCATCGGTCTATCCTGACCCTAGATAGGTGTCAGGTTCCTGTGGCAAGTACGGTGGAGACAGAACGCACCATTGTCCAGGCAGTCAGGGATGTGTTGAGGGTCGGGTTTGTAGCGTACTCAGCATCGGCGTAACAGTACAGAGGCCAGAGGTTATCATCCGCGCGCTAGTGGAATCCGTTGTAGCTTGCAGAGAGCGTTTCGTGCAGCGCCCCCGATTGGAGGCAGCATGGACCAGACGATCCTGTTCGTCTTTCCTCGGCATAGCGACTTTGGACGTCTCACAACTGCTGGTGACGTCCGGACTGCTGCGTCTGACCTTGCCAACATCCAGCGACTTCTCGAGGCAGCCCCGGACGACCTGAGCAGAGAACTCGGGTTTGTCGCTCAACGCATCCTGACCGACGCCGCCTTTGCTGTGCGCTATGAGTCGCTGCTCATGGCGCTCACCGACGATCGTTCGTTCGACCAGTGGGCTCTTCTCCGTCCTGCACTCGAACCTGTCGAACTGGAGCACTTGCGCCTGCTGTACCATCATAACGTCTTCGAACTCTACGTCCTCCTCCAGGATGTCCTGTGTCCTGACAGCACCGATCTCATGAATGTTCCGTCCGAGGAGGCACACTCATGAAAACCCCGGTCCTGATCTGCGAGACCAGCTTGGTGCTCGACCCGTGTGACCTTGGTGGCCGACATGATGTCCGGGTCCTCGTTCAGGTTCACTGGGAGAGCGTCAGTGAAAGCCTGTTCCTGCGTGCCGGGACTCCGATCCGCAGCTTCGACCCTGTCATATGGGAGGGGTTCGTGGCAAAAGCCCTCCACCTGGCCGAGCTGTGGATACGCGACAGCTACGTCCATCAGGTCCTGTGGTGGCATGGAGACAGCTCTCTCCCATCAGGCTGGTTCGCCTTGTACTGCTTCCCGGCCGGTCCCAGGCGTGTTCTCCTGGGTGTCATGCAGTACCTGGGCACGGGAAGGGACGCACTCCCATGCATCGGATCCACGTGCTTCTGTGAGAACCCGTGGTGGCAGCAGGGAGGAGATTATCTCAATTACCTGTTTCATCTCGGACCCGACGGCGAACGCCGGGCCGCCTGAAGGGACTCATGTACAGGACTGCTCTGTTCACGTTCGAACAGGCCCTCGGCTATGATACAGACCAGGCCCTGCTGCAGGCAGCCCAGTCTGCCGAGCGTCCCGAAACGGTGCGAGCCGTCCTCACCGCGAGTGACAGCGACATCCAGAGTGAACTCGACTTCATCGAGCGCTCCATCTGTGGCAACGCTGCCGCCGAACGAGCTTACGCAATGTTTGTCGAACAGCTGGAGCGCCCGAGAGCCTGCGAGACAGTGCTGGCGGTATCCGGCGTTACATCGGCCGACGATCGCGCCCTGCTCCTGGACCACTATCTCGTGGTCACCCACCGTCTAGCGCAGGGATTTCGCGAGCGGGTACAGAAACACGGCGGCTGAGCCCTGACGACGCTCACGCCGATTCCGCCGCGCAGGAGACTGGACGGAATTCGGCTTTTCCGGTATCATGCCAGGGATATGAGAACAGCTGTCGGTCTTGCAGAAATGAGTCCTGTGTTTACGCTCATCCTCATCGTGGTCGTGGGCATCCTCCTTCGTCGGCTCCACGTCCTCTCGACCGGAGATGCCACCAGCATCCGCAAGTTCGTGTTCAATGTCTCCCTCCCTGCGCTCACGTTCATCAGCCTGTACAGCAACCCCATCCCGTTGAACGCGCTGTGGCTCATCCCAGGGGTCATCGCCATCCAGACCGTCGGCTACCTGACCTTCAGGCTGGTCCCCGTGCGCCATCGCGAGACCGTCTTCTCGGGATTCCTCGGGAACACGGGGTTTATGGGCTACCCGGTCGTGCAGGCGATCCTCGGGCAGGGAGCGCTGCCGCTCGCGGTCATCTATGAGCAAACCCACTCATTCATGGCCTTCAGTGCCTGGGTGCACAGGAATGCCCGCCACTTCATCAACCCGCCGCTGATTGCCATGCTCCTCGCCCTCATCCTCAAGCGCGTGGTCCTTCCACAGTTCCTCACCGACGCATGCAAGCTTGTCGGCAATTCGACGTCGCCGCTTGCCATGCTGTTCGTGGGGCTGACGGTGGACCTGGACTTCAACTGGCGCGCACTCATCGCAGCAGGGATCAAGCTTGCGGTCGTTCCGGCGATGGCACTGGCACTGACACTCATCCTGCCGGTCACCGGTGACGTCCGCAGTGCTTTCATCATCCAGAGCGCCATGCCCACTATGGTTGCCAGCGTCGTGTACGGCGCCGAGATTGGCCTGGACGTCCAGAAGCTGTCCCGCAACGTCGTCGTGTCGACCCTCCTGTTCCCGTTGACTATCCTCTTCTGGGCACGTTTCCTCTAGGAAGGCGGCGACAGCCGGCCGATCCACCACTCCACCGCAGATTGGATCCATACGTCAAACGTCCTGCCGAAACGCATCTTGAAGCCCAGAGACCAGCAGGTATACTCAAATTGGACAGCGCGATCCGCCGTTACTCTGCAATGACAGGAGGAAGGTATGGGAGTCATAATTCGCACAGCGAGGCTTGCCGACCGTGAGCGGATCGTAGCCATCAGTTCCCAGATATGGGACGGCGACGACTACGTCCCACAGGTTATCGATGAATGGCTCCGCATGCGGGATTCCGAGGTTGCGGTCGCCGAGCTGAATGGCTCCGTCATCGCATTCGCCCGTACGGTCGATCTGACTCCTGGCTACGTGTGGCTGGAGGGCATTCGCACAGATACTGCAGCTCAGGGACACGGCGCCGGCAGAGCGCTGACCGAGTACTTCATCGAGAAGGCTGCACGCGAAGGTGCTCATCGCATCGGACTCTCCACGTATGTCGACAATCTTGCCAGCATCCACATCATCGAGCAACACCGCTTCCAGCGTGTAGCGTCGTTCATTCTGGCGGAGGCGAAACTGGAGAGTCCCGCGCGGTCAAGTGCCCAATTGTCTCCGCTCGTTTCGGAAGTGCCCTCCGACGAAGCACGTGCATGGATCCTGGAGTCTGCTTCCCTCGAGATGAGCTCTGGATTTGTTGGTCAAGGCTGGAAGTTCTGGCCCGTATCACGCCCTGGGATCGTCGCCTGGCCTGACTTTGACAAGGTCATCGGTCTTCGCAGTCCCAAGGGATCCCTGCGCAGTCTGCTGGTCGTCTGTCATCCCGATCACGGCGCGGGCGAGGTTTCCATCGACTTCGCAGACGGAAGTCCCAGACATCTGGACGTCCTTGTCCGTCATGTACTTGCCCTCTATCCGGGAGCGAAGTACATCCAGGCCATGATCCCTGCCGGTCAGGCCGTTCACACGAATCTGCTCGAGACGCTGACAGGGCTCGAGTTCGACGTCTGGCGTCACGGTGAACCGGACGTGTTTGTCTACGAACGCGAGGTCGAACAGGACTGACGGTAGAGCGAAGACACCGGAAGGACCGCCGCCCGCAGGTGCAATCGGGCGTTTTGCCTCGCGAAGAGGTGCTTGCAGAAGGAGGCTGTTCGTGCAGACATTCGATGTAGTCATCATAGGAGGAGGCATAGCCGGCTCCGTCTGCGCCAAGTTCCTCGCTCGAAGCAGCGTGAAGACGCTGTTTGTGGAGAAGTGCAGGACTCCCAGGCCAAAAGCCTGCAGCGGGATCCAGTTCGGCTACTTCGCACGGATCGTCGGCGAGAAGTTCCCGCGGGACAGACTCTGTCACCATCAGTTGAGGCGAGTCGAGATCCATCGGCCCGACGGCTCGTCGGTCAGCATCCCCTTCTTCATGGTCAGCTTCATGCGCGACGTCTTCGACGACTATCTCAACCACGTCGCACAAGACAGCGGCGCCATCTTCTGGGATGAGTGCTCCTATGCCGGCCACGAGGAAATGGACGACGGCGTCAACGTCGATCTCAAGCTCCGCGACCGCACGGAGAGGGTGTCCTGCTCTTACCTGATCGACGCAAGCGGTCTGCGGCCGGCCGTCCGGGGGAAGCTGAGGCCACAGGACTTTCGGAAGACATCTTCGGGTGGCACCATCAACTACTACATCGAAGGCAGCAGCGATCTCGATCCTCGAACACTGTATCAGTTCTGGAACCTCGACTGGAACAACCAGATGTTCGCCTGGGTCTACAACAAGACGCTCGATGGACGGGACTTGTGGGTCGTGGGGAGTGGATACGACCGTGACCTGAAGATGCATTGCGAGTCGTTTCTGGCATTCATTCGAGCAAAGTACAACCTGAACGGGGCCGTCGTGAAGACGGAGGGCTACTCTGCGAGCCTGGAATTCGACTCTCCCAACCGGGTGTGGCTGGGTCAGGGTCGCGTTATGATGGTCGGCGATGCCGCCGGGCTTGTGGACACTGCAAGGGGCGTTGGAATGGATGCCGCCGCCTTGAGCGGGCGACTGGCGGCAAAGGCGATCGTTTCGGCGCGGACCGGCAAAAGGAATGCGATGGACGAATACGCCAGATACGCGCGCAAGATGGTCGACCAGACGAGAAGGAACCAGTCAGGGGGAATCGGCACTCTGGGCACGAACGAGGCACTCGTCAACTACCTTGGAGCAAGAATGTGGACTGCGGGCATTCACACGGCGTTCAATCTGGTTTTGAACTGCTTCCGGCAACCTGAGAGCGTCACGCTTCTGCCCTAGGTCCGATCGTCCCTGACAGCAACGATGACAGCAACCGGCAAGGCCATACATGTACCACGCTCTCGGCAACTCATGACAAGGAGATCACTATGCTGACAGAAGTGAAGGACCTCACCAAGCGCTTCGGCAAGTTGACCGCCGTGGACGGCGTGCACTTCGGCATTGACTCGGGTGAGGCCTTCGGCCTGCTGGGGCCGAACGGGGCAGGCAAGACTACGACCGTCTCCATGATGTGTGGTCTTGTCGCGCCCTCGGGGGGAGACGTCATCATCGACGGGCACAGCATTCTCCATGAACCGATGGCCGTCCGGCGTGTTATCGGCGTCGTTCCGCAGGACATCGCCCTGTACCCGACGCTCTCCGCCCGGGAGAACCTGACATTCTTCGCGCGCATGCAGGATGTTCCCTCGGACACACTGGCATCCCGTGTCGACGCCGTCCTCGATATCGTCCAGCTGGCCGACCGCCAGAAGGACCGCATCGAGACATACTCAGGCGGCATGAAGCGCCGCATCAACATCGCAGTGGGCTTGCTCAACCAGCCCAAGCTGCTGATCCTCGACGAGCCGACCGTGGGCGTGGACCCACAGTCACGCAACAGCATCCTGGAAACGCTGAAGGAGCTTAACCGTCAAGGCATGACCCTGCTCTACACGAGTCACTACATGGAGGAAGTCCAGTTCCTGTGCACGCACATCGCGATCATCGACCACGGCAAGGTCATCGCGGACGGCACCCAGCATGACCTGCGGCTCCAGGCCGGCAACAAGGATATCATCAGTGTCCAGCTCGTCCGGGAGGCTGATGTCGGGCTCCGCGACCGCCTTGCGGCACTGCCCGGGGTGGATACCGTCGAGCTCCGCGACAAGACGGTCCGTATCGCCACGAATCAGGGTCGATCCCTTCTCGCCCGCGTGATCTCCATGCTTGACGACGCAGCCTGTCCTGTATCGACCATCGACGTCAAAGAGCCCAATCTGGAAGACTTGTTTCTGAGCCTTACCGGGACCAGCTTGAGGGACTGACATGAAGTTTTGGCACATCGCAGTCAAGGACCTGAAGATCCGCATCCGTGACAAGTCCGCTTTTGTGGTCCTGCTTATTCTTCCCATGGCGATGATCATCATTCTGGGGACGGTCTTCAACTGGTCGAGCACCTCGTTCACCGCAAACGTCACATTGGTCGACCTCGATAGGGGCGATGTGGCCAGACGCCTGACGCAGGACGTCTTTGCGGGTCGGCAGCTGAAGGACCTGCTTGTCGTCACGAGCGTCGCCACCGAGGCTGAGGCACGTACTCTCGTCGAGCAGGGGAAGACCGGCGCAGCTGTCATCATCCCCGCAGGGTTCAGCGACGGCGTAGCTGCCGGCACCAGGGTTGCCATCACCGTCCTGGGCAACCCCGAGACTGCCACACAAGCCGGCGTCATCCGCAATGTCGTAGAGTCCTTCACGGCCGAGGTCCAGCGCAGACAGCTGGCTGCATCCATCGCTGTCCAGACGCTTCAGCGATCCGGGGCTGTCCCGCCGCAGGCCATGCAGGAGGCCGTCCAGTCGGTGATGGATGAGATCGGGACGTCTCAGCAGACGGGCACGGTGTCGCTGAAGACGACGACGCAAGAGGGCCTCAGGGTTCCCCCTGCCCTCGACTACTACGCGGTGGGCATGGCACTGCTATACCTGATCTTCACGGCAAACACGGGCACCGAGGGTATGCTGGAGGAGAAGCGTCAGCACACGCTGTCACGCACTCTGACAACGCCGACTTCGCGCACCCAGATCCTGCTGGGCAAGCTTGTAGGCATCTTCGTCATTGCTGCGCTGCAGTTTGCCATGATCATCGTCCTCACGCGGGTGCTCTACAACGT
>CAYRQW010000053.1:0-10541 GCA_964426505.1 uncultured Caldisericota bacterium
ATGATGACGCCTGCAGTCTCAAAGTACAGCTCCTCCACGGCGCCAAACGAACCCTGCGCGATGCGCCAGGTCGAGTAGACACTGTAGAGGATCGCCGCCGACGTGCCCATGGCGATGAGCGAGTCCATGTTGGGAGCCCGATGCCAGATGGCGCGGAATCCGACGATGTAGAAGCGGTAGCCCGCCGCGATGCTTGGGATGACAAGTGCGATCTCCACGAGCGCGTACCGCAGGGGGAAGTCCATGGGACTCAAC
This sequence comes from uncultured Caldisericota bacterium, assembly GCA_964426505.1. Lineage (GTDB taxonomy): Bacteria > Caldisericota > Caldisericia > Cryosericales > Cryosericaceae > Cryosericum. The sequence continues at coordinate 256 of CAYRQW010000053.1, forward strand.
CACGACGGGATACGCCAGCCCAGCCACGGCACCATGGGCCCCATCGCCAGATAGAGAAGGGGAACCGCAAACAGGGCGGAGACGATGAAGCGCTGCCACAGAGAATGCGTCTCCTGCTCTTTTCGCCTGGCGTCGTCGTCCACGGTGCCCGCCGCGACTTCCACATCCAGCGGAGTATACCCCGCAGCTGTGATCGCGCGCTTCAGAGCCGAGACGCGGACAAGCGACGGATCGTACACGACGGTGGCCTTTTCCGTCGCAAGGTTCACCACGGCGCCTGTGACGCCGGGGGTCTTGCGGAGAGCACGCTCGATAGCGGCCGAACACGCCGCGCAGGTCATGCCGCGTACCGGGATCACGACCGTCTTGGCCACCGGCAACTGCGCGACGCCGTAGCCGGCCTTCACGATGGACGCGTTCAGCGCCTCGTCACCGACAAGGGTCTCGTCGTACTCCACCGTGAGTCTCTCGGTGGCAGGGTTGACCGAGGCCGAGACGACGCCGTCCAGCTTCTTCACTGAACGCTCGACAGCCACCGCACAAGCTGCGCAGGTCATTCCTGTGATGTCCAGATCCTTTGTCTTCATTTGCTCCTCCGGCATGCAGCTGCCATAGATCGCGCGTTCCGTGTGCAGGTAACCCCACCCCACCAGGGGTGTACCTATATCCTATCCAGGTCGCCAGGATCCACAACGACGCAATTGTGAACGGGGCAAGCACTGTCATGACCGCACGGCATCGCCTCAGCGAGTCTCCCAGACCGTGCGGAGGGATCGCGGCGCCTGTCCGCAGTGATGCGTGTACGGAACCGGGTTGTGAGGCGTATCATACATGTATGGAAATACGCGCTCAGGAGCCGACGGACGAGCAGCTCGTTCGACAGGCGCTCACAGAGAGAGATGCCTTTGGAATGCTGGTCGAGCGGTATGAGCGACCCCTGACGTCATACGCAGCCCGTCTCATCGGGCGGCAGGAAGCGGAAGATGTCGTCCAGCAAGCGTTTTTGCAGGCCTACCGCAATCTTGCCGGATTCGACACGCACCTGACGTTCAGCGCGTGGATGTATCGTATCGTCCACAACACTGCCGTGAACACGGCTCGCAAGCGTCATGGGACGATGCCCACCGAACTGGCGCTGGACGGCGAGACGGTCGAGATCCTGACCGGCGACACGGATGTCCCCGACGAGGTCCTGCATGAGGAACTTGAAGGAACAGTAGGCCGGGCCCTGAGTCAGCTTGATCAGCGCAGTCGGGACGTTCTTCTGCTGTCGGTGGTCGAAGGCAAGAGCTACAGCGAGATAGCGGATATTCTGATGGTAGCGGTCAACTCGGTGGGACCCACTGCGAGCCGGGCCAAGAGCAAGCTTCGGAAACTGCTGGAGGCAACTCCGGCACAACCGCCGACATTGTGAATCCCTCGGTGTCAGGCACCATGGGATTCACAATTGAGAGAGGATAAGCATGGATGACAACCTGAAGGACAAGATACTTGGACAGATCGAGGAACAGCACCTGGAACCTACTCCCGGGTGGCGGTTCCGCCTTGCGCGGGCACTGAAGCACTCGGCGGTAGCGATCCTGTTCACGCTGACCGCGCTCGGACTGGCGGGGAGTGTCTACATTCTTGTCGAGAACGGGACGCTGGCAGACCTGCGGCTCGGCCCAGAGTGGGGGCACCCTGGACTCTTCGACTTCCCATGGCAACTCCTGGTCCTCGTCGTCATCCTCGGTGTCCTGTCATTCGTGGTCTTGCGACGCACAGCCCGCCTGTACCGGGTTGCCAGGTGGTGGCTGGTCGGGGCGCTTGTCCTGGCGGTCGTGGTCGGTGCAGGTGGCGCCTACGCGACCAACCTGACGCGGTTCACGTTCCGCGCTGGTCCGGGGCGGCAGCTGTTTCAGCGTGGAGGAAACCCGTTCGGCGGGGTTATGGGCGGTGCGGTGATCGGTGTCGTCACGTCCCGCACGACCGAACGATGGGTCGTCGACAGCCTGACCGGTGAACGCTGGCTGGTGATCGTCACCGAAGAAACCTACTTCCCGGCCGGTTCGGACATCCCGGTGGGAACGATCGTCCGAGTCGTGGGACGGCGTGCCAAGAGCACGATCTACGCGAACGGCATTCGACCCGTGACCGGCATGGACGACATGATGGACCCGCGCGGCGGAAGAATGGGGCCTGGCGGCATGATGGGTCCTGAGATCATCATCCCCGGCACACCGTAGCGAGGCAGCAGCCTGCCCCCGGGGCGATAATGGCCGGCTGACCCTGAACAAACCCTGCAGGGCTTAAGAAAGCAGCGCGAACGCGGGAGGGTTGCGTTCAGGTCAAACCTGCTCATGCTGTAAGGGATACCACCCCATGGGAGGTGACGCATGTCACTCGGCATTAATGTTACGATCCCCGAAGGAATTGTGCTCGCGGCAGACAGTCGTCAGACGTATCGGAACCAGAAGGGCATGGCCCGCGTCGGTTCGGACTCGGCCTCCAAGGTGTTCCGCATCGGCTCACGCATGGGGCTGGTCATCGCAGGCCTGGCGTTCATGCCCCAACAGGGCGTGATGAAGAATGTCAGTGGGTTCATCGACGATTTCCGTCAGACCATCCCCGTCGACAAGCTGTCTGTCGGCGAGGTCGCAAAGGAACTCGCGCAGTACTTCGACGCCCGCGTCCCCTATCGCGACCAGCTCAAGGCGATCCCCGCCGGCATCAAGGCGGATATGGCCCGCCAGGGCATGGAACTGCTGGACCTCAAGGAAGAACCGACCCGCGTGGTGTTCCACTTCAAGAACCAGCAGGGCCAGATCCAGGAAGCGGTTGCCGCTCCTGATGGACTGCAGTTCATCCTGGCCGGCTACAACAAGGACAGGAGCAGTGAGGTCTTCATGGTCTATGTCCCCGGCGCCACCGACCAGGCGCGCGACAGCCGCAAGCAGGGCAAGGAATTCGGTGCAGGCTGGATCGGGCAGACGGACGTCGTCACCCGCATCGTTCTGGGGTTCGATCCGCGCCTTCAGGGCATCCCGCTCGTGCGCGAAGCGGCTGCGAAAATCGGCGAGCCTGCCGTGCAGCAACAGCTGCGTGGCGTCGAGTACAGTATCCAGTGGGGCACGATGACGCTGCAGGACGCTGTCGACTTCTGCCAGCTGGCCATCGAGACCACCACCGCCATCCAGCGCTTCAGCGATGGCGTCCTCATGGACCCGGGCGACATGACCGGCGTGGGTGGACCCATCGACATGGCTGTCATCACCTATGACAAGGGTTTCACCTGGCTGAACCGCAAGCACTTGAGGACCAAGGCCGGCGAGGTGGACCTCGAAGACCTGCCGTCGCTGGAGAAGTAGCCGTGCGACGCCGCTCATCTCCTCTCGAATACGATGCCCTGTACCGCGACCTGATCGCGCAGTGCGACGACGAGCCCGCCCAGGACGTCATCGCCGGCCAGATCTGGTCCCTCGTGCAGACGGAGCATGCCACAGGGCTGTCCATGTCGTTGGTGCCGACAGGTGCCGAGGGGCACAGCACGTCGTTCCACCTACGGGGAAAACCGCTGGTTGACTTGGCCGAGCTGTCATTGTCGTGGACACCGAGGGAAGCCGCGATCGGCATGGCGGCAATCTGTGCCGCGTGCAACATCGCGTCGCGCTTCGCGGGTGCCGAAGAAGTCAACGGGCGCGACCTCCTGCTCAGGAAAGCGGCCGGCAAGAAGGTCGGCGTCATCGGGCACTTTCCGTGGATCGACGAGATCCGTTCTGCCGCAGGAGCTCTGACCATCTTTGAACAGCGGCAGCAGGAAGGCGATCTGCCCCAGCAGGCAGAGGAGTATCTCCTGCCCCATCTGGACGTCGTTGCCATCTCGGGCTCCGCCCTCTCCAACAAAAGCCTGCCACGCCTGCTGGAACTCGCCTGCCACGCCTGGGTGATGATCGTCGGCCCGTCGACCCCTCTTTCGGTGATCATGTTCGACTATGGTGTCGACGCCCTGTCGGGCTGTGTCGCCCGGGACCCCGAGGAATTGGCCGAGATCGTCCGCGAAGGCGGTGGCGTGCGCGAATTCCGCAATGCCGTCCGCTTCGTGACGCTGCAGAAACCCTGACAATCTGAATTGTGAATCCCATGGTGCCTGACACCGAAGGATTCACAATTGCCGAAAAGGAGTCCCGTGAACAGAAAACTATGGTACCTGGTCGCCGGATACGCTCTTACCGTCGCCTTCTCACTCTCCCTGCAGTTCCTCCCTCCCGTGATCCCGGTCATGAAGAGAACCCTCAGCATGACTGCCGGGCAGGCGGGAACGCTGATGTCGTCGCTGGCGCTGTTTGGGATCGTCGTCTCGCCGCTGGTGGGCTACCTTGCCGATCGGTGGGGTGGCCGTACCGTCGGTCTGCTGGGACTCGCCTGTCTCATCGCCTCCGAGGCCTGGTTCGCATGCTCGACATCCTACACGAGCCTGCTGATGGCACGGCTCGCCATGGGCGTCGGTTCCGCGACACTGTCCATCCTCGGCGCACAGATCATCAGCGAGAACTTCGCCGGTACGAAGTACCTCGGGGCAGCAATGGGCACGATGAACACGGCGGTCCCGATCGGCATCCTGATCAGTCAGCTGAGCTTCTCGCGCATTGCCGCCGCACGGGGGTGGCAGGCGCCCGTCTGGATATGCCTGGTCTTCACCTGTGTCGTAGCAGCAGGATACGTCCTGTTCTATCGCGACCCGGAACTGCGGCATGACGGGGCACCGATGTCACTGGTCGCAGGTCTGCGGCATCTGAGTCCCCAGATCTGGATGCTCGGCCTCGTCTGGCTGTTCTGGAACGCTGGAGCGCTGGTCCTCCTCACGTTTGCCAACGACCTCCTCGTCGGCCGGGGCATGTCGCCGCAGTCGGCAGGGACGATGGCCAGCGTTCTCATGTTCTTTCCGATCCTCGGATCGACATTCATGGGTCATGTCCTGGACCACAGGCGGTGGCAGCGCCGCGGCGTGGCCCTGGCCTGTCTGATGTTCGCCGCCCTGGCGGTCCTGCTGGGACTGTCCTCCGGCAACATTGTCGTCCTGTTCCTTGGGGTCAGCTTCAGCTTTGCGCTTGCCCCTGCAGGCATCTTCGCTCTGGCCCCGCACCTGATGCACGGCAGGGAGAGCGGCCTGGGGTATGGCGCCCTGGCTGGCATGCTGAACATCGGCGTCCTCTTCGGCCCTGCAATCGGCGGCATCGTGCGCGATGCGACTGGCACCTACCTTGCGAGCTTCATCATGGCGGGCGTCCTGACCAGCATCGGCGCTGCCTGTGTCCTGCTCCTGCGCCAACCAGTCGTGGAGACCGCCTGATGGATCTGCGCCGCGGCAGGACCACACGCAGGTCCGAACTGCTCCTGCTGCTGGCTGTCGTCTTCTGGTCGACGACATTCCCCGTCATGAAGCAGAGTCTGGGCAGCATCACGCCCGCGCTCCTGATCCTCATACGCTTTGCCATCGCGTCGGCTGTCGTCTACGTGCTCTTCCGGACCAGGATCGAGTTCACGTGGCTCAACCTGCTGAAGGGCCTTGCCATAGGCATCCCGGAGTACCTGGGGTTCATGCTGCAGGTCACGGGGCTCACGCTGACGACGGCGAGCAAGAACGCCTTCATCACAGGGCTATGCGTGGTCGTCGCGCCCGTCCTTTCCTTCCTGTTCCTGCGAGAGCACCGCTCATGGAAAGTCCTGCTGGCACTCGTCCTCGCAGTGATCGGCCTCTGGATCATATCGTTCGGGTTCACTCTCCGGGTCGGTGGCATGGGCAAGGGCGACTTTCTGACGTTGCTGTCGGCTCTGGCCTTTGGCGTCCAGGTATTCATGATCCACCTGTTCTCGCGACGAGACTCCTTCTACGCCACGACGTTCTTTCAGCTGCTGGCAGTGGCGATCTGCTCGCTCGCCTACGCGCTGACGACGAAGCAGACGCTTGTCGTGAACGCCGTCTCCTGGCCCTCCCTGCTGTACCTTGCCGTCTTCACGACCGTCATCACCCTCCTCCTGCAGAACCGCTTCCAGCACGATGTGACGGTCGCGCAGGCAAGCGTCATCTACTCGCTCGAGCCTGTCTTCGCCACCCTTCTGGCTGTCCTGTTCATCGGCGAACACATGGGACCGGCGGCCATCGTGGGCGGCATTCTCATGTTCACGGCTTCCGCGATCTCGTAGCACACTGAGCAGCGGTCAGGCCACATGTGGGGGCAGATCCCTTGCAGTGGCGTCTGCTCGGGATAAACTGTTTCGGAACCTGAACCATATCCTGCCGATCGAAAAGGACAGACAATGCATCGCGAACTGAGACGCTACTGGACGGCCATCTGCCACCTTGGCACAAACATGCGGTTGCTGCTTGGCGGAGCGGCCCTGCTGGGAATCGGCAACGGTGTCTTCATGACCTTCTTCAACCTGTACCTCAAACAGGGCGGACTGGGCGAGGCGTTTCTCGGCCGGTTGAACTCTCTCGGGACGATCGGCTCGCTTGCCCTTGCCATTCCGGCAGGACTGCTGGTGACCCGCCTCGGGAGCAGGAAGTCGCTGGTCGTCTCGGCCGGGCTCCTCGCCATATTCGGCGCGCTCCAGGCCAACGTGCTGATGCCTGTACTGCTGGTCGTCCTGCAGATCGGCGTCTCAGCCAGCAATATGCTGTACGGGGCCACCTACAATCCCGAGATGATGCGCAGTACGGACCCGGCGGACCGGCAGGTTGCCTTCAGCCTCGCTTTCACCGTGGGAACCGTGACATCGGTCGTCGCTTCGGTCGTCGGAGGACTCCTCCCGCGCCTGTTCGCACGATTCGGAGCGTCGCCTCTGACGGGGCTCCGCCTGACACTCCTCGTGGGAGCAGGATTCATTCTTGCGAGCACGGCCGTCTTCATCCATCTGAGGGACCATCGCGGCGGCAGCGGTGAACCAGACGGAAGCAGCTCCTGCAACTTGATGATCGAGCCGGAGGTCACGTCCTCGTGGAGGCGCTTCGCATTCCGGTACGCAGCAGTCAATGTCATTATCGGGTTTGGAGCAGGACTGAGCATCCCCTACCTGAACCTCTACTTCACCGACCGCTTTCAGGCGAGCACGGTGGTCGTCGGCAACCTGTTCGCCATGAGCAACGTCGTCCTCACAGTCGGCGTCCTGCTCGCTCCATGGCTGGTCCGTCGTGCAGGCCTGATGCGCACCATCGCTGTCACCGTCGGGGGTTCGCTCGTATTTCTCGTCATCATGGCATTCACGCACAATATCTTCGTGGCCGCCGTAGCATTCTGGATGCGCGCCGGCCTCATGATGTGCTCGACACCTGTCACCGACAAGTTCTGCCTGGAACTGGTGCCGGCCGAACGACGCTCGGTCGTCCACAACATCTTCCAGATGGCATGGACCGGTTCGTGGGCTGTTTCGACAGCACTCGGAGGCTGGCTCATCCAGAAGACAGGGTTCAGTCTCCCGATGGTGCTGACCGCCGCCGTCTACGGCATCTATCTCGCCGTCTTCATCCTGTCCTTCCGACACCATCCTGCGATGCAGCACGCCGGCCCTGTCTGCCCGCCGACGATTCCCATACAGACGGACTAGCCGATTGCGAGCATCGCGGTAGCCCGCACCGGCCAGGTTCAGACGCTGACGCTGTTCTGATCAGTCCGAGCCGACGCGCTGGACCAGCAGCCGCCAGACCAGCAATGCTGCATCTCGCCGTACAAGCGGTTTGCCGGCATACTCCATGACCTTCTCGAACCCGTGTTGAGTGCAGACGACACGCAGGGCGTCATCACCGACTGGATCGTTCATCTGCGTCTTCATGGCTTCGACCTCACCGCCAAACCCGGCCACCGTCAACAGCATGTTGACTCCATCACTGCCACTCATACGCTTCTTGGGCTGGAACGAGAGGTCGATCAGTCCATCGTCGAGATATGCGTTGCGCAGCGATGTGAACATCCAGTGGGTGCGTTCGATGCCCCATCCTGAACCCTCCACCTGCCGGTAACGCAGTCCAAACCACGCGCGCCGGATCTGCCTGCGCACGTCCAGCACACGTTCCCAAGCACTTCTTGTCCATGCGTACGCGCGTATCCAGCCGGTTGGCTCGTCGCCTGTCAAGGGGGTCCCGATGCGCTGCGGCGTCAGCTCCGGCTGCTGCAGGACCCGCTCGACAAGGACCACGAACTCACCGCCGTTGATCTGGCGATCGAGTTGAAGATCACCATCAGGGGCTCCTCGGAGGATATCCAGGTCCAGCAGACGCTGAATACGTGCATCCAGCGGGGCTGCTGTCGCGACCGGCTGAGCGAAGACGCCACCTGCGGAGCTCATGACAACGCTGAGAACGACGAGCAGGATAACAGCCCGTCTCATGTCGCCACCTTCTCCTGGTACCACCTGCGCTCACTCATGCGACCCAGAACCTCCCTGTCACTGCTCTGCCGCGGTCCCCGCGTACAGCCTCGCCTCATGCTACCACCCGCCATGTCACTGTCAAGCGCGCACAGCGCCGCCGGTCGCGAGGCGGGACGTCACCGACCCTTGTGTCTTCCCGCATGAGGCATCAGTCCCGGCGCCTGCGGCTTGGGTGGCTTCTCGCCGATGAGCAGTGCGCGCAGCTGAGAGATCTTGTCACGGAGCCTGGCGGCCTCCTCGAACTCCAGCGACTCGGCGTGTGCGAGCATCTCCTCGTTGAGCTGGATGACCAGGGCCTGTACCTCGGTCGGGGACATCTTCGCCAGCATCTCCCTCCCCAGCTTCTCGACGTCGTCCGGCTGGCGCCACGGCAGGTCGATCAGTTCCGAGATGGCCTTGTGGATGGTCTGCGGCGTTATGCCATGTTCTTCGTTGTAGGCCAGCTGGTAGTCACGGCGCCGGCGGGATTCGGCCATGGCGCGGCTCATCGAGCCGGTGATCTCGTCGGCGTACATGATGATGGTGCCGGACACGTTGCGCGCGGCCCGGCCCATGGTCTGCAGGAGGGACGTCTCGCTGCGCAGGAACCCTTCCTTGTCCGCATCCAGGATGGCGACGAGGGAGACTTCCGGCAGGTCCAGGCCTTCGCGCAGAAGGTTGACGCCGACCAGAACGTCGATGTCACCCGTACGCAGCTGCCGCAGGATGTGCACGCGGGCGAGCGCGTCCAAGTCGCTGTGCAGATACTGCGCCTTGATGCCCTCCTGCTGGAGATAGTCCGCCAGCAGTTCCGAACTCTTCTTTGTCAGCGTCGTGACCAGCACGCGCTCCTGCCTTTCGACACGCTGTCGTATCTCGCCCATCAGGTTGGGAACCTGGTCCTTGCTGGGGCGCACCTCGATGACGGGGTCGACGAGACCTGTTGGGCGCAGCAGCTGCTGCGCAACCTGCGCCGACACCTGGTATTCGTAGTCTGACGGTGTGGCGCTCACGAAGATGGCCTGCTGGACGTAGCGCATGAACTCGTCGAACATGAGCGGGCGGTTGTCGAGCGCCGACGGCAGGCGGAAGCCGTAGTCGATGAGCGTCTGCTTCCGTTGGCGGTCGCCGTTGAACATCCCGCGGATCTGCGGGACGCTGATGTGCGACTCGTCCACGAAGAGCAGGAAGTCCTTGGGCAGGAAGCTCAGCAGCGTGTACGGCTCCGAGCCGGGAGCACGGCCGCTGAAGTAGCGGCTGTAGTTCTCGATGCCAGTGCAGTACCCTGCCTCACGCAGCATCTCCACGTCGTTCCTGGTGCGCTCCTCGATGCGCTGGGCTTCCACGAACTTGTTCAGCGACGTGAATGCCGCAACGCGGTCCTCCATGTCCTTCTGGATGAGCGCGATGTACTTCTCGATGCGCTCCGGGCTGGTCACGAACTGCGCGGCGGGGAAGAAGATGAACTCTTTGTACTCCCTGATGACCTGGCGCGAACCCAGGTCAAACTCCTGGATCTTCTCCACCGTCCCGTCCAGCGACAGCCGGATGCGGATGCCCGTCTCCGTTTCCTTGGGCATGACCTCCAGCGTCGACCCGCGCACGCGGAAACTGCCGCCCTTGCCCACGTCCTCCACACGCTCGTACCGGAGCCCGATGAGCGACCGGGCGATGTCGTCACGCTTCATGGCGGCGCCCTGGGTCACGGTAAGCAAGCCCTCTCGATATTCCTCGGGCGAGTCCCAGCCGTAGATACAGCTGACGGAGCTGACCACGATGACGTCCTTGCGCTCGATGAGCGACCGGATGGTCGAGTGGCGCAAGCGAGCGATGTCCTGATTGATGTCGGAGTCCTTGGCGATGTACAGGTCGATCGTGGGGACATAGGCCTCGGGCTGGTA
>CAYRQW010000054.1:0-10330 GCA_964426505.1 uncultured Caldisericota bacterium
AGATATCGCGCATCGCCACATCAGCGGTGAGCGATTCACCCAGCTCATCTACGCGGTACTGCTCGTCTCGGCCATCTTCATGATACTATGAGAGGTACGAAGAACTCATCAGACACAACGAGGAGGAACGTGGAATGATCGCATTCACGAGAGGGGTCCCTGCAACAGAAGCTTTTCCAGTGGAGGCACTGGGAGAGTGTGCCTCGTCGGCTCTCGCCAAGTACAGCTCACAGATCTTGCAGTATGGTTCCTTCCGCGGATTCGGCCCTCTGCGCGAGTATATCGCCGCGGGACACAATCTGAAGCCCGACCAGGTCCTGCTGAGCCAGGGGGCCCTGCAGATCGTCGATTTCGTAGCCCACTCGCTCATCACCCCGGGCACGACCGTCCTGGTCGAGCAGCCCTCGTATGACCGCGTCATCAAGGTCCTGCGCCGGGCGGGGGCTACGGTCGTAGGTGTCCCACTGCAGAAGAACGGCATGGACCTCGCCGCCTGCGAGGAGCTCATCCGCGAACAGCATCCACTGATGGCTTATGTCATCAGCGATTTTCAGAACCCTTCCGGCACGACGATGTCCGAGAACAGCCGCCGGTCCTTCGCCGCCCTGGCCGAGAAGTACAACCTGCTCGTTCTGGAGGACATCCCCTACCGCCGCCTGCGATACGCCGGAGACGACGTTCCCACGATCCAGTCCATGATCCCCGACAGGACGATCGAACTCACCAGCTTCAGCAAGCTGCTGTCGCCCGGTCTGCGCGTGGGCGTCGCCTTCGGACCCGAGCAGTACATGGACCGTCTCGGCAAGACAGCACAGGACACGTATATCACACCGTCCCTTCTGCCACAGGCAGCAGTCTTCGAGTTCATCGACAGGGGTCTGCTGCCCTCTCAGATCGAGAAGCTGCACAGTCTCTACCGTCCGCGTCTCGTTGAACTGCTTGCCGTGCTTGACACTGAGATGGCCGACCTGGGAACATGGGCCAGGCCCGATGGCGGATTCTTCGTGGGTGTGACCCTCGACAGAGATGTCAAGGCTGAAGAACTCATCGCCAGGGGTCTGGAGGAGGGTGTCCAGCTCACGAATGGAAGAGACTTCTTCGCAGACGGAAGAGGTGACACCTTTGTCAGACTGCCGTTCTGTGCGCTGACCACCGATGAGATCGACGAGGGCGTCCGGGCGCTTGCCCGGGTCGTTCGCTCGGTGCAGCACAAAGAAGGGGGCTGAGATGCCTGAGATGCCTGAAGCAACCAATCTTGCCCGGCAGATGGACCGGGAACTGCGCGGAAGGCACATAGCGGACGCCGAGATTGTTCAGCCCAAGTGCCTGAACGTGTCGCCCGACGAGTTCAAGGGACTGCTTGTCGGTACAACGGTGAACAGGGTGACGACGAGGGGGAAATGGATCTTCATGGATCTCGATCCAGGGACGACGTTCCTTCTCTGTCTCGGCATGGGTGGAGAAGTCCTGTTCCATCGCGAGGGCGAGCCTTTGCCGGCGAACCGGCAGTCGGCCGTCCTCTTTGACGATGGAAGTGCCTTCAGTCAGCACTTCTGGTGGTTCGGGTACGTCCACGCTGTCAGGACAGCCGATCTGGCTTCCCATGCCATGACCGCCTCCCTGGGTCTCAATCCGCTGGACGACCACGAGTTCAGCCTGGACGCCTTCGGCCGGATGCTGGAGCGGAAGAAGCGGACTGCTATCAAGACGGCCCTGCTGGACCAGAAGAATGTCGCAGGCATCGGCAACGTCTACATCCAGGACATCCTGTTCGCCGCCAGACTGCATCCCCTCCGCAAGATCGCCGACCTGTCGCCTGCCGAACGAACGATGCTGTACGACGCGATCCGTTCACAGCTTCGGAGCGCTCTCGAGCTAGGTGGCCTGGCCTACGAGAAGGACCTGTACAACCAGCCGGGACGGTTCAAGGATTTCCTGGTCGGCTACCGGGAAGGAAAGCCGTGCCCCATCTGTGGCACTCTCATTCAGAAGATCAGGACCGGCAGTACGTCCTCATTCATCTGCCCGCACTGCCAGACGTAGCATGACACATCACGAGGAACCAGGCATTCCTGAGACCGGCCGTATTCCGTCAGGACTCGAAAATGCGTACATGACAGCCTACTGGACCCGACAGCAGGCGCAGTGGAACCTGTATGCGGGAGGGTCGAGGCTGGAAGCGCCCGACAGTGGACTGGACGTCGCCGAAGACATTCTCCAGCAGTCCACACCTGACGACCGCCGTTCGTCCGTCTTGCGCCTGGCCGCCCGGCGCGACCTCGTGGACCTGGAACCCACCATCAAGGCACTGCGCGACCGGATTGACACAGACGAAGGCAATGGAGCCGGGGTCGATCCACACGAGAAGGCGGTGCGGATGATGCCAGACGCTTTGCATCTCATGCGACTCCGGTCGTCCCGTGCAATTTGCGGTGGCGCCGCGTCATACCCGGCTCTGGTCCTTGCCTCCGAGGAGCTCGACGCGCAGCGGTTGCGGCGCTTCCTGGATGAGTTCCTTGAAAGGAACCTCCCGACTGCACACAGCCTCTCAGCGTCACTCGGCCTGGATCCCGTCAACTGGTTCCGAAAGCTGGACAACCTGGCAGGGCCTCCACCTTTCACAGACCCGGTGGACCTGTGGAGCAGACTGCTCGATGTGCTTCAACCCGGCGAATTCTCGGCGAAACCGTCGTTCACCATCGAGGATCATGGACTTGCCGGCTACACCGGAGTTCTCCACGTCCCCGACGACGTCCGTATCCTTGCACGTCCAGCACGGTCCCTGCACCAGTGGTTGACTCTGGTCCATGAAATGGGACACGCGCTGCAGCACCTTTCGTGCACTCAGACCGGCGTTCTAGCAACGTGGACGACGGTCGACGACGAGACCGGGGCTATCATCGTCGAACACCTTGCCCCTGCTGCGCTGTTGCCTGAAGCGCTTGCCGGTACCGCCCGTGACATCCAGTTCCTTGAAGCGGTGCGGTGTGCCATCAGCGCCCGTTTCGAACTGGACCTCTGGGACAATCCAGACGATGCACAGCAACTCTACATCAAGTGGTACAGCCGGCTCGTGGATGGAGTGCTCGACGCCGTTCTCTGGGTGCTCGACTCCTTCAGGAGCATCGATCCTATGTCAGTGTTCTCGTATGTGATCGGGTATGAAGCCGGGAATCGGGCTGTTCGCCTCGACGTGAAAGGGCCGCAGCTGGTCCGGCTGCTGCTTGCGCCGGGCCGTTCGCGGCCCTTGATGGAGAAACTCGCCCGGCTACTGGGACAAGACTGACAGCGAGAGTCAGCCCCTGGTTCAGGTCACAGCAGGCGCAGGGATATCGACCGGCGTTCTCGTCGTGTTCCCGGCCTTGTCCGTAGCGACGATGGTTCCGCGGATGCCCGAACGGTTGATGAGCAGAAGTTCGTTGTGGCCGACGTTCAGCCATGTATGCAGTGCTCCGCCAGTCCCGGTCTCCAGATACGCTTCCTTCAGACTGGCTTCGACGATGTCGACACTCAGAGTCACGAGACGGGATGAGAAGGCACTTGCCTGAGCCTTCCAGGAGATCGCTGGCGCGGTCACGTCGAGATCTGGAGCTTCTCCTCCATCAACGGGTACAGGGTCCGGGACACCTGTCAGCGGAATGCGGACCATGGTCGGTTCCTTCGACGTCCAGACCAGGGCGAAATCGTCTGTCGTGAGCGGCATGGCGACGTTCACCCGGTCGAACTCAAGACGCACCAGCACTTCGGTCGATGCTCCCACGCTCGTATCTAACCGGTACGTCGCCTCCTTCTGATACTTCTTCCACTGTTCCCTGGCTCGATCCGACGTCGATACCAGTTGGAGGCGACGCGCTGCCAGGATCGTGCCGGGCATGCTGAACCAAGCGTCAGGGGTTCCACTCTGGTCCCAAACCCGCGAGAGAGCAGGGGAAAGCCGGATAGAGATCGTGTCCGGGCTAGTAGCAGATGGGGAAGCAAACCGCACTGCCGGCGTACCCGCCAGTGCTCCGGCGCGTCCCGTGCGGAAGCGCACCAGCACTGTGATACGGTCGGAGCGCGGAGTCTCGACTGTCAGCGAAACAGGAGAGATGCGGCTGACCGTACTGATACCGTAGTAGTTCGATACCAGGGTCGTTCCCGCCCCGTCATCCCTCAGCAGCAGCCGGACGTGCTGGGCAGTACGCGGGTTCTGAATCATCGCACCACGCAGGATGGCAAGCTTATGGACTGTTCCTCCAGAAAGCGCTGTCGGAACAGGTACTGTAAGCGTGTGTCCTGACCAACGTGTGGAGGCGCCTGCAGGCGTCCCATCAATTGACACGTCTTCTGCCGCAATCTCCCGTGATCCTGCCCGGTTGACGCTATCGTCGAATATGATGCTGATGGCTTCCCCCAGCTTCACATCGCGGTTCAGGAGGAAACTGATGTGATACTCCTCATACTCACCAACATACCCGTCCATGGTGCTGACGCTCACGAAGGCGACCGTGCCAGCCGCGTCTGCTGGCCGGACACCTGCGCTGGACACCAGCAGAGCGATGACAACGATGATTCCCAGGAATCTCATTCGCATGATGCGCCTCCTATTCATAGCGCAGGGCTTCGACGGGTCTGAGCCGGGCGGCCTTGCGAGCGGGGTAAACCCCGAAGAAGATGCCAACGGCAATGGAGAAGCCAACGGCAAGCAGGATCGACGAAGTCGTGACGTAGGTAGGCAGGAAACGCTGGATGACCAGCTTCGCGAACAGGACACTGAACACTACGCCTATGATGCCGCCGGAGCCACTGAGCAGAGATGATTCGATGAGGAACTGTGCCAGGATATCCCGCTCACGCGCTCCCAATGCCTTTCGGATGCCGATCTCCCTGGTACGCTCGGTCACTGACACGAGCATGATGTTCATGATGCCGATGCCCCCGACGACCAGCGACAATCCGCCAATGGCCGCAAGCAGGGTAGTGAAGATGCTCAGGGTCGATGAGAAGAGACTCGTGAGCGCCTTCTGATCGAGGACGCTGAAGTCGGTCTTGCCATGCTTGCGTGTCAGGATGCTCGTGATCTGGCTCACCACCGCCCCGCTGTTGTCCGGGTTGACGCTCTTGACGGTTGTCAGGCTGATGCGGTCGTGCTGCATGCCAAATGACTTCTCGCCCACCGTGAGCGGAAGGATCACGGCGTTGTCTGAATTGCCAAACAGGCTCTGGCCCTTCGAAGCGCTGACGCCGACGACCTTGAAGCTCATCCCGTTGATACGGATGAGCTCACCGACCGGCGACACGTCCGGGAATAGCGTCGAGCTTACGTTCGCCCCGATGACCACGTTGCGGGTCCTGTTGCTGACGTCGCTCGTGACGATAGGACGTCCGCTTGCGATCGTCAGGTTGTTGACCTCGAAATACGTCTCCGTGGCGAAGGTTCCAGTACCTGCCATCGTGGTGTTGCCTCGCTTGATGGTGATGCCGATCGTGTTGGCCGGAGAGACGACGATGGGATAGGTGACCCTGTCTTCGATCACCCTGAGGTCGTCCATCGTGATCTTGGCGCCAGTGTCCCGCGTGGTCCGGTTCCGGCCGGAGAGAATGCTCGACTGCGCCCCCGGAGTCAGATACAGGTTCCCGGAGCCGCTGCCCTGGATCTGCCCAAGGATGTTGCGCTTTGACCCTTCGCCAACCGCCATCAGAAGGATGACCGCCGCTATGCCGATGATGATGCCAAGCATCGTGAGGAACGAGCGCATCCTGGCGCCCGCTATCGACCGAGTCGCATTCTTATAACTGTCTCGCAAGTCCATGTCAGTCCCCCTCGTCGGCGACAACAAGGCCATCCCGGATGCGGATGACCCGCTCGGCCTGCGCACCGATGTTGTCGTCGTGTGTCACGTAGATGATCGTCTTCCCTTCCTCGTGCAGCCCCTTGAGGATCTCGATGATCTCCCGGGCACCCTTTGAGTTCAGGTTGCCAGTCGGCTCGTCCGCCATGATGATGGACGGGTCCATCATGAGAGACCGGGCGATAGCGACACGCTGCTGTTCGCCTCCTGACATCTCAACGGGACGATTCTTCATGCGCTCCTTGAGGCCCACGCGTTCAAGCAGGACCTCGGCTTTGCGTCTGCCGTCGTGGACGGTCTTCGTGGCATAGGACAGCGGGAGCATGACGTTCTCGAGCGCTGACATCTGCGGGAGCAGGTTGTACGCCTGAAACACGAAGCCCATGTCCTGGTTGCGCACCGCCGCGAGTTCGTCAGAGCGCAGACTGGATACATCCCTCCGCCTCAACAGGTATCGCCCGCTGGTGGGACTATCGAGACAGCCAAGAATGTGCATCAGAGTGGACTTTCCGGACCCCGAGGGGCCCATGATGGCGACGAATTCCTCCGTCCCGATGTCCAGTGAGACGCCTGCGAGGGCCTCGATCGTCACGCCACCGATCATGTAGGTCTTGCGAAGGTCCGTAAGCTGGATCAGTTCCATCCAACCCTTCCCTATTGGCCGCCCATGAACGGTGGGCCCGACGACGTGGACGTCTGGCTGACCACCGGCTGCTGACGAAGGATCGTGTCACCGGCCTTGAGGCCCGACACCACCTGCACGTACTCATCACCCTCAAGCCCCGTGGATACCTCAGTCCTGGTCTGGACAGTCTTGCCTCGTGCGTTCTTTGTGACAAGCGCAACATACTTCTTGCCATTCTCACTGAGGAGTGACTCGACCGGCACGGCAAGGACGTTTCTCGCCGTCGACAGAATGATCGTCGCATCGCCGGACATGCCGTCTACAAGAGTGGCTGGCGGCTTGGTGAGCTGAATCTTCAAACCGTACGCATTCAGGCCCTCAGGCGTTCTTACCAGTGTCTTGCCAAGATAGGAGACCGTGCCGGCGAACTCCGTGCCAGGATATGGATCGATGGCGACTTGTGCCTCCTGACCCAGCTTGATGTTCAGGATGTCGACCTCGTCCACATATGCTTCAACGTTCCAGCCCGACGTCTGCGCGACCTTTACGAGGCTGGTCTGTGGCGTAGCCATGTCGCCGACACTGACGTTGATGGCAAGAACGGTTCCATCCCAGGGCGCCTTCAGGACGTAGTTGTCCAGGAGAAGCCTCTGGGCACCAAGTGCCAGAGCCGCCTGGGTCTCCTGTTCCTGTGCAGACCTCAATTGCAGGGTCGTGCGCTGTTCAGTGTCTGCGAATCCGTTGAGATTGGCTTGTGCGAGGACCACAGAAGCATCTGCCTGATCGACCTGAGCCTTGAGTGTCTCAAGATCGTTTGGTCGAGCGCTGTTGGCCTTCTGCGTCGACGCCAGGTTGTTCTTCGCCATGGCGAGCGAGCTCTCAGCCTGCTTGACCTGCTCCTGCGCCGACGCCACCTGGAGCTTCTTCTGCGCAGCTCCAGCAACGGCGATCTTGTAGTTGGCTTCTGCGTTCGACAACGCGACCTCGGACGATTGCACCTGCATCCGTTGAAGGTCGATGTCACTCTGCGACGCCTTGCTGTCCGACGCTGCATTGCTCAGGTTCGACTGGGCAACGGAGAGCGTCGCCTGCGACTGGCGGACCTGTTCCTCCAGGACCGCGATCGACTCGTCCGACGCCTGAGAGCTCTTGCTGCTTTCCTGCAATCGCAGTTCTGCTATTCGAAGGCTCGACTGGGCTTGCGTGACCTGCGACTGCAGTTGTATCAACTGCGCCGAGGTGACTTCGCGGCTCTGGAGCACGGAAAGGCGCGTCTGAGCTATCTGCAGATTGAGCTGAGCCTGATCGACGCCGAAATCAGCCACCGTCACCTGGATCGTCGAAGTGTCATAGTCCTGAAGACTCTTCAGGTTGTTCTGGGCGCTGCGGAGGCTAGCCTCCGCCTGTGCCACCTGCTCCTGCAGATTCGCCACCTGCAGGGAGCTCGTATCCTTGTCAGTGAAGTTGTTGAGGTTCGCCCGCGCCGAGGCCTGCTGGGCACGCGCCTGTGCCAGAGCACCCTGCAGCTGCGCCTTCGTCTGAGCAAGCCCGGAGAGTTCAGCCACGGCGCGCGACGCCACGGCGGCGCGATACCTGGACTCCGCCTGCGCGACCTGGTTCTGCTGACTGCGAGAATCGATGCGCAGAAGGATGTCGCCATCCTTGACCAGGTCTCCTTCGGCAACAGAGACAGCAGTAACCTCTCCCTGCACCTGGACCATCAGCGTCGCTGACCGCAATGGGCGTATTGCTCCTGAGACCGAAGTGCCTGCAGAGACATCGCGCGACGCCACGGTGTACTCGGCATCGGCCGGGGTCGCAACCTGCTTCCGCCCAGCGCATCCCGTCAATCCGACAGCGACCGCCACTGCTGCTGCAACTCCTGCCACGATCATTCTCGTTCCTCTGTTCATCGTTCCTCCATTCGCCGCCTCACTGCAGCGTCAAGCACGTCTCATCTCTGTTTGCGACCACTCTCGGTCATGGTAGAGACCAAGCCCTAAGAGCAGGTTAAGAGGCACTACCATTTCTGTGGAACGCCGCGAACTCCACCACGAACTGCGTGCCCGCTTCAACGCTGCTGGACACGCCTATTTGCCATCCATGCAGCACCACGATCTTCTTCACAATTGCCAGTCCGAGGCCAAATCCTCTCTGAGTATGCGATGCATCCGCCTGATAGAAAGGCTCGAATATGTGGTGCAGATCCTCGGGGCGGATGAAGCCGCCGGAATTGTCCACGATGAGCGCCTTGTTCGTAAGGGCCACTCCCACCGTGCCTCCGGATACGTTGAATTTCACGGCATTCTCAATGAGGTTGCTGACAAGCTGGTGCAGCAGCAGTCCATCTCCTTCCACCACAACGCCCTGTTCAATGGATGTGCGCATCGTAACGCCATGCTCCTTACAGGCCTCTGCGTTCTGACTCGCCACAGAACACACGAGTGCCGTCATATCCACAGACCCAAGGTCAGCCGTCGCCCTCTCCAGCTGTGCAACCTCAAGCAGTCGCTCAACGAGGAGCGACGCGTATTTCACCTGCCCTTTGACAGCCATGATGCCCTGCTCAAATTCACCTGTCTTCATGGCGACATCCAGTGATGACGATATGCTGGCAAGTGGAGTCCGCAACTCGTGGCTGGCATCCTGAGTGAACTGTTCCAGGCGCTCCTGCGACTCATGCACGGGCCGAAGGGTGCGCCGAGAAAACGATAGACCGAACACGTAGGCCAGGATTCCCATGACAAGTGTCGTCAGTCCAAGGTTGAGCAGTTTCCAGCCAACCTCGTGGGGCGAACGGCCGGTTGGCCCGGCGAATTGAACGTAGCCAGCAATGCGGCCGTCTCTCCGGACAGCCCGTGTCACCACAAGATACTGCCCATCGTCCAGCGAAACAGGCGAGAATGGATCGACCGGACCGCTGGCCATGCCGACAAACAGATCTCCTGCATACAGGACTGCCCCGTCTGGAGCAAGAATGCGTATGTAGGGTCGCATGGATGCGGTCAGCACCGAGCCGGCTGCGGCAATATCGGAAGCCACGGTACCGCTCAGGAGGATCTTGTCAATCTGCGTGTTGAGGTCCTGTCGCACCCGAACCATGAACAGAGCAGCATCTGCGGCTGAAAACATCACACCGCTGATGAGGACGAAGACACAGACCAGTCGAGTGAACTCCATCGCCAGCCGCTGTTCCACACTGAACCTGGCATTGAATCTCTTCTCGATGCTCTGATGCCACTCTCTAAGTGATCGCCGCATGCCTATCAACCCACCATGTACCCTTTGCCCGGCACGGTCCTGACGATTTCTTTCCCGAGTTTTCGTCGCAGGTAGGCAACATGAACGTCGACCGTCTGGGAGAACATGAGCTCGTCGTACTCCCCCCACACGAGTTCGATGATGTCCAGCCGGGACTTCGCTATGCCGCGGTTGAGGGCCAGGAACTCCAGGAGTGCATACTCGCGCGGCGCCAGGGCAACCATTCTGCCCTCCTTGCGGACTTCATGCGTATTAGTATCGACCGTCACGTCGCCCAGGTCGATGACGGGGCTGCGTGTCTCACCGCCTCGTCGAAGAAGGGCACGCATGCGCGCAAGAAGCTCCTCAAGGTCAAAGGGTTTTGTCAGATAGTCGTCTGCTCCGCTGTCCAGACCCGCCACAGCATTCTTGTGTCCGATCCTGGCAGTCAACATGAGAACAGGCATGGTGCGGCCGGCTTGCCGCAGCTGCCGGCAGACTTCCAGCCCATCCATGCGTGGAAGGTTGAGGTCGAGAACAATAAGCGCATACTCTTCGTCCAGCGCCTGCTGCAGTCCCGTCTCACCGTCAAAGGCAAGGTCAACGCTGTAGGACTCTGTCTCCAGATACCGCT
>CAYRQW010000055.1:0-10231 GCA_964426505.1 uncultured Caldisericota bacterium
CCCGTAGTCGTTCCCGTGCTCGTGAGAGCCGGGACTTGACCGTTCCTTCTTTCTCGCCCGTCATCCTGCAGATGTCCTGGATGGAGGCCTGATCGCCGTAAAACAGCCCCATCACAAGGCGATCTGCCGGCGAGATCTGTTGCAGTGCTTCTCGTACCATACCCTTCATAAGCTCGGTATCCGAGGCGTCGTCTTCCCCAGTCGGCGTAGCGGCGGGGTGGGTCCGGCGAAGCTTCCGCTTCGCACAGTTGATGGCGATGGTTCTCAGGTAGACCGGTACTGAACGCGTACTGTCCAGCTTCCTGCGCACCTGGTAGAGTTTCAGGTACGCGTCCTGGACTGCGTCTTCCACATCCTCACGCGTGAGCAGGTACGTGTACATCGTCTTGTAGAGTTGCCGGACTGTGAGGTGATACAGCTCGTCAAACGCTGCTTCCTCTCCTGAATGGACACGTGCGACAACTGCCGTGAGCTCTTCGTCCATAGGACCATCCCTTCGCATCGACGCTCTTCCCTTTCCATAATGATAGCCCAGTCCACGCCCAAAGGTTGCACGCGCATCAACTCGCCCAGGATACCGCAACCTGAGGCTTCAGGCATATCCTTCTGTGAGTCGACACGGAGGACATCACAGTGCTCAGTGGAACCACTGCATGCGCACGATCCCGTCGACGGGCGTCACAATGACGTCCACCCGGTCGTCGAAGACGTCCATCAGTGTCACATGCCCGCCTCCGGAACCACCCGCCGGTCTCCCCGCCTCGTTGAAGCTCATCGTGACCACGGGGCTCACCATGGATGTCTGAGTGCCGAACACTGCCGACACTGGAGTTCTTTTGCCTCTGGCAAGCGGAAATCCCGCATGCCTCGACAGTGACCTTTCCGTGCGTGATGCGCCGGGTGGAGCATATGATCTCGTCCCAGGACGAACATAGTACCGATTCTCGTTCGTTATGAACACGATCGTGTAGAACGTGTCTTCCACGACCGCATTCATCTGCATATCACGCAGGTCCTGTACCAGACTGAGCGCCGTAAGCCGGAGCCTCGTCCGCGCGACATAGCGACTGAGCGATGGGGCAGCCAGGACCACGAGGATGGAAATGATCGCAACGACCACAACAAGCTCCAGCAGTGTGAAGCCTTTTCTCCGCACAGGCGCCCCTCCCATGGAATGATTTCATTGTGAGTCTATCCCAAAGGACACGTCTGGCAAACGCCATGCGTGGCAGTCCGCTCCATCGTCCACAGATTCGTGGGGGTCAACCCTTTGTGATCAGGGAACGCGCATTACTGGTGGGTTTGTGACCTGATGCTTCAGGTACGTGTTCACGTCAGTTGACACGTACACCCAGGCATAGGAATGAACGGCGCCTACCGGGATGATCGCCGTCCTGGCACAATGGTCAGTACGGGCCGCAGTCAGAAGCAGCCGCGCTCTTCCTAGTACCCCTTCTCCAGGTCGACCAGATTCTTCGGTTTTTCGCCGCGGTCGGCGCGGATGGCATTCTCGAATGACTCACCCCACAGGCCTTCGACTGAGACGTCGGTGAATCCGCCCGTATGTGGCGACATCACGATGTTGTCAAGCTCCCAGAATGGCTCGTGGGAGGGCATGACGGGGATCATCGCCCCTGTCTCATCCCGCTTCACCGGTGCCGACGGGTAGATCCACCATGGATCGATCCCTGCGCCCGCCAGCGTCCCATCCTTCAGTGCAACATAAAGCGCGTGTTCGTCGACAGTGCGCCCACGGCCGATGTTGATGAACCAGTGGCCGCGCATTGCCTCGAATTCCGCTGCCCCGAAGAAGTTCTCCGTCTCTGCCGTGAGCGGCAGGACGTCGATGACGAAGTCGCAGGCGCGCAGAAACTCCATCCTCTCATCCGAACCGTACGCCCGGTCCACCAGATCGCTGCACGCTCCGCCCGGACTGTGCTTCAAGCCCAGCACCTTCATGTTCATGTTGCGGCAGATCCTTAGGATGTGCATGCCGATGTTGCCCAGGCCCACGATGCCGACCGTCTTGCCGAACAGACCGATGACCGGTTCGTCCATGGTGGCAAAACCGTGCCAGATGCCCGTTCGCAGGTCACGGTCATATTGGATGATGCGGCGAGTGAGCGCAAACATAAGGGCCACCGCATGCTCGGCGGTTACCTCGCGGTTGCCGTGTGAGTTTGCAAGCGGCACTCCCGCCTGTCTGACCGTCGCCAGGTCAACGCTGTCGACCCCGGCAAACGGCACCTGGACAAGATTGAGATGAGGCGTGGCTGCCAGCAGCTCGGGTGTCACGCACTTCGTGATCAACGCGCCGATGTCGTCTCCATGTCTGGCGAGCTCTGTGGTATCTGTGATGACCTGTGGACGTGGTCCGGTGTACCCTGCCCGGCGTGCCGCCTCGTCCCACACCTTCTCCCACCCGACAGGTGGAACTGTTCCGATGTACACTGCCATAGCGGCACCTCCTGTGCCTGCGATTCGTGCTTCTGCCCTATTGTACCCTTCTTTTGACAGACACGTCGAGAGTAACGCAGAATGTCGCCGAGTCTACTCGAACCGAGTGACAGCCTCCAGGGGTATCGGCGGGTAGATCTGTCCCATGACCGGCGGCATGCTGTTGTAGACCCAGTCGATGTCGATGCTGGCCAGCTCGGCCATCCCGTGGCGTCGGAAACCGGTCCAGGCCCCCCGCAGGAGGACATCCTCCATGTCCAGAGTCATCCCGAAGAGCGCGACCTCGGTACCGTCGGGAATGGCCCGGAGCTCATCTCCATAAGGGAGCGGTGACATGGCAATGCGTCTGCTGTCGGCCGCCTGGGCCTGGATACAGGGGATGATAACGGGGTATCCGCCGTCACCAACGTAACTCACGAACTTGAGCGAATCCAGCTTGCCCAGCATCCCCTGGGCCCAGGGCGAAAGGATACGGTCAGGGCTCCCTGTTGCGAGACTGCCGCGCGCCAGCCGCGTCATCAGTCCACCTCGAATGACCTGACCCATGGGAAGAGGCTGCCCCTCGGTGATACCCTCGAGGTGCATGTAGTGGACCGTGTGGATCCCGAAGTACGTGTTGTAGCGCCACATGGGTTTGTTGTTGTACATCTCGTACTCCGGTCCTTCCTTGTGTTCTTCCTTCCACAAGGCACGGCCTCGCCAGATCTTTTTCGCCAGCGACATCACGAGAAATGCCGTCTTCGGATTGGCATGAACGTTCTGCTTGCTGAAGCCCTCAGTAAACTGTCCCCACATGATGGTATACGGGTCGCGTGCCTGAACCGTCGTGATCAGCGTGATGTGTGGAAGGCTACCGCCGTTCACGGTTGCCAGCAGGGCCACTTTCATGTCGGCGGCCATGGCGGTCGCAGTCGCGCTGTTGATCGTCGTCAGTTCATTCATTGCACCCTCCGTGCTGGAAGCCGCCGGGGCTGGACGGTCCCGGATCGGCAGAATGGCCTTCAACTGCAAGTGGGTCGTCCAGTCTGGTACGCCCACTCCATTGGACGATGTCCGGGTTCACTCCCGACGAGCGGGCGACATCAACCAGGTGCCGGACCTCCTCGGCGGACATCAGTGGCGTCCCGGCATACAGCCAGTCGCGGCCGAGGCGTGCATACTTGTCCCTTGCCAGGTTGTTGAACGCACACAGGTCCCACCGGGACACGACATCCGCGAGATTCTCGGCAATGAACGCTCCCAGGACACGGATGTTGAGGTCGGCGGCCGTGGCGCCGGGGATGAGCGGTGTCCGGATCCAGAGTGTCCGGGGCCGCCCTTCATGGCGCATCATGTCGGCAAGCACGACCACGTTCGCCAGGATGATCGTGTTGTCCTGCCCGGTGAACATCTTGTGGCGCAAACTGTCAGCTTCCTTCAGGTCATACAGGACAAGGTCGGCCTCTCGTGCGACAGCAAGGAATCGGTCGGTCGCCACCATGCCGCACGTGTCGACGGCCGTGTGAAGGCCAACAGCATGCGCAGCAGCCAGGAACGACCGACAGAAGTCCCCCTGGAGTACAGGTTCCCCTCCTGAGACTGTAACCCCTCCATCCAGACCAAAGTAGGCTTGGTCCTTGACGACTTCCGCCAACAAACCTTGCGCGGTCCACCTGGCGCCCAGCAGGTCCATGGCGCCAGACGGACAAGCGGTGACACAGACGCTGCAGCCGGTGCAGAGGCTCCTGTCGATCTGCATGCCCGTGCCCGTCAGCTCCAGTGCATGCTGTGGACACGTAGCAACGCAGGTGCGACAGCCGATACAGCGATTGCCCATCCACTGCACCTGGGGTCTCGGGTCGATGCTCTCCGGGTTGTGGCACCACGCGCATGCCAGCGTACATCCCTTAAGGAATACGGTCGTCCGGACGCCGGGGCCGTCCTCCGTCGACAGCCGCTGGAGTTCGAGGACGATGCCGGTTTCCTCCCTGCTGTTCACCGGCAGCCCCTAGTACGCGTTGTGACTCTCACGAGCAATGATCTCGTTCTGCAGTTCACGCCCGATGCTTGCGAAGTACGCATTGTAGCCGGTCACGCGGACCAGGAGGTTGCGGTAGTTGCCCGGATGCGCCTGGGCGTCGCGCAGCATATCGGCATCCAGCATGTTGATCTGCAGAGCCGTGCCACCATTCTCGATATACCCTCGCAGGAACGCCTTGAACTTGGTGCGATGCTCGGGGTCGCGCAGGATCGACGGGCTGAACGTGATGGTATGGCTGGCGCCGTTGGGCAGGCAGTTGAGGTATTCTCCATAGTCGCCCCTGCCATCAGCCGACTTGCCTCCCAGCGCGGTCCCCACCGAGTTGGTATTGGCAGTGGGACCCTTGACGTCGGTTCCGTTGCTCGGACAGATGGCATTGCTGAGGAACTGCCCCTGGGGACGGCCGTCGGCGCTGGCTGCCATGACGTAGCCGTCGCCCACCCAGTAGTTCCAGCTGAGCATGCCGGGGCGATACTGCCGCGCCGTGGTCTTCGTCCGATACTTCCATGTTTCAGCCGTCCAGAGGTCCATGACGGCGCGCGCCATCATATCCGCGGCCTCGTCGTCCTGGCCGTACTTGGGCGTCTTGTTCTTCGCCCGCGCCTGCAGGATCTCGTGTCCTTTCCAATTGTCCCTCAGAGCAGTGACCAGCTCATCCATCGTGACCGCCCCGGTGTCGTAGACCAGGTCCTTGATGGCCAGAAGCGAGTCCACGGTCGTGGCGAATGTGACGCCCTCCACCGTGACGAAGCTCAGCTCAGCCCCTCCCTGTGTGACGTCCAAACCCTTGTCCATACAGCCCCGCACCAGACAGGACAGATAGGGTGTCGGAGAATACCGAGCGCGTATGCTCTCGGACTTCTCGTACAACTCGGTGATGCGCTTGACGATGGCCTTCGTCTGCGCGACATAGGCCTGCCAGAAGTCGTCCCACGTCCGGAAACTCGCGGGCTCACCCGTGGCGACGCTGTCCTGACGCGGCTTAAGTACTCTTCCCGTCATGCCGTCTGTCGTGGCAAGCAAGTCCTTGCCTCCCGTCAGGGTCAGCTCGATAGCCTTGAGCAGATTGAGGTTGCAGTCAACCGTCCCGCTGCGGTCATTGCCGACCATGGTGTTCTCGAGGCAGCCAACTGAAGCGTAGGTGTTGACGTTGCTCATGTCGATCAGCTTCTCGACGTGCGCGTTTTTCGCCTCACGCATCATGCCGGCCATGGAACGCTCGTCGAAATTGAGCAGGAAGGGGGCGCCCTGACTACCGGCGATCATGTCCACGACCTTGTCCAGCAGCTTCTCCGGTGTGTGCCGGTGCAGGCGAACGTTGGGCTTCGGCTCCAGGATGGGGCTCATGTCATCCAGCACGTCCAGCAACGCGTACGTAAGGTCATTCGTTGCGTCCCTGCCATCGGGTCCGATGCCGGAAAGGTTGAACAGCTGTCCAAAGCCGGCCGTAATGCCCTGGTTGGCGCCGACGCGTACCTGAGCGTCATACGCGTAGTTGCAGTGCACCCAGAAACACTTCAGGATCTCCTTTCCCCACTCGCGGTCCATTCCCTCGGTCAGGGATGCCTGCCAGTACGGAAGGAGCATGCGATCCAGGAGCCCAAAGGACACGCCCGGTCCCGGGTAGTTCTCGTCGCTCATCACCAGCATGTGTGTCAGCCACAGTGACTGCACGGCCTCCCAGAAGGTGCGCGCTGGCTTCCAGGGAACGCGCTCCAGATTTCCGGCCATCGTCAGCAGTTCTTCCTTGCGAGCTTCGTCCTGCTCGGCATCTGCCAGACGGAGCAGTTCCTCCCGATACTTGCCGGCCACGTCGCGCGCCATTGTGCTCGCAGTGATCATCGCGCGCAGTTGGGCGCCTTTGGTTCCCTTCCTCTCCACCTCGCTGAGGGCATCATATGCCTGTTCCAGCTTCCCGTGGATTCCCTTCCAGCCGATCCGGAGGACTGTCGCGTAGTCAGGAATGAGGTGGCCCGACGTCGCTCCGGCATTGCCATACCCATGGTCGTGAAACCACTTCATGCACGCCCTGGCTCCCTTCGGGCCGCAGACCAGTTCGTCCCTCTCTTTGAGCTCCCTTGCGGACCAGCAGCGGCTCGTCTGCACGTTGAAGCGCGCGCCCACCAGCAAGTCCCCAGGCAGGACCTCGTGCGGCACATGATTCACCATGACTTCGCGGTTGAACCACGCGCGCCGTTCCGGCAGAGACCAGTTCCAGAACTTTGGTTCAAGCGGAATAGTGTGGGAAGCCTGGCGGACAGAGCTGCGGAAGGTCTGCAGGAACGCATAGGTCTCAGGTACGATGTAGTAGGTGATCTCATCATACTGGACATCCCATGGCGTCCCGGTACTCCAGCACGTGTATTCGTTGTTCCACGGGCGCGAGACTCCCCTGAAGTAATAGTCTCTCAGCCACTGGATACGTGGCGAAAGCTCCTTTGGTGCCTTGATCTGAAACGATACGACCGTCTGCTCACTCTGTCCCATTGGCTTCCCTCCCGGCGTCTGGCGCTTGCTGCAGCCTGAACAGGACCTTGGTGCCCTGTTCCAGCAATGATCTCATGATGATGGCGGCTCCTTCCGCGTCACGCTGCTCAATCAGCCTGAAAAGCGCCTCGTGCCCCTTGAAGACCCCCTTCGCCATCCCTGGGACAGCGAAGAATCTGCTGGAGAGGTTCGTGTACGCGGGTTCGAACGACTTCATGAGCATGGCGTAGACAGGATTCCCGGACGCCAGCGCAATGAGGTGGTGAACCTGGAAATCCAGCCCGGTCGCCTCCGCGATGTCGCCGTCCGCCGCCTTCTCCCTCTCGACAAGAAGCCTGAGCGAATCAAGCTGTTCGTCAGTCCTGTTCAGAGCAGCGCACCGTGTCGTCTCCGTCTCGAACAGCAGGCGCATCTCGACAAGTCCAGTGACGACTGACGGGTCAAGATCCCCCTCCTGGCAGGCGAGAAGGGAAGCAAGCATCGTGACGGACCCCTGTGTCCTGTAGTCGTTGACGACCACTCCGTGACGGGGACGAATCGTGACCAGTCCACGCGTCGCAAGCTCAAGGAGCCCCTCGTGGACGACAGGACGACTGACGTGCAGTTGGATGGCAATTGCTCGCTCAGATGGCAGACGCTGACCGATGATAAACCGCCCCGAGAGGATCAGTCCTTCAAATCGACTGATGAATTCTCTCTTGAGTGAAGCTGCAACTGGTGGCTTCAGGGGTTCCTGCATCGGCTCCCTTTCACTGGGCGTATCGTTCGGACCGTTCTGGTCTTGACATGCATAATTGGTGGTCATACCACCCAGCATCCTCACAATAGGTGGTCACCCCAAATTGTCAAGGGTAGTGGCATGCGAAGATGGAAGCCCGATGGTCGCAAGTCCTGCGTTGCGGGCTGATTCAATGCTCGTATACTGGTGTCATGGAACAGAGCAGAAAGAGGCTTCGAAGGGGCGGGGCTGTCGCAGTTGCAGTATCGGGTGATGCTGCAGATTATGTCGATAGTTTCCGCAGGCTGTACGATCCACATGTGGCCAGCATATTGCCGCACATCACGCTCGCCGTCGCACCAGAGCTCGACGTCAGCGACTGGATGTGTGTACGTCCACATATCAGGGCGGCACTGTCTGAAGTCCAGCCATTCACCATTCGGGTCGCCGAGCTTGGAACCTTCACGGAGGACCTCGTGCTGTGGCTGCGACCAACTGCGCCCCACGGCGAACTGCGCACGATGCGGAAGATGATCCTGGGGTCATTTCCGGACATCGAGTTCGACCGCGTACACGACTTCGTGCCCCACATCTCCATTGGGTTCTTTACTGGTCGCCAGGCACTGCTCCAGGCAATGGACGCCATCCGTCCCGAACTGGTCGCGTTCTCATTCCGGGTTGCCCACGTCTCATTTCTCCAGGCCGATGAAGGCGACGTCTGGCAATGTGTCGACACCGTGGAACTGGGGGGATTGAACACCGGAGTGACCTGCCCCGCAGGCTGAACGTCCAGAAGCGTCACAAATAGCGATCATCAGGGGGGAACCATGAGCATGTTCTACTGCGACACGTGTCACAAGAAGTTCAAGGCGGAGGGTGTCAAGGTCGACTGGGTCGACAGAACGTACGGCCCCTGCACAAGATGGACTGCCTCATGCCCCGACTGTGGCGAGGAGTGCCCGCTCGCGAAGACCGTCCACGCTCACGGCGACAGCGACGCCAGCTTTGAAGGCGAGTCCTGTGGCTGTGGAGGCGGATCCTGCAGCTGTGGAGGCTCCGGATGCTCCTCCTGTGGCGGGTGCTGACAACACTCCTGTCCACAGTGCCCTTGGGGCGCAGGAATCCAGTTCTTGATTCTGTTGTCCCAGATATCGACTTGCTGATCACGGTGTGACACTACTTGTACCACTAGTGGCGCAAATCACCAGCTGACCCCATGCCCCCCGTCAACCCGCATCGCCGGCCATGTCTGTGGACACAGACCTGTGGAAAGTGGGTAGAAACTCGGAAAGATGACGCGTGGGCCGCACAAAAGCGACGTCTGAGCTTGTGGATAACCTGTCAGCAGGTTGGCACAGTTTGTCGGAGAAAGCCTGTAGACGCTTAATTGATGAAGTCTTTCGGTGTCGATGCAAACGGTTGCAGGGTGTGGATAAGTCTCAAACGCAGATTGTGACAGGCGTCATCACAGTTCCCTCTCAGTGATGGCAGCTTGGTCAAGCAAGATCCTTCCGTACAGGCAAGAGACGGCAAGCCGCCGTCAGAGTATGAGGACGGCGGCTTGCTTCACGTCGACGCTAGAGCGCCGGTAGTCCATCCTACTGCTTGAGCTGCGAGTCGAGGAAGTCCAGGACCAGCTTGAGGTTATCTGCCGTCTCGAACTGCGCTCCGCCGTGACCTGCCCCATCGATCAGCTTGATGGTAACCTTCCCATCGCCGAGAACCTTGGTGAGAGCGGCAGCAAAGTTGACCGATTGCTGGGTAGGAACATTGCCGTCGAGCGTGCCGTGCTCGATGAAGAATGCAGGATCGTCCGCCGTGATGTACGTTGTAGGGTCTGCCGCCTTCACCAGTTCGGGGACTGTGGCCAGAGCACCTCCCAGCAGCTTGGATTCGGGTGAGTCGGCACCGGAGTGGGTCTGCACGCTGGAAATCTTGGACGCGATGCCGCTGGCGGTGTTCTCAGCATCCATCGCACCGAAGTTGGTCGGGCCAAACCAGTCGACGACCGCCTGCACTCTGCTGGACTGATCCGCGTTGCCCAGGCTCATGTCTTCGACGGCGGCAACATCGCCCGTTGTACCAAGCATCGACGCAATATTGCCCCCCGCAGAGCCACCCCAGGCGGCGATATGATCGGGATCAAGCTTGTATGTCGCCGCGTTTGCCCTGAGAAAGCGAACAGCCGCCTTGGCGTCATTGATCTGTGCCGGCCAGAGAGCTTCGCCGCTGAGACGGTAGTTGATCGAGACGACCGCATATCCGCGTGCAATAGCACTCATCTGAGGATTCATCTCGCTAGAGGCCTTGTCACCCATCATGAACGCACCGCCATGGATCGCAACAATGACCGGGAAGGGGCCATTACCGGACGGGAGATAGACGTCGAGCTTCTGGGCGGACGAGGCCGACGCGTAGGCAACGTCCAGCCATTGCTGAGCGACGCCGGTCGTCGCGATGGAACCGCCTGCGCCACCCATGCCGCCTGCAGGCTTTCCGGCGGGCAGAGCTGCTGTCCCTGACGGGGTCGATGAGTCAGTGGTACTGCC
>CAYRQW010000056.1:0-10208 GCA_964426505.1 uncultured Caldisericota bacterium
CCCATAACGCACTGCGAAGAAGAGTGCTACTCTATACTTTGTGCAATCTCCGAAGAAAGTAAAGCACAGAAGCAGACCTGTCCACGCGGCAGCCAGAGCCGGTATCGCTCTTGCCGTACTGGCCTGTGCTGCTTTTTCGGGGGCTTATGTGATGTGCTCTGTCAACAGCCCGTCCGGCTGGCAGGCCCTGGCGGTCGTTGCTGGTTTCACGGCATTGGGCATGTCCGGTCTGAGTTTCATCGCTGATCTTGCCAAGACTCGTGCAGATCGACAGGCTCACACGGAGGAACGCTGATGTCCGGCACTCTTCGCAGATTCAACGGAAAGGCCCCAACCGTAGCATCTACGGCGTTTATTGCCAGTACGGCCGTACTGATAGGAGACGTCACTGTCGAAGACGGTGCCACTATCTGGTACGGGGTAGTCCTCCGAGGTGACATTGCACCTATCATCGTCCACCACGACGCCAACGTCCAGGACAACGTGGTGGGGCATGTGGACACGTCCAATCCTCTCGTCATCGGCGACGGCGCCACGATCGGCCACAGCGCCGTTCTGCATGGCTGCACCATAGGCCACCATGCCATGGTGGGCATGCATGCCACAGTCCTGACGGGGGCTACTGTCGGTGACGAGACGGTGGTGGCTGCCGCAGCGCTCGTTCCCGAACACCGCGTCGTGCCTGCACGATCGATGTCGATGGGTGTCCCGGCACGCACTGTGCGGTCACTTACAGCCGAGGAAATCCTGGAACTCCATCTGCGGGCCGACGAGTACGTGAGGCTGGGGGCACTTTCCAGGGTACAGTCTGAATAGGAACGATCCTGGCAGAGAAGTGACGGGCACGTCAGGCTTCTCATCGTCTTCACTTTCCGTACACGTTTCTCCTTGCATTTCTTGACCCTTCCCTATACTTCACCCAACCAACGCTACAGGCCAATCAGCCGAAGAGCCCCTGGTGATGACACGACGAATGTCGTGCCATAGCTCCATATCCTGGCAACAAGGAGAGTCAGACATGAGCAGAACTCGTACTTCGCGGTGGGGTGCGGTCTTCACTGTCGCACTCGTTCTTTGTCTTCTGGTCCTCTCGGGCTGCAGACCCAAAGATACGCTATCCGACCTCAAACGTGTGGAGCAGGACGGTGCCCTCACCGTCGGCAACGACACGACGTACGCTCCCTTCGAGTTCGTGGACAGCGAAAACAAGCCAACGGGATTCGATATTGAACTCATTACGGCCGTCGCCGAGAGACTCGGACTTAAGCTGGATGTTGTCACTACTGCCTGGGATGGTATTATCCCCGCCCTCCAGACACGGAAGTTCGAGGTTCTCATCTCCGCCATGACCATCAACGCCGACCGTGAGAAGGAAGTCAGCTTCTCCATCCCCTACTACCGAGCGGACATGGGCATCGTGTTTGACAAGACTCTCCACACTATAACGGGACCTTCAGATCTTGCAGGGTTGACGATAGGCGCCCAGGTAGGAACCACCGGTGAAGAGAGCGCGCGCTTGATCGATGGCGTAACCGACGTTCGATCCTACCCCGACATCCAACTGGCGATGGCCGACTTGAAGCTCGGTCGTGTCGACGCCGTCGTGAATGACTTCCCTGTCAGCGCATTCTATGCAAAGGACTCACCAGCACTCACGGTCATCCGTACGCTGAAGGTGAAGGACCTCGACCTCACCCAGTACTACGGAATAGCCATGCATCTCGAAGACACACAACTGAAGGCTGCTGTGGATAAGGCCCTCCAGGACCTTGCCAAGGATGGCACATACGACAGCATCTACACCAAGTGGTTTGGAGGAATACCCGACTTCCGCCCAGGCGACAAGCAGCCCTGACACTTCACCTGAAAGGGCGCCAAATGGACATCCGCCGTACCCCGAAAGGTACGGCGGATGTGGTTCACCAAAAAGTCTCTCTGCCTAGAATGCGGTAGTGACGTCGATGTAGCCCTTTCGCTGAGCCTGACGACTCCCGAATGAGACCAACAGCGAGCCAAGCGCAAAGAGGATCGCCGCCGACAGGGTCACTCTCCCCAGCAACTGAAGCGTCGACAGGTCAGAGAGGAAGCTTGCAAGAACCTGTCCCGAGGCTGCCCGGCGCATGAGTTCGATGAACGAACTCATGGGAACCAGCTCCGCGATCTTGGCAAACACTTCTGGAAAGGCCGTCGGGGGGAACAAAGCCCCACTGAGTACGAACATTCCGCCAAAGAGCGCGTCGACGACGTCGACATCCAGCTTGATCGTCAGCAGGAAAACGGAAGCCATTGCCATCCCCAGGCCAGCAGCGACAAGATATCCAAGAAAAGCTCCGATGAAAAGGAGACTCCAACTGGGATGAAATGGCAGATGCAGCAAAGGAACAAGCCAGCACAAGTTGATGGCAATTCCTGCGAGCGCTATGAGATACCGTGTCGCGGCACGCCCGCACAGATACGTCCGATACGAAGTGCTCGACAGGAAGATGTACTTGAGCGTCTGGTAGTGCTCTCGGTCATCGTGGACACTGAACGCCATGTCGAAGAAGACCATGCTCAATGAGTAGTAGAAGATGGTCCCATACAGCGCATATGGCAGTAGTCCCGTCTTCTGGCCGAAGGCTCCGTACAGGATGATGACTGCAAGAAAGCTGCCAACGGGATATGCCGCGAGGTACAGCAGCCACACCCACTTCTTCGTCCAGTTGCTCTCGATCTGCAACCCGACGTACATGGAGGCAACAAAGCCTTTCATCACTGCCACCTGAGTGTCAGCCGCGCGTCGCGCCTGGCCTTGTACTCGATAGACCGCAGTGCCCACGATGCAATGAGAGCGAACATGAGGCCCAGCGCAATGAGAATGAGCGACTCCCAGCGCCAGTCCAGCACTTTCGGTGCAAACGACGGGACCAGAAGCTGTCTCAATGCGTCAAGCCCAAGCGTTGTCGGAATGAGGGCTGCAATACCCAGCAGGCCCACACCAAGGAACCTGGCGGGAAAGTACGACCCTGACAGAACGTTCGTCGGTTCCATGACCAGATCGGCCGTACGCCATGCATCGCGCCCGTGGTAGAGAAATAGCGACGAGAACACGATACCAAGCCCGTACATCGAAAACAGGGTCACAAGGAAGACAAGTAATGCCATGGGCAAGTGGAGAACTGTAAACTGCACCTTGAACACGGCGATGCCAAAGAACAGCACGGCCAGCGAACGGAGCATTGTATGCATGGCTCCGCCGACAGACAGACCGACGAGGAAGGCGGACAACGGGGCGGGGCTCACGAGCATCAGTTCCAGGTTCCCCATTTCCTTCTCCCAGTACAACTGCGTCGCGACACCCCACAGCACGTTCAGAAAGAAGGGAGTCATGAACCCACCCAGTACAACGAGTCCACCGAATTCAGGGCCCGTACCGAGTGTCCGGTAGAGATAGATGTAGGTCGCCATCGTGAAGAAGCCACCCAGGACACTCGCTATGACCCAGGTCGCCTCTCGCATCTGTCCAAAGATGCGCACGTAGGCGCGTGCGTTGAGCGTCCTAAGAAACAGGAGAAGTTTCTTCTTCATCTTCGAACCTCCTGCCCACCATCTTGAGAAACGCGTCTTCCAGAGTGGGTTCGAGCTTACGCATGTACTCAAGGGTTACCCCCTGACCAGCCAACGCTGCGATGAGACGGGCGATGTCGCCCTCATGCATCAGGTGCGCGACAAGCATGGGGCTGTTCGTCACCTTGTCGGCACTCATGACAAAGTCATTCCCATCTCCCATCGACGCGGCGATATGTTCGAGTTGCTCCCTGTCGAGTTGATCAACCGTGATCTCGTAGTGCGCTCTGCTGTCCAGATCCTGTTTCAGCTGCGCTGGAGCCGCGTTGGCAAGTATGAGCCCGTGGTTGATGATAGCCACGCGCGAACAGAGTTCATCCGCTTCCGCCATGTAGTGTGTCGTGAGGATAAC
Source organism: uncultured Caldisericota bacterium (assembly GCA_964426505.1). Taxonomy (GTDB): domain Bacteria; phylum Caldisericota; class Caldisericia; order Cryosericales; family Cryosericaceae; genus Cryosericum. Next base: position 3,959 of record CAYRQW010000056.1, read on the forward strand.
GGAGCGTTCGGGCTTCTCGATCACCCAGTCCCGCACGATACCGCGAATGATGACGCTTGCCTCGACATCGACGCCAAGCGTCGGTTCGTCGAGAAACAGCACCTTCGGGTCAGTGACGAGACCACGCACCAGGTTGACCTTCTGGCGCATTCCGGTGGACAGGCGGTTCATCTGCTGACGCCTGTCGTCCCACATGCCGACCATGCGCAGGTAGTGCTCAATTCTGTTGCGAGCGACTGGAGTCTCCATGCCATAGAACTGGCTGAACATCCAGAGCTGCTCCTCAACCCTGAGTATGCCATATCCAGAGGTCTCGCCTCCCGAGATCAGGCTTATGAAAGGGCGCACGCCGGCATAGTCCCGCTCCACGTCAAACCCCGCCACGGTGACACGACCGGACGTCGGGAGCAGGAGAGTCGACATGATTTTGATGGTTGTGGTCTTGCCCGCACCGTTCGGACCAAGGAGGCCAAAGATCTCTCCATACGAGACGTCAAAGCTGACGCCCCGCAGCGCGTGGAAAGGAGCTGCGCCCCTGCGGTTGAAGACGCGAGTAAGGTTCTCTACTTGAATAGATGTATGCATACAGTGCTACCTCCAGAATGAGTGTGGGGAAAAGCGAACTGTATGACAGGAGAAACTACTGACGGACTCTGTGAGAGTCGGTGACTGAAGAATTGACTGTCCTGCGTTTACTGTGGCAAACTCCTGACTGCAGCTTGTCCAATCGACAGCACCCCTGTCATCAGTTGATGCGAATCCTATTCTTTGCCATTGTCGTACCTCCACATACATGAGTGTTGCTACGCGTCCTCAGGACGCAATTTCAGACTATACCAGAACGTGTTTCTTTTGTCAATAGTTGTGTGTCACGCCCCACGACCTTTTGGCAACAGCAAATGACGGTCGTGCTCATGAACGTGCTGTCCTCGTTGTCACTCAGGACAGGGAGTGGCGGTCATGCCAGATCTGCGCAGCTCATGCATACACCATATGCAGCAGCGAGGCACTCGGTCCTCAGAAACGATACGAGCCGCCTTGTCCCAAAAAGGAGGCAAAGCGGCTCTGGGCAAAAACGATAACGTCAGGCTACATGAAGCGCTCGAAACGCTCCTTGCCCGCCTTGCAGACCGGACAGACCAGAGGGGGCTGCGGCCTTGCACACAGATACCCACAAACCTTGCAGCGCCAAACCGGGAACGCGAGCCCATCCACATGCACTTGTTCCATATCCGCGTCAGCTGTAGCCGGCCCGCCGACCGGGCGACGGTCAGGAATAGACGTGGCGGCCTTCTCGCCACGACTGATCTCAGGAGAGACATACAGCGCGCAGAAGCAGGCACCATATTCGTCGAGATCGGCGTCCCGATAGTCACACGGACAGACGAGATCGATGTCCCGCTCTCTTACCCCTGATGCCAGACGACACGGGCAGGCGCGGTATCCGTAGCGTGCCTCGTTCTCCAGCAGACCCCGGATCAGGTCCCTGGCAAATGCGTCGTCAGGATTGATGGAATACCCTGCGTCTGTTGCCTCGAGGACCAGCCTCTGCCAGACCTCAGTGACGTCCCCGTCCGCAATCCTGCTCATTCAGCCGCAAGCTCTCGAAGCTTGTCTTCCTGGAACCCCACCAGGCAATCCGTACCATCCACGACGATGGTCGGAAACGAACATGCCGGGTTCCATTTCAGGACCTCCTGCCTGGCCAGGTCCTTATTGCCACCCTCCTGTTCATCGACGTCGACATAGTCATACGCGACGCCCAGTTCCTGCAGCAGAGCTTTGGTCTTGCGACACCAGCCGCAGGTCGTGAGCGTGTAGAGGAAGACCCTATGCTTGCTGTATGTTCCTTCGACATGCTTGGGTTCTAACATCGTTTCCTCCTTGACTCGAATCGATGCCTAAGCGGGCAGCAACGACCTGAAGATCTCGACAGTCGCGCGGCACTGATCCGCCGCAACATCATGGTGCGTGACCATTCGGACATTCGTTGATGTGACAGCATTGCACAGAACACCCTTCTCTCGGACCGCATCTGCAAACGAAGACGCATCTTTGCCACTTGCGGCAACGTTCACCATGGCCATATTGGTTTCGACCTCTGACGGGTCAGTTCCGTACCCGATGCTGGCCAACTCGCTCGCGAGCAGTTTCGCATTGGCATGATCCTCCGCCAGTCTGTCCACCATCGTCTCGAGCGCCACAATGCCTGCAGCCGCCAGAATGCCGACCTGACGAAGACCACCCCCAAGGCGCTTGCGGTTCTTGCGAGCTCGTTCAATATAGTCCCTGGATCCAACGAGCAACGAGCCGACAGGTGCGCACAAGCCTTTGGAAAGGCAGAACATGACAGAATCGGCGTAGGATGCCCACACGTCCGGGGTGATGCCGGAGGCAATCGAGGCATTGAATATCCGCGCTCCATCAAGGTGTACGGCGATGCCGCGTTCACGTGCCGTAGCCGAAATCTCGCGTACGTACTCAATTGGCCACACCTTGCCCCCGCCTCGATTGTGCGTGTTCTCAATGGCAATGAGCGACGTCCGTGGAAAATGGATATTGCTGGAGTCGCGAATCGCATGCTTGACATCATCCGGGTCCATGATGCCCCGCCTGCCCGGGACTTGTCGAGCCTGAACACCCGACAACATAGCGACGTCGCCAACCTCATAGTAGAAGATGTGGCTCTCGGCTTCAGTAATGAGCTCGTCTCCGCGCTGTGTATGGGTCATGATGGCGACCTGGTTGCCCATCGTTCCTGAACATACAAACAGACCTGCCTCCTTGCCCAGCATCTTCGCGCCCAGTTCTTCCAGTCTGATGACAGTGGGGTCCTCGCGGTAGACGTCATCGCCGACCTCGGCCGTGGCCATGGCGTCCCGCATTGCCTGCGTGGGCTTTGTGACAGTATCAGAACGAAAATCGATCATGATTCCCCTCCAGCTGAACTGCATCGCGCGGGATGCAAAGGATGACTAGACATTGTCGACGCTGACTGACTTGACTCCCCGAATCTTGCTGACGTGCTCGATGATCTCATCGATCGTCGGGTCCAGGAACTTGTCATCAGAGCCTATGCTGATTTCGACCTTCACCGCACCCTGGTCGATGCCTATGTACTTGACCATCTTGAGCGTGATGATATCGACCCCGACCGGCGGCCACAGCACATGCTTCAGCTCCTCGGTCACGGTCTTTGCATCAAGCGTGGAGTCATAGTCAATACCTTTCACTTCCTTCTTGTACTTGCGGATGGCTGACCGCAGCCCGTCGACGGCAAGGACCGAGCAGTGCATCTTGACAGGAGGAAGGCCCCCCAGTTCGTCGGCAGCCTGTTTCCATGTGATCGCCTCAGCCTCGTCGATCGTCTTGCCCTTCGCCAGGTCGGTGATAATGGACCCCGTGGCGATGTTCGAAGCGCAGCCATAGGACTGGAATTTCACATCCTCAATGCGGTCAGTCGCCTTGTCGATCTTGAGGTAGACGGTGATCTCATCGCCGCATGCAGGCGAACCCTCCGTAGCACAAGCGTCGGGGTTCTCGATCACGCCGACGTTGTGCGGACTCTTGAAGTGCTCGATGACTTTTGCAGTGTACTTGATTGCCATGGCAACCTCCCTATTGCGCAGGCGGCCTGATCGTGCTCTGGGCACGCAAGCGTTCCACGATCGGAACGAGCTTCGCCAGAGCAGTATCGACGTCGGCCTCCGTCGTGTACCGAGACAGCGTGAAGCGGATCGAGCCATGCGCCTGTTCATGATTGCGCCCGATCGCCATGAGAATGTAGTTCGGTTTGAGTGTCGCAGCCGCACAGGCCGAACCCGTGTCGACCACGATCTGGTCCATGTCGAGGAACATCATGACCGCCTCGCCTTCAATGAACAGGAAGCTGTAGCAGAGATGCGATGCAGCCCTTCCCAAGCCGTCGGGCCCATTGAGCAGGATATACGGAATACGCTCGCGAATACCGGCCGCAAGTCGATCGGTGAGGCTACGCATGTGCTCAACATCCCTGTCGAAGGTTGCATACAATAGCTCGATAGCCTTGTCGAATCCGGCAATGCCCATCGTATTGGGGGTGCCCGGCACAAGCGGAGAGTATGACTCGGCGCCATACATGACAGGACTGATCTTCGTACCCTTTCGAACGTAGAGCGCGCCGACACCCTTCGGCCCATGGATCTTGTTGCTGGAGAAGCTCACCAGATCGACCTTCAAGGCGTCTACATTCAATCGCTGCGTCTGAAGCGCGCTGGCGAAATCCACGTGGTATGGGATCCTGCGGCCCACGCGCTGTGATGCCTCTGCAATGATGGCCCCCGCCTCGGCCAGGGGTTCGATCGTCCCGATCATGTGGTTGACACCCATCAGGCTGACCATGGCGGTGTGTTCGTTCAGGACAGAGGACAGCTGGTCGAGATCGTACTTCCCCTCGCCATCAACTTTGATGTAGTGAGCCTTGCATCCTTCCTTCTCCAACGCCCTGTACACGGCGAGGGTAGCAGGGTACTCGATCTCACTGGTGACAATCTCGGGCTGGTCCACTGCCTGGGCACGCGTGGAACCCCGCAGCGCCATGTTGATGGCTTCAGTGCCACTTCCCGTGAACACGACCTCGGTCTGTGAGGCACCAATCGCGACTGCAAGCCGGGTCTGTGCGCGTTCTATCAGTTCTGCGGAACTTGTACCACACTGGGTGAACGCCGCCGGTACTGCATACTCGTCGATAGCAGCAGCTCGCATGGCTTCCCAGACCTCGGGCGCGACCATCGTGCTGCGAAAATTGTCAAGATAGATCATTCGCTACCTCCCTTTCCTGCGGCCTGGCGAGAACAACCTCGCATGCAGGACTGCCTCTTCCAGCCTACCACAAACGGGGCAAAGTCAACATGCGAAAAAGCGGAGAATGCGCATCAACGCTTGGAGTGGTGGCGGCTCAGTGCTGCGTATGTCCCCCTCATGTCTCTGTAGTGTCGCAGGTCTGAGCGGGACAGTGACAGCATCTGTCGAACAACGTCGGGCTGACTCGGATATCGCTCGGCGATCGCCCAGTATCCCCTGAACGCCTTGTGTTCGGCTTCGACAACCACGTCAAGCCCCTGGAGCAGAGCGTGGTAGTCGAGAACCTGTCCGGCTTTCAACGAAGCGATGGCTTTCCTCCTCGGCTCAAATACGACCCCTGCATACGCACGGTACAGTTGCTGCAACTGCTGAGTATGAGCGGCCTTGTCAGCTGCGAGCGAACTGAACCTTGCCTTCAGGCGACTGTTGGGGGTCATCTCGACAAGCTGGATGTAGCGACTGCGTGCTTCGACCTCATCCTCGATTGCATTCTCGAGCAGTTCGACGAGGCTCGTGGTGACTCCTTGAGGTTGTCCTGCAATACGCCGTCCGATGCGACTTCCGAGTGACCGCAGAAGCCGCGGCCCCCGCCAGAGCGTACGGAGACAGAAGACCTCCCCCATCGTTCCCCCTTGTCTGACAACGTCATCCTCGAGCTGGGAGACGAGTTCATCGCCCCCGCTTAATCGACGCGTCATCACCAGGAACACGGTGACACCTGTGAGCTCGACCACACGGACAAACCCGGATACCGCAGGAACAACGGGTCCGTCCCAGTAAGGAGTAATGAGAACGAGCCGGTCTCCTCTTTCGAACGACACCCCCGAGGTTCTCAATACTCCCAGGTCGAAGCCTCGGACTGCCCTCCTCGCCGCACGTCTCCATCCGTCGGGCTGGGTGGAGAAACGATCGGTCAGACCAAAGAGTGGAGAATCCAGCGCAGACGCGACGCCCTCAGCTACCATCCGCGTATACCCCGTAACAGAGTAGAACACCGTCTTCGTTGCCATGGAATTGCTCCTCTGACGTAATCAGCCCACCGCCATTGTAGCCGGTGGGCTGACGAATACAACGTAAGCCTCAGGTGGTCTAGAACTGGATGCCAGACTCCTCGAGCTTCAGGAGGCGGGCCCACTCGTCATCAATCATCTTCTGCATCTCGGCAATGAGGTGTTCGCTGCCTGGGCGGAACAGATGCTTGAAACGGCTCTGGCCTCTGAGGAACTCCTCGACCGGCTTGCGGTTGGAGGGCTTCATCGTGATGTGGACAACACCGTTCTCGATCTCGTACAACGGCCAGAAGTTGGTCTCGACCGCCAGTCTGGAATACTGCATCGTCAGTGCGGGATCGTAGGACCAGTTGGTCGTACATGGCTGAAAGGCAGCGAGAACGGCTGGACCATCAGCA